>NZ_JALAGT010000072.1 GCF_022712295.1 Galactobacter sp.
ACGTTCCCCGTCCCGCGCCGAAGCCGGCCCCCAGGCCCGGCCCGCGCAGCGGGAAGTAACAGGGTCACCTGCACCGAACCGATCGATCCGGCAACGGATCGGGAGAAGCATCCCCGGCACGCCATGCATGGCGCTTGCCTGGGAAAGTACCAAGGAGAAGGCTCACCATGCCGAAGTTCAAGACCCATTCCGGGGCCAAGAAGCGTTTCAAGGTCACCGGTAGCGGCAAGCTCAAGCGCCAGCAGGCCAACCGCCGCCACTACCTGGAGCACAAGTCCTCCCGCCTGACCCGTCGCCTGAAGGGCGACCGGATCGTGGCCAAGGCAGATCAGCGGACCATCCGCCGCATGCTCGGTATCTGAGCAACCAACCTCGAAACACCTCTAGGCCGCGCCGCCACGATGAGTGGTATGCGCAGCGGCCCCAACTTTAAGGAGTACACACGTGGCACGTGTGAAGCGGGCAGTAAACGCCCATAAGAAGCGTCGCGTCATTCTCGACCGGGCATCCGGTTACCGCGGTCAGCGTTCGCGCCTGTACCGCAAGGCGAAGGAACAGGTCATCCACTCCTTCGTGTACAACTACCGCGATCGTCGCAAGCGTAAGGGTGACTTCCGTCGCCTGTGGATCCAGCGCATCAACGCTGCTTCCCGCGCCAACGGCATGACCTACAACCGCCTGATCCAGGGTCTGAAGCTGGCCGGCGTCGAGGTCGACCGCCGCATGCTGGCCGAGCTGGCCGTGTCCGACGCCGCAGCTTTCGCAACCCTCGTCGAGGTTGCCAAGAAGGCTCTGCCGGCTGACGTGAATGCGCCTGCCGCCAAGTGAACTCCTCACCGCTGATCAGCGGTGATCAAAAGGGGCGGCACCTACTCTGGTGAGTGGGTGCCGTCCCTTTCACGTATCCACTTCTTTCACACGCTTCTCTCCGGGTGACCCACCCAGAACAGGTGAACATCGTGTCCAACGCACTGGGGGCCCTGCTGGCCTCCGAACCCTTGAGCAACCCGCAGGCCGAACGCGTTCGCTCCACCGCGCGGCTCTCCACCGCCGCCGGCCGGAAGAAGACCGGTTCCTTCCTCGTGGAGGGGCCGCAGGCCGTGCGTGAGGCCTTGGTCGCCCAGCAGGAACGCTTCGATGCCGCCCGCGCCGCCACGGGCGGCAAGGTCGGCAAGGGCGGCAAGGGTAAGGGAGGTAAGGGTGCCAAGGGTCCCAAGGGTGGTCAGCAGTCCGGCGGTTCCGCCCCCACCCGCCTGGTGGAGGATGTCTTCATCACGGCCGAGCGCGCCGAGCGTGAACCGGGACTCGTGATGGATGGCGTGCGGACCCACCTGGTGACCGATGAGGTGTTGGCCGTGCTGGCCGACACCGTCCGCCCGCAGGGGGTCGTGGCGCGCTGTTCACAGGCGGCGGTGTCGGTGCCGTTGGAGACGGTAGCGCGGGAGGGTGCGGGGCTCGTCGCCGTGCTGGCCCGGGTGCAGGACCCGGGTAACGCCGGGACCATCCTGCGTGCGGCGGACGCGGCCGGCGCCACCGGTGTGATCGCTCTGTCCGGGACCGTGGACGTCTTCTCTCCCAAGGTGGTGCGCTCCACCGTGGGTTCCTTGTTCCACCTGCCCGTGGTGACGGGCGTGTCGCTCGAGGACGCCTCCGTCGCCCTGAAGCGTGCCGGGATCTCGGCGCTGGCCGCGGATGGTTACGGCGACACCGATCTGGATGTGCTTCAGGACGACGCGGCCGCTCGCCGGGTGGGGTCCACCGTCAAGGGTGCGGCCAAGCGCTTCTCCCTGACCGCACCTACGGCTTGGTTCTTCGGCAATGAGGGTCAGGGGCTGTCCGACGACGAGTTGGCTGCTTGCCTGGATCGGGTCGCCATCCCGCTCTATGGACGAGCCGAGTCCCTCAATGTCGGCACCGCGGCGACGCTCTGCCTCTACGCTTCGGCCCGCGCGCAGCGGGGAAGCTGATGAGCTGGACCCAGGTGGTCGGGGCGGCCATCGTGGATTCGTTGCAGTGCCCGACGACGTTGCTCGCCGGGTGCCGGTCGGCGCCTGCGGCGCTGGCCGGGTTGTGGGAATTCCCTGGCGGGAAGGTCGAACCGGGGGAGGACCCCGTGGCGGCACTGCAGCGGGAGCTGCGTGAGGAACTCGGGGTCGAGGTCTCCGTCGGTGCGGAGATCGTGGGTCCCTCGGCTGAACGGGGCTGGCCGTTGAAGGGGACAGCGTCCATGCGCGTCTGGGCCGTCGAGGTGGTCTCGGGGACCCCGCGGACGTTGGAGGATCATTCCGAGTTGCGCGTGCTTGCCCTGGATCCGGAGCTCCGGGACGCGGTGGAGTGGATCCCTGCCGACCTGCAGATCGTGGATGCCGTGGTCAGGGAACTCACTGCACTCCCATGAGCAGGGCCGCTCGATGCGTCAGGCAGCGTCCTGGGTGTCGGGTCTGTTTCCTTTGCGATAGGCCGTTTGCTGCGGCAGGACTTCGTGGGGGAGTTCTTCGGGTGTGGTGG
>NZ_JALAGT010000073.1 GCF_022712295.1 Galactobacter sp.
CCTGCCCCCCGCACTGACGTCCCGGGCCAACCACGAATGGGTGGTCGACGTACGCCCCCCCCCCTCTGCCGCGGCAGCGACGCGGCCGCCGGCCACCTCCGTGGCGGTGGATGTGGTCCAGCTCCGCGGCGGCGAACGCAAGGTGGTCTCCCACTTCGCCAAACACACCAGAGGCGAACTCATCGGGCGGCTGCTGGCCTCCGGCGAGAATCCCACCACCCCAGAGGAACTGCGCCAGATCGCCGCCCAGTGGTGGGAGGTCGAGTTGTCAGATCCTTCCAGGGCGAAACCGTGGCGCCTCACCGTGGTACTTCCCGAGGACCACCGCTTCACTTCGCGATAGCGCCGTCACTTCGTTCCAACAGTGACAGCGCCCGACGCAGTGCCGTTGACGAGGTGTGTGCGGTGTACGGGAAATACACCACTTGGACCCCGACCGCTCCGAACTGTTCCTCGAGGAGCAGCCCCTTTTCCGTCCCGCGCCAGTCATCGCCCTTGAAGAAGTGGGTGAAACCGACGTCTCTCCACGCGTCCAGTTTGGACGGCGTGGTTTCCACGTAGACCTGGTCCACCAGGTCGATGTGGCGCAGGATCTCGCAGCGTTCCTCAGTGGGGACCACGGGTTCGATGCCCTTGACCTGCCGCAGCATCTCGTCCGAGACCACGCCGGCCACCAGTTTGTCGCACCCGGCGCGTGCCTGCCGCAGCAGGTTCAGGTGACCCACATGGAAGAGGTCGAAGGCTCCCGCAGCGTATCCGATCCTCATGCCGCCGTTCCTGCCCATCCGGTGCCGTTGGTGTGTTTCTTTTCTCGTCCGATGTTGATCTCGTTGCCGGCCGAGTGCACCGACGCCCCTGCAGGGACGTCCTTGACCACCACGACGTTGGGCCCGAGCTTGGCTCCGGTGCCCACCGTCACGGATCCGATGACCACGGCTCCGACGCCGATCTCAGCCCCGTCCTCGATGACCGGGCAGTCGTTCTTCTCCTTACGGTTGCCCAGCGTCACCCCGTGTCGCAGCATCACATTCGCACCGATTCGGGAGGACGGATTCACGACGATCCCGAAGCCATGACGTAAGCGCAAGCCTGGGCCCACCTCAGTGCTGACCGGCAACTCCATTCCCAGCATTCCTTCGGTCACGGCCTTGTATGAGCCTCCTACCGCCAGGAACATGACGCGCCCGAACGGTCCCGGTGTCTGCCTCCACCGCTGCGCGCTGCGGAACCACCGCAACACGAGCCGACTCTTGGGGTAGGCGATATTGGCGAGACGATCGGCTGCCACGGCGACCCGGAAACGTTCCCGGGCAGTGGAGCCAGGGACCGAGCCGACCTCGACGGGGAGATCTTCAGTGGGGCACGTCCCTGTCGCGTCCGGCCCGGCGGAGTCAGACCCCGTCGAGACCGGTCCGGCAGTGGACGTCCGCACCGTGTCCGGCCCGGGTGGCCGAGTCCTGGACATCTCATCCGGAGCTGCTTCCGCGACCTTGTGGGTCAGCCATCTGCGTCGCTCCGCGAGCTTTCTCCTCAAAGCCCGCTGCGCGGAGTCGCCGTGCTGAGTCAGCGCAGCGTCAAAGGCCGCTGCGAACTCGTCGAATCGGCACAACTTCTCCTCGGCGCTCATGGTCTCGGCAATCGCCAGTGCCGTGATGCGGAACGCCGGTACGCCGAGCAGCTCCTGCGCCAGAGAAGAAAACGCCTCGGCGATCTGCGGATTCTCCCAGCTGCTCCGGCGCCACTGCGCAGATGCGGTGATCTGCTGAGGATGCGTTCGATAGGCCAACCCCGGAACCGGTAGACGCTGAAGCTTGCTCCCCGCGATGCTCATTCGCAGCCACAGGTCGTAGTCCTCGGTCGGTAACTTCCTGTACCCGCTTACGGCTGCAACTGCCTCGCGCCGCGCCAGGAGGGTGGAATGGGCCACCGGATTGGTCAGCAACAGGTGCATTCCGAAATCCTCTGGCCGGATCCCTGATGGCCTGGGCGGCGTCACCCTACCGTTGCCCCAGGTCACGACCGTGGAGAAAACAGCGTCCGTTCCTTGGTCCACAGCAGCCAGCTGCCGCCGGAACCGCCCTGGTAACACCAGATCATCCGCGTCCATCCGGGCGATGTACTCGCTGTCGGTCTGTCCCAACAGGACATTCAGGCCTGAGGCAACTCCGTCATTGGCACGCGACAGTACCCGCAGCCGCCGATCTTTCACCTCGCCAAGAACACGGGCGGTTGAGTCCGCGCTCCCGTCATCCAGGACCACAACCTCGGAGTCCTTGGGAAGATCCCTGAGGGTACTGCGCACCGCGGCCATGACGGTGTCCTGAGCATTGAAGGCCGGCATCAGCACCGAGAGTCGCGGCATCTCACACGCCTCTTCCATGACGGTTGAGGGTGTTGACCACCCAGTTCGCGGAGACCAGGCCGAGACCCACCATGAGGGCCAGGTAGGCCCTCGGTTGAAGGGGGTCATGACCAATCGCCTTCGAGGCCCAGCTCCTCGCATGCGCTTTGTCTCCCACGGCACCGTGAGCGAACGCGATCTGCCCCTCGATGCGGGCACTGCCTGAGCGACTGGAGCCGAACTCAGGGTGCTTGTCCAACAGGTAACTGAGTCCGTCCGCGATACCGCGCCATTTCTGCGTGAAGTATGAGGCCCTGTCCCAATGCACCACGGTCAGCGGCTGCGGCAGCGCCACGATTCTGCCCACCTTGGCCGCCCGCAGCAGCAGGTCGTAGTCCTCGCCGTACGACGCGGGGATCTCCTCATCGACCAGGCCGAGTTCTCCCATGAGCGCCGAACGACGGATCAGGAAGGAGGACGGGTGTAATTCGGTGATGCGGTCCTTCAACAGATCGGCCAGGCCAACCTCAGCAGGTGCTGTCCTGACGTGACTGCCACCCTCCGATCGGATCTCGATGGCCGTGGCGCCCAGCACCACTGAAGGATCCTTGAGGCTCTCGATTTGTGCGGCCAACTTGCCCGGAAGCCATTCGTCGTCGTCGTCGCAGAAGGCCACCAGATCCGCCGAGGCCCTCATGATGCCTTCATTGCGAGCTCCCGCCAGACCGGGTTTCCCGGTGTTGCGGACACACTGCAGGTCGTGGGGACCGGGTTCCACATCCACGAGGGATTCCTGAGCCGGGCCATCCACCACCACGATGATTTCGATGGGCGAAACTCCGCGCTGATTCAGGACGGACCCGACCGCACGTCTGAGAAGGACGGGTCGGTCTCTGGTGGCGATCACCACGCTGACGGCAGGTTGCTGCACCGTTTACCTCGATCAGGTCGCACGACTCCCCACGCACGGCGCCGGCTCGGGGTCCGTGGAACGCCTCAGTCAGCACGCACGAGGGGATGAACACCTTCAGGTTGAGGCATACCGGGTCGAGTTCACATCGGGAAGAATCACGTATTCACGCTCTCGCAGCGCCAAGGCGGCAGCAACGAACGCCAGGATGAGGCCGTTGGGCAGCACGCCGTAGTAGAGCATTTCCACCAGGATCACGAGGCAGACCGTGTGGAGCAGGAGCCCCTCGAGGCCTTTGGCCCTGTAGGTGGAGAGGAACAACCACAGTAGAGCCGCGATGAAGCAGAGCAGGGCCGGGAATCCGTGGGAGAACATGACGGCCCAGAGGTGGCCTTGGGTTCCTGCCGACGGCGCACCTTCGATCATGGACGGCCGGGGTCCGCCATAGCCGAAGAGTGGTGACTCCAAGGAGCGACGCAAGGTTTCGCCGTAGAGGTCCGCCCTGTCCTCTGTCGATGAGCTGCTTTCCACACGGAAGGCCAGCCTGTCCACCACCCCGACCGCCTGAGCCACGATGGCGACGACGACACCCGATGCTGTCAGGCCTCCCACGATCCTCCATCGGCCACTGAGGGCACAGCGCCAGAAGACGTAGACAGAGGCGATCCCGATTCCGATGAACATGCCTCGATTGAGCGTCAGCAGGGCCGGGATCAGGGATGCCACGATGGTGGCGCACAGCGTCCAGAACAGCGCTCCACGTCGGATCAGGCTCATATACGCGATGACCATGGGCAGGCACAACGAGTACACGTTGCCCCACTGGTTCGTGTAGAGGAACGGTGCCGAGGGCCGCGGCTCCAGAACGATCCAGCTGTCCGGGTTGTACTGCGTGAGGCGTCGCACCACCATCTCACCGACGACTTCGTTGTTGCGTAGTGAGCCGGGCAGCAGCAGGCCGAGGGGGGTACGGAAGGAGAAGGTGGGGAAGAAGACGCTGGCATAACCGCCCACAACGGTCCAGACCCAGAAGAGGGTGACCAGTCCCAGGAGGTATTGAGGCGTCAGACTGGCCCGCGCGTTGTAGACGTAGACGAAGACGACGGTGACGCTGAGATAGTCCAAGGCTCTGTAGACGAAACCGACGAGTCGGCCGGGTGAGTCGATGCCGATCACCGAGACCAGCACGAGCAGCAGAAAGAGGAACCAGATGCCCATCCCTCGTGGCATCCTCGCTCCTCCTCGGCGTAGCAACAGCCACGCCATGATTCCTGACAAGGGAATCCAGGCCAATGAACCGAATCCGAGTACCCACCACACAGGGTAGAACGCCAGCATGGCGGTGAGCGGCCAGCGTGGCAGCTCCGTGCGTCGAGAGACGCCACGACGTTCGCTGAGAGGTGCCGGAAGTCCTGCTCCGATCCACCTCTTCCCTTTCGTAGGCATAGCTTTATGATAAGGAAATGGATCAATCTGACCACACTTCCCTGGGATTGGCTCACTATGCACGGATTCTGCTGAGGCAGTGGCGCCTCGTGGTGACCATGATTGTGGTCAGCATTCTGGTCGGGCTGGCTTGCGCCTTTTTATTACCGCGTAATTTCACCGCCAAGACCACCGTGAATCTCAACGTCATCACCTCCGAGCCCTTTACCCCGCAGCGAGCCGCCTCGGGCTTGTTGGACGGCAATACAGAGGCCGCCATCGCTCGGTCGCAGATCGTGACCTCCCGCGCGGCCAAGGAGCTCGGTGCGGATGTCACGGGCCGTGACGTGCGTGCGGCCTCCCAGATCCTGACCTCATCCGATACCACGGTGGTCAATGTCGTCTATGTGGCCGGAACCGAGGACGAGGCCGTTGCCGGTGCGGACGCGGTCGCGGAGGCGTATTTGAACTACCGGAGCGAGCAGGCTTCCGACCGAGTACGGACCATGATCTCCGGCTACAACGGGCAGATCGAACAGCTGCAGCAGGACCTCAAGAAGGCCAACCGGACTCTGGCCGACGCCTCCAAGGGCTCCATCTCCGAAATCGAGGCCCAGGCACAACAACAGCAGGTGCTCACTGAGATCAACGACCTGTTGTCGGATCGCAACAAGCTCAGCGGTGTCGACACGGCGGGAGGCACGGTGCTGTCCGCCGCCGCTGACAACAACACCTACGCTCAGCCACAACGCTCCCGGTTGCTCCTGACCGCCGCAGGTGTGGGGCTGGTCCTCGGGGTGATCCTGTCCTATCTCCGCAACCCGTTCGACCGCAGAGTCCGTAGCGTCAGAGAGGTCTCGACCATGCTCTCGACTCCGATCCTGGCTGGAGGTAGGCCCCCGCGCGGTGCACCCACCTTGAAACGGGACCAGAGCGTGCAGGTGGCGTGTGAACGCATCCTGGCCAGAACCCCTGGCGAGGCGGAGCTGGTGTTGGCGGATTGCGCCAGCGACCCAACCTATGCCGCGGACCTGGCGGAAGCGCTGGAGAAGGCCTCGCCTACACTCGGCGTCTCCTTGATCACCGCCTCGGACAGTGCGCAGCTGGTGGGTGGGCTCGCCCGAGGAGACACCGCCGTGCTCATCTTCGACCAGGTCGCAGGCGACCTGGTGCAGCTACGCTGGGTCGCCGCGGAGGCGCGGGCAAACGATACCGAGTTGCTCGGAGTGGTTCAAACGAGCGCCCGGCCGCCAAAGCGCAGCTCCGAGTGAGCCTACGTCGCCATTGCTTCACCCCAGGGTGCGCAGCAGTCTGAACTTGCGCCGCATCGACACGGCAGCATGGAGCAGGTTCAGGGCGAACAACAGCGCGTAACCCACACAGAAGACCGCAGGGGCTCCCCACAGGACGAACATCCAGCACAGCGTGCCGGTGTCATTCGGGAGCAGTATCCACGACTTCAGCTTGCCATTGCCCTCCTCCGCACGCGCGCCACGCTGCTTGGCGAGCTGTTCAGCGAGGATCTGGCTCATGAACTGCCCTACGGACAACACGGCAAAGCATGCTGCCACGATAACCGCCCATCTCAGGTCCTCCCGGTACAAGAGCATGGCCGCAGCCACGCACAAGTGCACCGTGGGAGTCCGGATGGCGTCCACCACGTGGTCCAGCCACTCCCCCGCCGGCCCGCCTGCACCGGTCAGGCGGGCCAGCTGTCCGTCCGCAGAATCGAACGCGAATCCTGCGGCGAGCAGCAGTGCAGCCAACACACCGGTCCAGACGTGCGGCTCGAAGACGATCACCAGGACCAGGCCCAGCCCGGAGAGCAGGGCACTGATCCCGGTCACCATGTTGGGTGTGAGGCCCATCCGCCCGGCACCCGCAGCGATGACCCGTCCGGCCCTGCGGTTGACCCACCGCATGTAGGCCGGCACTCCTGCACCCGACTTCTGGGCGCCGTCGAGGGATCTCAGGTTGTCACGAAAACTCGGTGACCGGGCCGGTGCCTTCATCGTTGCGCATCCTCCCGCGTCTCCGGCTCGGACGATTCGGTTTCATCGGCCGACTCAGGCTCTGCGGATGGCTTCGGCTGGGCGGACGTCTCAGGCTGAGCGGATGTGTCAGGCTGGGCGGACGGCTCAACGTCCGCCTTCGACTCTGGCTTCGACGGTTCCTTCGAAGGCTCCTTGGCGGATCCGATACCTTTCTTCTTCTCCACCGGGGACTGGGTGTCGGCTTCAGCCGACCGAGACTTCCCCTCGGCCTTCGTCTCGGCGTCCTTGGACTGGGCCTTCTCCTCGTCCGCCTGGGCCTTGTCCTCCTCTTCGGAGGCTCGAGCCTGCGCCTTCTCCTCTCGGGCCACCGCAGCGGGGCTGCCCATAGTGGCCGTGGCTTCCAGCTCGAAGCTGTGGCTCGGCGTACTGCGGTAATTCGAATGGACTGAGACGGTGACGACGTTCTCCCCGTCTCTGAGCAGGTCGTTGGGAATCGCATACTGCACGGGATTCGCCAGTGCAGTGGAAGCGTTCACAGCGGCGTTGGCATACGTGCGCGGTCCCACCGGTCCGGGATCGACCCGCGTTCGTCCCACCTCTGTGCCATTGACGTAGACCACGATGCCGTCGTCGGCCCGCGTGGTGATCTGCGCGGCCGTGACTGCCGAGGCCTGTTCCACCGTGAAGGTCTTACGGTAGAAGGACACAGCGGGCTTCGGCGCGTCCGCGGTCAGGGGCGTTGCGATGTTCGTATGCCCCCAACCGAACGGTGCGGTTCCGGTGGCCCAAGACGCATCGTTGTAGCCTCGGGTGGTCCAGTCCCCGGAAGGGCCGCTCTCCGAATACACGTACTTCCAGTCCGAACCGGTGGGTACGTAGGTCACGGAACTGGGTTCCAGGGGTGGTTGCTCGGCTTGTACTGCCCTCGTTGAGGCAGAGCGATTGCCGGCCTGGTCCACAGCGCGAACGAAGTACTTGGTCGTGGCCTCACCTTCGGGAAGCGTGAGCGAGGTGTCCGTGACCGTGGCGACAACCCGGTCGTCGCGCATGACCTCGTAGGCCACGTTGCCACCTGTGTCGGTGGCTGCGGACCAGGACAGGGACACACCGCCCTCCCCTTGAACGGCCGAGAACTGCCCCGGGGCCGACGGCGGTGTCACGTCGTTCTGCGCGTGCCGCACGAACCCACCTGACCACTGCCGGTTCCATCCGGCACGGTGCGAATAGGTCCAGTCACCGCCCTGCCACAGGGTGCCGTTGGAATCCACGAACAGGGCCCAGGATCCAGCCCCACGAGCGGTGTTGAACGTCCCGTTGAATTCGGGAATGCGTTTCCCGTCGGCGGCGCTCCACGCTCCCGTGCCGTAGATGGCGTCTGCCGAGGTCCAGGACGTGCCGATGTTCGGCCATGTCGTTGACCCCTCGTACTGGTCCTCGAAGCAATGGCATCCGCCGTACACAGCAGTGCCGTCCGTGGCCAATGCTTGGAAGTCGCCGCCGGTGGAGCCGATCGAGGAATTCAGCATGTTCAGCCCGTCCCGCGAGTACCGCATGAGGGAATGCTCCGAACCGCCCAACCACACGGAGTTCCCGACCTCCAGCACGGCCTGCTGGTAGCCGGTGCGGCCGTTGGCACGGTTGGAGAAGACCACGTTCCACGGGATCAGGTTCGTGTTCTGCGATGACATGGCCGCGGCCTTGTCAGCATCGCGCCCCTGCGACTGCGAGAAGAAGCCCGCGAAGTACACCCGGTCCCCCTGTTCAGAGGCGTCCAGGCTGATCACCGACCCGTTGAACTCGGGATTCCAACTCGAGTCCGGGGTGCCGTTGCCAACGGCGAACTTGGCGGCGTTGCGGGTGTAGACCTCCCGCGGATTGCTGCCGCCGGTGGAGTGTGTGAACACGCCTCCGACGTAGAGCCAGTCTCCCTCGACATCGAGGGTGCGGACCACGGGGACCCCGTTACCGATGTAGTTGATGAGCTTGCCGGTGAAAGCGGTGTCCACTTGGCCGGTGGCGGCGTTGAGCACCACCAGGCCGTTGTGGGGACTGCCGTTGACCTCGGTGAAGTAGCCGCCAACGGCGATCCTGTTCCCGGGTAGGGTGGCCAGGGCCTTGATCTGGTTGTTGAACGTCGGATTGAAGCCGGTCTTCAGTTCAGCGGTGTCACGGTCGAAGGCCGCGAGATAGGCCTGGTTCGTGGCCGATCCGCCCCCAGACGTCTTCTGGGCCCGCAGGAAATTCCCACCAACGAACACTGTGCCGTTGACCTCGGTGAATGCCGAGACCTCATTGCTGCCCTCGATGGTGCTCGGCCCATTGCCCAGACCCGCAACACCCCAGTTCTGTGTCAGCGCGAAGCTGTTGGCCACCGAGGTCACGGTGCGGGCCGCGGTTCCTCCGGAGGGGAAGGACTCATTGATGTCCGTGCTGCGCAACTGTGGCCGGACGAAGACCTGGGTGAAGGGCCGCGCATATCCGGTGGAGGTGTTCTTTGACCATAGGTAGCTCCCCGCGTCGGGTGCCCCACGGACGTTGGAGCCGTATCCGAAGCCGGCCTGCCACCCCTCCGTTGATCCGGTGATGGTGCGGACCCGGTTGTAGGAGCTGTCGGTGCCGAAGTCGCTGACTTTGCCGCCGCGCGAGGTGACCGAGCCGAACTTGGCGGTGTCCACCCGTTCCTGGGTGTTGAAATTCCACGTCCAGGTGGAGCGAGGACTCTCGTAGGTGAAGGTGGCGTCCTGCCACTGAGTGCCGGCCTGGTTCGTGGCCCTGACCAGCCGGACGCCGTCGGGCAAGCTCTTCACCGGATCACCGTTGAGTAATTGATCGATCATGGGGCCTGGCAGCTGACGAGGCGTGAAGGCGGCCTGCCCCGACACGGTGGACGAGACCTGGGCGGGCGTACCCGACCCCTGTGTGGAGGACGACCATCCATCGCGTCCGCGGCCCACCAACAACCAGCCGCCTCCCTGGCGCTCCTGGTCGCAATAGAACTGTTGTGGTGCACCGAGCGCCGGCGTGTACAGCCAGTACACGCCGTTGGTCGACGCCGGCGCATTCTGCTTGATCTCCCAACATGAGGCCGCCGCAGTGGCCTCGGTGAGACCGTCGGCCTCGGTGGACGCCGTCACCGCCTCCGCGGCCTCCGCCCGTCCTGCCGTGGGCAGGACGGCGCCCGCGAGGAGCACCGAGGCACACGCCGCCACGGCAAGCACACGGCGTCGGGCATTGAAAATATACGATTGCTTGTTCATCGCTTCGTCCTCGTCTCAGCGTCGTTGCCGCAGGCGGGATCCGCAGGGAAGGACCTGTCCACGATGCGCCAACGGGCGTCCTTGCCCTGTTGAACAGTGAAAATCTGTGTGGCCGGACCGGGACGGTTGGCCTTGGCGTTGATGGCCTTCCCATCAGCGTCCAGGAAACGCACGGCGGAGGAATCGATACAGGCGGAAATCACCGCGGTTCGATCCTTCGCCGATTGCGACCTGACCTTGGTGCTCAGAACCCGAGGCGACCCCTCCGCCTGCCAGCCGTACGCCTCCAGCTCCTGCCACTGCGCTTCCAGTTCCTCGAGGTAATCCTCTTGGGCAACATCATTGACCGCGGTGCGCAACTTCTTGGCGGTGTCCGGCTGTTCCAGAGCCGCGGACAGACCGTTCTCGACGACCTCCTTGGCTTGGTCCTTCTTCAGGGTGGCTGCCGTAGCGGCCCTCGTGGCCACAGGGTCCGCGGAGCGTTGCTTCTTTGTGGCAGACGACCTCGTGGCCGACGAGCTCGCAGCGGCTGCGGCTCGCGCCTGGCCCGGGGTTCCGCTCTCCGCCGCTGGGGCGGAGTGCGTGGCCGCAACGCCCGTGCTCGACGTGTGGGCGGCCGCCTGGGTGCCTCCGTCGGCTGGGTGCCGGTCGGGTTCGTTGGCGGCGGAGGCCGCGACGGCGACGGTCAGGCCAGCCGCGGTCACGAAGCCACCTATGGCCAAGGCGATGACGCGGCCCCTGTGGGTTGGGCCGGTGGATGGATCACGCATCGGAGGTCGTCCTTTCGGAGGCAAACGAGGATTCGGTTTGACGTAGTGACTGGTTCAGGTGAAGTCGGGTACGGTCCAGGCGGCACCAGAGCAGGAATCCCGTGCCACCCACGAGCAGGGCGACGGCGAGCGCGGGGTACGTGGCCCCGAGGAGCGCGCGTGCCGTCAGGGCCGGGAGGCCGATGACGGCCAAGGTGCCGAGGAGTGGGCGCAGGCCGGAGGTCAGGGGAAGCCGGATCTGCATGACTCGGTGTACCTGGAGGGTGGCCAGCGAAGCGTCCAGGAGGCAGGAGACCGCCCAGGCAACGGCCGCGCCGAGGATTCCCCAAAGTGGGGTGAGGACAAGGATCAGGATGATGTTGACGCTCACCACGACGACCTTGTTGAGTGCGGCCAGTCCGCTGTGGCCTCCCATCAGGAGGATGGAGTGGATGTTGCCTGCCATCAGCGTCACCATGGCTCCGAGACACATCACGGCCAGAGTGGTGCTTCCGGCGGTGAAGCCCGTCCCCAGCAGTCCCAGTGCGACCGGGGCGAAGATCGCCAGTATGAGGAAGACGGGTGCGCTGAAGAGCACCAGCCAGCTGGTTGCGCGGCGGTAGACGTGGACCAGTTCCGGGATGTGGCCCAGGTGGTGCAGCCGGCTGAACAGGGGGGACACGGTCACGCGGATGGCGGTGTCAACGATCAACCCGGAGGTGGCGAAGCGGGTGGCTGCGGCGTAGATACCTGCGGCGACGGGACCGGCCAGGAACCCGACCAGGATGATCCCGACCCAGGCAAGGACTTGCTCCAAGGTTGAGGAGACCACCCTGGGGCCGGCATATCTGAGTGCTCGGCCTGGGGTGCCGGAGCGGAAGAACTCCATCGGGGTGCTCCGCTGTCCCTCGGCTGTGCGGCGGATTTGGAAGACGAGGACGCCGAGAGCGAGGGCCAGCGCGGGGACGGCCGGTGTTGCCCAGGCGATGGTGGCCCCCACCGCACCGGCGCCTGCAGCGACGAAGACGATGATGGCAACCGGGCGAAGAGTCGGCAGGACGACGTTGCCGACCAGGACGTAGGCAGCGACTCCACCCAGCCCGCGGGTGGCCGCCAAACCGGTGAGCAGCATGGCGGTGGGTGGGAGGAACCAGGCCGAGGCCGAGATGGCTCGGGTGGCCTCGCTGCCGTTGCCGGTGAGATGCACCGTGGCCGTGATGACACCCGCGCAGATGATCCCCATGGCTGCGGAGGTCAGAATCATGAACCAGGCCGTTGGAGCCACGTGGGCCTTGGCGTCGAGGCTCAGTCGCGGAAGCAGCCAGATCGCTGCCGAGTCCATACCGCAGCGAGAGATACCCAGCGCGATCATGAACACCCCGACGGCCTGCATCACGATTCCGGACCCGGCCTCTCCCAGGACGCGTCCAAGCACCACCACGAGCAGCAGACCCATGGCGGCGCTCGTGGCCGACCCGAGGAAACTGAACACGCTCTGACGGCCGAGAGAGTGCTCACGAGTCATGCGCGTGCTCGGTTCCTGAGCAGCAACCGTTCCCTGGCCACGGCCAACATGAAGGAGGGGTTGCCCACCAGGTATCTCCTGGCGAGGCGTTTGGGTTCGATCATGAATCTCCACAGCCATTCCAGGCCCGCGTCGATCATCCAGTGAGGCGCCCGCCGGTGATGACCGCTGAGCCAGTCGAAGAGGCCTCCGCAGGTCAGCACCACCGGCGGCAGCTGCTCCGCATGGGCTGCCACCCAGCGCTCTTGGGTCGGGTCACCCAACCCGACGAAGAGGATCTTGGTTCCGTGTTCGGCGATGTCGGTCAGCAGCGCTGCCGTCTCTTCATCTTTCACGTAGCCGTGGTGAGTACGTAGCTTCAGCCCCGGGATTCGTGAGCGCAGGATGGTTGCTGCCGCGTCGGCAATGCCAGGTTGGGCCCCGAAGAAGTAGATGGGGAGTCCTGCAGCGGCCGCTGAACGCAGGATCGGCTCCGCGACATCGGTGGTGGCCAAGCGCTGCGGCACGGGCATCCCGAGCAGGCGGGCGCTCCACACCACCGACTGCCCGTCGGCGTAGTTGAGGGCCTTGTCGAGGAAGCCGCGTAGGTCCGGGTCTCGGCGGGCCAGGTTGCAGACGTGAGCATTGACGCCCACCAGCACGTCGGTGCCCGGGGACTGTGCAAGAGTGGTGACGGTTTGCGTGAGGGCGCTCTGGGTGAAAGCACGGACCTTCACTCCTGAGACGGTGACGGCGCGCGGTGCAAGCATCAGTACGCTCCTTGCGGCTGGATCATGGCGCGTCCCGTTCGCCACATGATCTGCAGGTCCCTGGCAACGGACCAGTTCTCCACGTAGCTCAGGTCCAGGCGGACGCTCTCGTCCCAGCTCAGATCGCTGCGCCCGCTGACCTGCCAGAGTCCGGTGATGCCGGGCTTCATGTAGAGCCGGCGCGCCACCTGACCGTCGTAGGTGGTTGCCTCCTGGGGCAGCGGTGGCCGGGGGCCCACGATGCTCATGTCCCCCTTCAGCACGTTCCAGAACTGCGGCAGCTCGTCCAGGGAAAGCTTGCGGAGCACGCGGCCCACCCGTGTCACACGCGGATCGGATTTGAGTTTGAACAGAGGGCCTGCGCCATCGTTGGCGTCCTTGAGCTTTTCGAGGTCGGCTTCCGCCGTGGTGACCATGGTGCGGAACTTGTACATCTTGAAGAACGTGCCATCCCGGCCGACGCGCTCTTGGGAGAAGAACACGGGGCCACGTGAGTCCGCCTTGATCAGCAATGCGATGAAGGGTGTCAGGACCGCAATGAACAGCAGCGCCACTGCGGAACAGACGATGTCCAGTGCACGTTTGTACACCAGCTGACCGCCCCGGTAGGTGGGAATATCCCGCGCCAGCAGCGGCAGTCCCTGGACGGGGTGGAAGGCAGCCTTGCTGCCCAGCACCTCCCCCGCCCTGTGCGCCAGCACCAGGCGAGCGGGTGTTCCTTCCAATTGGCTGTAGAGCTGCCTGACGAAGGCAGGCGTGCCTGGGTTCTCCCCCGCCACGATGATGGTGTCCGCCCCGATCCGGGCCGCTGTGGCCACGACGTTGCCTTGGTCTCCCACCACTCGGTGTCCGGCCAGCGTGGGTTCTGCCGGCTTGGATTCGGTCCGCTGGCCGGAGTCGGTGAGGGTCACCCCGATGACCTGATATGGCTGCGTGGCCTTGCCGTCCAGAGCCGCGACCAGACGACCCACGTCGTCCGTGCATCCCACCACGAGGCTTCGGGAGACGAAGTGCCCGGCCTCCCTGCGGCAGAGCAGCCAGTACCTCCACGCCCGTCTGCCCACCAACAGCTCTGTGATGCCAACGGCGAAGGCCGTGAGAAGGAGGGTGCGATTTCCCTCCCACCCCATGATCAGGCGAGCGATGGCGATGGTACCGAAAGCGAGGCAGGTTGCTTGCGCGACCAGCCGATATTCCTTGCCACCCGCCCCAAGGATCTCGTCGCCACGGGTGCGGGTGCTTGCCAGCAGAAGGAGCCAGGTCAGGGCCAACAGTGATGCGTCCCGTAGTGTTCCTTGGTCCGTGGTCGCGGTGAACTGTTGCGTCAGCCAGCCAACGGCCACCGCGCCGACGACCACCAGGGAATCCGTGATGTACAACCGTCGGCGCATGGCACCGGCCCATCTCATTCTGCGGCTGACCGTGCGCGTCAGCCCGTGCAGCCCTGAGGCCGCACTCTTCCTCTCAACCAGCACCTGCTACTCCTCAAACCACGGGTCCGTTGGTGATAACAGACACAGGTTAGGAAGTGGGACCGGTGGTCGGGGCGGTGAATACGCAAGCCCTACCGAGACGAGTTTCAGGCTATATCCCCAACAGCGTTACAAACGCGATCAGGGCTCCCCTGCGGGTGTCGGACTACGTACTCAGCCGCCGACCGACTCCCTTCGGAACCAACCCCTCAGCTCGTCGCGATTGGTGGTGCCGATCTTCGTGAAGACGTGACGAAGGTGCGTCTCCACCGTGCGCACGGAGAGGTGATGATGCTCCGCGATCCATTTGCTTGAATACCCCAAGGCTGCCAGCAGGGAGATCTCACGCTCACGAGCGGAGAGTTGAGGTGCTGAGGGCAACGGCATCCAGGCTCCGAACGATGCCAGGATGCGCGCCGCAGGCGTCTCCCAGGCTGGCTGCAGCGTTGCGAGTTCCTGGCAATGCTGTCGAATGACCTCCGCCACCGGAGCGTCGACCTCCCCGGCGAGCACTGTCAACCTCGGCAGCAGTTGCGGCAGCGACTCGGGTTCTGCGAGCCCACGGATGTGAATGGCCACCAGCTCCACCATGGGAAGGTGATCGGCCGCCGCCCAGTTGGCGGTGTCCCGGGCGACTGCCGCCGTGTCCGACGCCTGGCACCACAGACGGGCTCTCAGCGTCATCGTCAGGAGCATTCCCCTGGCCATGAGGGATACCCCGAAGCGACCGGTCTCGGCAATGCGGATGGCCTGGAGTGAAGCGGAGCGCTGTCCCAGAGCCGCCAGTGCCAAGGCCATAGCCGCCCGCGCCAAGGGGCGCACCACAAACGGGTCGTGTTCGGTCAAGCGCAGGATCAGCACATGGGCCCTGCGCTCGGCCTCCTGCCAGTGTCCCAAGGAATTCGCCTGGAGGACCTCGGCCAGATCCGCCAGACCACAGCTGGACTGGTCGGTCAGGGCAACCGCACGCAGTTGTTCCAAGGCGTCTCGGGACAACTCCGGCGCACCCGAGAACCAATGGCTTAAATAGGTGCAGAAGCTCAGCAGTTCCGCGTTGGGGCCGTAGCCGGCTCCACCCAGACCCATCATGGTGACGGCGACGTCGGAGCGTCCTGTCGCTTCCGAGAACTGACCCCGTTGCGCCAGGACCAGCGTCGAGGCCACAGCTGACCAGAATCGAGCCCGCTCCACCGGCAACTGCAGAAGTCGCGACTCGTTCGTGAGAACCTCACCGACGCTGTCGAGGTGGCCGGCCGCGGCCCTGGCCGCCATGCGCGCACTCCTCACGGACAAGCGAACATTCTCGTGCGCTTCACGACTGGCCTCTTCGAGGGTGGCCAACCTGGCGTTGGCGGCCACCATGTCTCCCAGATCGGTCGATTCATACGTGGCCAGCCGAACCTGAAGTGCGGCATAGAGCCGATCAGGCGCCCCCACCATTGGCTTCAGCGCGGACGCCGCCCGGATCCCCCACTGCTGCGCTGCGGCGGCAAGCTCCTTGTCCCCATTGAATCGGGCTGCCACAGCAGCCCAGATGGCCGCCTTGGCCAGCTGCGTCGAATTCGCATCCTTGTGCATCGCGATGACCGTGCAGATGCGAGTGCGCAGTCCCTCGTCGGTCCCCAGCCTCACCATGTGGTTCAGGGCGGAGGACAACCACTCGATCGGAAGCTCGAGACCCGCCTCGAGACCGAACGCGACCAGCCGCGTCACCCTCCGACCGGCCGCCGTCGGATCGCGACGCCCCAAGTCTTCCAGGAGCGTCTGATAGAGGCGCAGGTTGATTTCTCGACGACGATCCGGACAGGTCTGTTCGTTGACGACCATGGCGTGCAGCGGTTGCTTGAAGCTGATCCTGGATCCGCCGTCCGCTCGCCTCTCGACGGCGAGAAGGCCCTGCTCAACGAGATGCGCAAGCTGTTCGGGCTGGATCATTCGCTGCAGCGGATCCTCGACGATGGGTTCTGCCGCGGCAACGAGCTGCAGGGTCTCCAACTCCTCAGCGGTGCAGCGACGCAAGAGATCTTCGGTGAGTTCGGCAGGCACGGATTCACCGGCGGCCGCCTCCCAGACCAAGCCGCGCCGACTCTGCAGACCGCCCTCTTCCTCAGTGGCCTGAACGAGCATGGTCAGGGAGGCGAAATTTCCCTCGGTCATGCGGTACCAGCGTCGCAAGGTGAGCGATTCCACGGCCTCGCACCCCAGCAGCAGACACACGTAACGTTCCGCTTCGGAGATCGAGAACGCCGGGACCGCGAACCGTCGGACTCCCGCCCTCGAAGCCAACCGAGTAGCTCCCCCGCGGATACGTCTGGCCGTCGCTACGATCCTCAGCCCGGGAGTGCCGACCAACCGCTCGATCGTGGCGGCAGCCTCAGCTGGATACTGATCGATGCCTTCCAGGACCAGGAAGCGTTCCCCGTCCACGTTCAGCGAATCGACGAGCTCCTCCGTTACGTCCTGTTGGTCCACCACCGTCACCACGGCGGAGAGTGTCTCTGACTGGCTTGCCAGCTCCGCAACGGCCTCGCCGGCCAAGCTCAACTTGCCGACCCCGTATTCGCCCACCAGGATGACGGCAGCAGCGTCACGCCTCAGACCGTCAACGACGCGGTCCAGGAGCTGGGGCTTACACACTCTGAAGGTGGTCCAGCCCGGACCTCGTTCGGTCGAGTCTGGATCACCGGCAGGCGTGGATGCTGAAGGAAATTCGATTGATGAAGTCATTGAACGATACCTCTGAATGGGCCTGACTGACCCGTGCCGAGCGCTTGTGATTCGTCCAAGATATAGCCCAATGCATGGTGTATCCAGAGGCTTGCGTAATTTGTGCGTACGTACTCAGTACTTTGCTCCGAGCCGGTAGGTATCGACACGAGCCTCCACCGGTCGCCTCACTCCCGGATCAAGATCACCCCGGAGTCGGGGCAATACACCACCTCGTCCTCAGCAGCCGCTCGGATCTGCGCCAGATCCCCAGGGGAGAGCGCCATCCCGGACCCACCGGACACAGACCCCACCAGCTTCGCGACACCTACGCCGTGTCGGGACAGCCGATCCTCGAAGTCGGCCAGCAAGTCCTCCGGGACCCCGGCCGCTACGGACGCCCGCGCGGCCGATTCTTCGGCGGCACGACCATCAAGCTCGGCAACCCGTGCATCCACCTCGGCTTGGACCTTCGTCAGTTGGTCCGTTGCGTAGGCCAACGCAGACTCGGCAGCTTCCACATCCGTCGCGGCCGACTCGGCGGAGTCCAGCGCAGAGAGTTCCTCGTCCTCCAGTTCCGCAGCGGTTGCCGTCAGCGACTCGATCTCACGCTGCAGCCCCTGCAAGGTCGATGCGCCTGCCTGTCCGGACATGAGTTTGGCTTCGTTGCCCTTGATTCGTTCCGCGACCTTGGCCGCCTGATCCTCAAGCCTTTGCACCTCGGCGTCAGCCGTGCGTTGGTCAGCGGCGGTCTCGTCGCGACGAAGGCGGGCCGCGTCGACGACCTCACGGGCGGAGAGCAGCTCCGGGTCCTCCAATGCCTCGCGCCGCTGTCTGGAGAGCAGGTTGCCTGCGGACACGTGAGCCTGCAGCTCGAGCAGCAGCCGCTGTTGTTCTGGGGATGCAGTGATCACTTGGAGGTACTCCTTGAAAGAGACAGGCTGAGAAAGTGGCGGGCTGGGCACGAAGCAGGCCTGCCCGCGATGTCGGACGTCCTGTGACTCATGGCGTCAGAATGAAGTCCCATGGGTCGGTGTTGATCCCTGAAACGGCGATCTCCACGCCGAATCCCTGGTCCTGTAGGGACCTGTGCAGCACACCGGCGGCGGCTCCGAGCCACAGCCATTCAGAAGCGAAGTGGGAGACGTCCACCAGATAGGGTCGGCCACCGCCAGCCGCCTCACGGGCCTCCGAGGCCGGATGGTGGCGCAGGTCTGCCGTGACGTAGACGTCTGCACCACTGTCCCGGACCTCGTCGAACAAGGAATCGCCTGCACCGCCGCACACGGCCACGCGGCGGATGAGCCCGTCGGGATCCCCCGCCACTCGCACACCGCCCGCCACGGAAGGCAAGACGGAGTACACGCGTTCCGCGAACTCGGTCAGGCGCATGGCCCGGGGCAGGTCACCCACGCGACCAAGCCCCTCGCCCTCCACTCCCCCGGCCGACGCCACCAACGGGACGGAATCCTGCCCCCCACACGAGCGGATCAGCACCTCTGAGACTCCACCGATGGCGCAGTCGCCGTTGGTGTGAGCGGTCAAGAGTCCGCAGCGGTTCTCGATGAGCCGGTGAACCACTTGCCCCTTGAAGGTATTGGCCGCCACCGACTGCACCCCACGCAACAAGAGCGGGTGGTGAGTGATCAGCAGATCTGCTCCACGCTCCAGCGCATCGTCCACCACGGCCAGGGTCGGATCCACCGCCAGCACGATGCACTTCACGGTTTGTTCCGGGTCTCCGGTCACCGGCCCGATCGCATCCCATGGTTCCGCCAACGTACTGGGCCACAGCTCTTCTACCGTGGACCACACTTCAGCCAGGGAGGGGGACGGTGCCTCGACTCGACTCATGCCCCCAACCGTATCCGTCCGTGGGCCTGCCGCGGAACAGGTGAAGTGGGAACACCTCCGGTGTGGCGGCCCTCCGGCGATGCCCCGGGAACAATCTCGCGGGGTCCGGACGTTGGAGTCCTACGTGAACATCACGCAACCACACACCAATCCAGCCGATAGCGATCAAGCCGGCCCCACGTCGTCGGGCATGAGCGCCGCGGCGACGCCGCCGGCGTCAGGACTCCTGGTGCTGGGCGGCGGCTGCTTCTGGTGCCTTGACGCCTGGTACCGCACGGTCCGGGGTGTCACCGGTGTGGAATCCGGGTACACGGGCGGACACACTGCGCAGCCGTACTACGAGTCGGTCTGCTCCGGCACCACCGGGCATGCCGAGGCCGTGGCCGTGGCCTTCGACCCCACGGTGATCGACGAGGACACGCTGTTGGACATGTTCTTCACGATGCATGACCCCACCACGCTGAACCGCCAGGGGTACGACGTGGGAACCCAGTACCGCTCCGCACTGTTCCCCCTCGATCAGGACCAAGCCACGCGCATGCAGGCGGCCATCGAGCGCAATCAGGGCAACTGGAGCCAACCCATCGTCACCACCATCGAGGATTTCTCCGGCTGGCACCCTGCCGAACCGGAGCACCAGGACTTCTATGCCGAACACCCCGAGGTCGGCTATTGCCAGGTCATCATCAACCCCAAGCTGGCCAAGGCAAGGACACAATTCGCCACATTCCAGCGGTCAAGCTGACCCGAGCCGACTAGCCTGGAGGCAGGGACCGGCAGGTCATCTGCGACGTGCACGGCCCACCTTCGGCGTTCCCGCCTGCTCAAGCTCAAGTCGAGAGGAAACACATGCCCATCCATGACAACATCACCGAGGTCGTCGGCGGTACTCCGCTGGTCCGCCTGAATCGTCTGGCAGAGGGCCTGCCCGGCAACGTGGCCGTGAAGCTCGAGTTCTACAACCCGGCCAACTCCGTCAAGGACCGTATCGGCCGCGCCATCGTGGACGCCGCTGAGGCCTCCGGCGAGCTCAAGCCCGGCGGCACCATCGTGGAGGGCACCTCCGGCAACACCGGCATCGCCCTGGCCATGGTCGGCGCGGCGCGCGGCTACAAGGTCATCCTGACCATGCCGGAGACCATGTCTTCCGAGCGTCGCGTCATGCTGCGCGCCTACGGCGCCCAGATCGTCCTGACCCCCGGCGCTGAGGGCATGCGTGGCGCCGTGGAGCGCGCTCAGCAGATCGTGGCCGAGACGGAGAACGCCATCTGGGCCCAGCAGTTCGCCAACGTCGCCAACCCGGCCATCCACAAGTCCACCACCGGCCCGGAGATCTGGAACGACACCGACGGCAAGGTCGACTATTTCGTGGCAGGCGTGGGTACCGGCGGCACCGTCTCCGGTGCAGGCCAGTACCTGAAGGAGCAGAACGCCGACGTCAAGGTCGTCGCCGTTGAGCCCTCCGATTCCCCGCTGCTCAGCGGCGGCAAGGCGGGCCCGCACAAGATCCAGGGTCTTGGCGCCAACTTCATCCCTGAGGTCCTGGACCAGGACATCTACGACGAGGTGTTCGACGCAACCTTGGATGACTCCGTGCGCGTGTCCCGCGCCCTGGGTACCGAGGAAGGCATCCTCGGCGGCATCTCCGCAGGCGCAGCCGTGTGGGCCGCCCTCGAGATCGCCAAGCGCCCCGAGGCCCAGGACAAGCTGATCGTCGCGATCGTTCCCGACTTCGGTGAGCGTTACATCTCCACGGTCCTCTACGAGGACATCCGCGGCTGACACCCGCCGCCACGTCCACCACCCACGTCCAAGGAGACCCGTGTCCTTCATCAGCCGCGTACGCGAAGACCTGAGCGCCGCCCGCGACCACGATCCTGCCGCGCGCAGCAACACCGAGATCGCGGTGGTGTACTCGGGCCTCCACGCGATCTGGGCGTACCGCCTGGCTCATCGCTTGTGGCTCAAGGGAGGTGCCTTCCAGTTCCCGGCCCGCGCCATCTCACAGTTCGCTCGGGCCCTCACCGGCATCGAGATCCATCCCGGTGCCACGATCGGGCGGCGGTTCTTCATCGACCACGGCATGGGCGTGGTGATCGGTGAGACCACGGAGATCGGGGACGACGTCATGCTCTACCAGGGCGTGACGCTGGGCGGACAGTCGCTGGCCAAGGGCAAGCGACACCCCACCCTGGGTGACAGGGTGACGGTGGGAGCCGGCGCCAAGGTGCTCGGAGCCATCACCATCGGTTCGGATTCCGCCGTGGGCTCCAACGCCGTGGTGGTCAGGGACGCACCGGAGAACTCGATCCTCACCGGGGTTCCCGCCCGTGACCGTCGGCGCAAGCCGGAGGAGCACGAGCCGGCGGTGGATCCCGCGGAGTACATCGATCCAGCGATGTGGATCTGAGCGCTTTCGCGCTCCGTCAATGCCCGACGGCGGTGGCCGGCCCGCGTACGCGCGCCGGCCACCGCCGTCTTCGGTTTGATGGAGGCAAAGGATCAGATCTTCATGTACACCCTCAGCGCCTCCCACCAGTCGAGGAATTCCGTGTAGTAGAAGTCCACATCATCTTGCGTGTAATCATCGTCATAAACGGCGATCTCGGCCAAGGCCGCATTCGTGATCACCTGAGAAGCGGATGCGTCGACAGGTTCCCACCGCTTGGTGTTGTTGGTCGCAGACGTCAGCGCATAGCGGACGCCAACGACGAGCTCGTCTTCCCAGTAGCCGTAAGCGTCCTTCACCGCCGTGTTCAATTCCCGCATCTGCTGCACGACTGCCTTGTGATCCTTGGTGCTGACCTTGCGCATCAACAGCACGACGGTGGACGACTTCCCGGCAGGATTGCTGACTGTGATCTTGTTGAAGTCCACAACGTCGTTGCGCCCCACCCTGAACTTCAGTTTCGACGCGTTCCGGCCGACCAGTCGGATGGAGAGCTTGGATCCGTTCATCTTCGATGCGGTCACCTTAGCGCCCGAGAGGTTGCGACCGGCCACGGTGAATACCGTGCCCTTTGCATGGTTCACCCGGGTCGCTTTGCTCGAACCGATGACCGGCTTCTTCCAGGCCGTCACCTTGAGGTTGGCTGTCTTCGAGGTCACCCTGCCCGAGGAGTTCCTGACGACCACGCGCACCTTTGCGGTGGTGCTGCGATTGGGTTGCTTGGCCGTGGTCCAGGAGGAGCGAGTGGCGGTCTTCACCGAAGTGAACTTCTTGCTTCCGGAGCGCTTGATGTACCACTGGTACTTCAAGGCCGATCCAGAGGCCTTGACCTTGAACGTCGCCTTGGCCTTGCCACGGATCGATGCCGACCGCGGCTGCTGCACGATCTTGGGCTTGGACGCCTTCTTCGCCTTCGCCGCGACGAGGGTTTGGGACGCCGTCGAGGCATTGTCGACGGTGGCTTGGGCCATCGGGGCGGCGACGATGGCGCCGGACAACGCTACGGACGCCGAGACGGCGACCGCGCTCAAGGCGCGCTTCATCGAAATCACATGTACTCCTTGGGGTGGATGGTGCAGACAGACAACCCATCTTAGGCATGTTTCATCACGTGATGATGTCCTCGTGGTGCATTCCACGGTCTGGGACAAGGTAGGATGCAACAAGTGCCTTTTCCTGAAGGCATCAAGGGTCTTTAGCTCAGTTGGTAGAGCACCACGTTTACACCGTGGGAGTCAGCGGTTCGAGCCCGCTAGGACCCACCACAGCTGACCTCGGCAGAACGGCCTAGAGTTCACACCCCGATGCGCGGATGGTGAATTCCTTGGCCTTGCCATCCAGCGCGTCCTGCTTCAAGGCCGCGAAACGCGAGTTCGCATCGAAGTCGTAATAGTCCCTGACCACATAGCAGTTCTGCGACGTACGGGTCACCGCGAAGTTGTTCAGAGCCAGCACCATATCCGCCCCGTTCTTGTCGATCACCGCGGAATAGGCATGTTCCGTCCGGTCCACCGGCAGGCTGCGGGCAAACTCCATGAACCCTTGGTCCTCGGCAAAGAATGACCAATCGATCACGACGTCGCGACCGCTTCTACCGTAATAGTGGTTCAACAACTGCGCCGGGACACCACCATCATCGCGGACCCGATCACCGTCCACGTGTTTCGGTGTTTCGATGTTGTCTCCCCTCACCAGCGCGATGACGGTCTTCGCGGCGGTGCGCGCAGCGGTCATGGCGCTTTCCGCGGACGGCTCTGCGATGGCTGGTACCGCGAGCGTCGTGGACACAAGACAAGCCCCGACCCCGGCCAAGGCGGCCCTCACGGCCCACTGTTTGCTGTACACGCAGCACTCCTGAGTGGGATGTCGTTGAAGTTCTTGCTTGTCAGGGCCGAACCGGTGGTGAAAGATGAGCCGACATGAAGTTTATCGACCGATGCGTTGGACAATTCACCGGCCCGCGTTTCGCCTCACCCACGGTAGCTTGACGAGACGGGACGAATCCACGTGAGTACCGATCGGCGCCAGAAGGTCGCCACCTACCAGGACTTCCAGCGCACCAAGAATTTCGGAGCCCTGGACGCGTTGCGCGCCTTGAGCGTCATCGCAGTGATCTGGCAGCACACTTCTGGCAATCCCGGCCCCGAGTTCTTCACCAAGGGCGGATTCGGCGTCGACATGTTCTTCGCCATCAGCGGGTTCCTGATCACCACACTCCTGCTCCGCGAAAGGCGCCGCAAAGGCCGAATCTCCCTGAAGGGCTTCTACATCCGCAGAGTGTTCCGGATCATGCCGATCTACTACGTTGTGCTGGCCGCCTACGTGGCACTCACCGTCCTGACACAGCGGGGAACTCCGGCCTCGGACCAGTTCCTGAGCCATCTGCCGGCCTTCTTGACCTACACCTCCAACTGGTTCGTTGACCTCTCCGCCGGACCTTCCGTCACCTTCTACTTCGCATGGTCGCTCGCCACCGAGGAGCAGTACTACCTCTTCTGGCCACCACTACTCGTGCTGTTGATGTTCCTCGGTCTGCGCAAGGGTGGCAACACGCTCAGTGGCCCGCTCATCGCGCTCGCAATGCTCATCCTCGTGAGCCAGATAGCCATGCACCTGCCCAGCGGAGCGTTGATCGTCACCATCGCGGCGAGCCTGGCCCTGCCGATCTTGCTCGGCTCAGCAGCGGCTCTACTGCTGGACGCGCCCGCCGTGTTCGAGCGGATGTCGCCGCTGCTCTCGGCTCGATGGTTTCCCCTCGCCTGCTTCGCTGCGATCGTTCTCTCCCTGATCTGGCCCACCCCGGAGCAGCTCACCCAGGTGCTGATGGTCGCGGCCGTCGCGAGCGTGTGCATCACTGAAGACACCCTGCTCCACCCCGTTCTGCGTTGGAGACCGCTGGCCTACGTCGGCACCATCAGCTATGGGATGTATTTGATGCACATGCTCTGCGCCAATGTCATCAGGGAGTTTGTCCCCGGCCGCTACAGTGTGCTGCTGTTCGTGTTGACCACGGCGCTGGTGATCGCGGTGGCGTCGGTGAGCAAGAAGATCTTCGAGGACCCACTGCAACGGTTGGGGCGAAGGCTGTCGACGAGGGTGGCGGCACCAGGCAAGTCCTCGACGTGAGCCGGACGGCATGTCCGGGCCGTCCTTCTCCCGTCGTATCACTCGGGTGATTCACGCTGCGCATCGTCGACCAGCCGCTAATATGACGATCCACAGGAGCGCGACGTTCGGATCGCGCCCCACAGCATCATGGAGCCCTCAATGGATCGATCCATCCCGTTCACAGACAACTTCTCCGACCTGTCCAACGACGAGGGGTTCCAGTTCGAGTTCCGCTGCGAACGCTGCGGGAACGGATACAGATCCACGTTCCAACCGGACAGTCGGGCCAAGCGGCAACGCTTCGCCCGTGGCATCGGCAGCGTACTCAGCGGGACCAAGGCCTGGGACTTCGCCAATGCGGCCGAGAACCTCCTCAACCGCAGCAGCAACTCGAAGGAGAAGGACAGGGCGCTGGATGCCGCCGTTCGACAGATCTCGCCTGAGTTCAAGCAATGCCGAGGCTGTGGGCAATGGGTCTGTGAGGACGTGTGCTGGAACCAAGAGGTGGGACAGTGCGCCAATTGCTCCCCGATCGGCAGCGAGCAACTGGCTCAGCAGCAGGCCATGGCCCGAGAGGCCCAGTTCCGCGACAAACTGCAGAGCGTGGACCTGACGTCCGGCTATGCCCTGGCAACGACGACACCGTCTCGGTGCCCGTCGTGCGACGCTCAGGTGGACGGCGGAAAATTCTGCCCAGAATGCGGTACCTCCCTGGCCGCCACCACCGTCTGCGTCTCGTGCTCCGCACAGAACCCCGCCGGAGCAAGATTCTGCTCGGAATGTGGGACACCCACCAGTGTCTGACCCCGACCGGCCGCGGCCGAACGCGGACCGTGACCTCTCCATCGACCTGGTTCGCGTTGGCTGTGTACTGCTCGTGGTCTTTGTCCACCTGGTCCTGGTTGGTGTAGGCCGTAATCCCGACGGCAGCCTCCTGATCACGTCAGGCGTCGAGAACGCCCGGTGGGCCACACCGGCGTCGTGGGCCGCGGAGATCATGCCGCTGTTCTTCGTGATCGGCGGGTTCACTGCTCGAATCGGATACCGGTCGTCCCAGGCCCGGGGTGAGACGTCATCCGGATTCATCCGCAAACGCCTGGACCGGCTGGCACGCCCCGCCCTACCTTTGTATCTCTTCCTGAGCGTTGGGCTGCTCACCGCGACCGCACTCGGAGTGCCCCCGAAGCTCTTGGACGCGGTGGCCACCCCGGTGGGCTCCGTGCTGTGGTTCCTTGGCGCGTACATGACGGTGCAGGCGCTTGCCCCGATCATGATCCGCTGGCACGAACGTTCACCGTACGGGAGTGCAGCCACACTGATCGTGGCCGCACTCGCGGTCGACATCATCCGGCTCGTTGTAGGCATCCGCTGGCTTGATCTTCCCCGGATCGACAAGTCCGGTTACGGGTTCGGGGAACAGTTCTTCGGCTTGCCCAACATGGTCCTGGTGTGGCTGTTCTGCCAGCAGATCGGTTTCCTGCTGCACGACGGAGCCTTCGAACGGCTGAGCCGGCTGCGGCAGGTCGGCGTCGCGATCGGTGGCGTCGCAGCCCTCTTGGCCCTGACGTACTTCGGTTCATACTCCTGGTTCATGCTCACCAACCAGTGGCCTCCGACCACACCGCTGGCCATCCTTGCCGTCATCCAGGCCGCGGCATACACCCTGCTGCGGCCGACGCTCCAAGCAGTGATGAGGACGAGGCCGGCCCAGGGCATGGTGATGTTCTTCGGGCCACGTCTGATGACCATCTACCTCTGGCACGTCTCCGCGATCTGTGCGCTGACGGCCCTCATCGTCTTCGGTCCGTGGGGCGCACCGACCCCCGGCGGCGCCATCTGGTGGTGGACCCGGCCCCTCATGCTGGTCGGAGTGCTCGGCATCGTCTGGGCCATCTCACTCGGCGCGTCGCGGCTCGAACTGCCTCGCCCCGCGCGGACCCATCCCGCCGGCCCCGTGCGGGTCAGTACGGCGGTGGTGCTCTTCGTGCTGCCCTCGGTGGCGATCTCCCTCTACGGACTGGACCTCTGGTTGGCCTGTTTCGCGGTCGCCGCCACGTGGCTGGCGCTCGTCATCAGTCGGGGTCGAGGGCCAGTCTCCACAGCGTTGTGACCTCACGACTGCGCGCCACATGCAACGGGTCCGACTCGTCCTGGGCGCGCGGATGGCGCGGCGTGGTGTCCAGGTGCCCCAGCACCCGCAACCCCGCTTCGGAGATCCTCATCGGCAGCTCGTCCCGCCCCCGCAGCCCCAGTTCCTCGGCGAGGTTGGAAATGATGAGCCAGCCCTCGCCTCCAGGGGCCAGCCGCGATCCCAACCCAGCCAGGTACCGCTTCAACATGTCGGAATCGGGGTCGTAGACCCCCTTCTCCAGGTCGGAAGTCGGCGTCGAGGGAAGCCACGGCGGGTTGCAGACGATGAGGTCGGCCTGTCCCCCGGACGGGAACAGGTCCGCCTCCTCCACCCTGATCCGATCCGTGTAACCGAATCGTTCGACGTTGTCGCGAGCGCAGGTCACCGCGCGCGGATTGATGTCGGTCGCCGTGACGGCGGCCAGACCGCGGCGGGCCAGGATCACGGCCAGCACCCCTGTGCCGGTTCCGAGATCGAACGCGGTGCGCGCCCCAGTGGGTATGGGAGCTTGGTCCACCAGGTCCACGTACTCGCCCCTGACCGGCGAGAACACTCCGTAGCCGGGGTGGATCCTGGCGCCGAGTGCCTGGATCTCGACACCCTTCTCCTGCCACTGTGCTGCGCTCAGGACACCCGAGAGCTCGTTCAGGCTCACGCACATGTCCTCCGCGAGGACCCCGTAGGCCTGGTGACAGGCAGAGGCGACGTCAGGCGCCCTCCGCAGCCGCAAATGAGCCCCGTCGTCCAGCACCACGATCAGCGACCCCAAGATCTTGGCCCGCCTGGCCCGCTGTCTCCGGTGGGCAAGGAACCTCTCCGCAGCGGAACCTCGCTCGTCACGTCCGCGACGATTCGCCTCCCTGTCGGCCCGCTTGCCCAGGGCCCTCAAGAGCTGCCTCGCGTTGTGGTAATCGCCGCGCCACAGCAGCGCAACGCCCTTCCGGGCCAGCTTGTAGGCCACGTCGGCCTTCAACGCGTCATCCACGACCTCCACGCGCTGCGGAGTCGGCACCCCGGTCTCGGAATGCCACCGAGCGTGCCGAGTCATCCCGTTCTCGGTCCAGACCAGGGTCTCCATGAATGCTCCTCGGATCGTGCAGCTGACGCGGGTGGGGCCTCACAGCAAGCCGTGAGCTCATGTCTACATCGAGGCGAGAGCCCGCTCGTACTCCCCCACATCACGCGGGGTGAGTCGATCAGAGGCGACGATGGAGCGGACCCGGCCACCGCCGTCGAGCACAAAAGTTGTGCGCGTGGCATGGCCACGCGTCTCATCGAAGGCGCCGTAGGCGCGGGCCACCTCGCCGTGCGGCCAAAAATCGGAGAGCAGATCGAACTCCACGCCGAGGCGGTCTGCCGCCTCACGCAAAGAGTAACGGTGATCCACCGAAAGCCCGACGACGCGGGTCCCCTGCGCATCCCAGGTGGCCTGCCGCTCGGCCAGGTCCCCCAGTTCCTGCTCGCAGACCGGTGTCAGAACCAGCGGGAAGAACACCAACAGCGCCGGTCCACCGGCAAGGTCGGCGCGACGCACCGACTCCCCGTGCTGGTTGACCAGCTCGAAATCCGGGGCAATCTCCCCCACTCCGGGGCCCGGCACAACGGTGATCAGTGGTTTCGTCGCGGCACCAGCCGCGCCGCCTGCCAGTCGGAGGACACGCCCTCCGTCGAGGTGGAGTGCAGGCCTGCGGTGGGTGCCGCCTCCTGAATCTCCACGGCGGACACGTGGCCGTCCTGGCCCAGCTTCGGCGTCAGCAACCAGACCACGCCGTCGTCGGAAAGATCCGTCAGCGAGTCCACGAGGGCGTCAACGAGGTCTCCGTCGTCGTCGCGCCACCACAAGATGACGGCCTCGCACACATCGTGCTCGTCCTCATCAAGCAGCCCCTCACCGGTCAGCTGCTCGATGTCATCACGCAGATCGAAGTCCACATCGTCGTCGTAGCCCAGTTCCTGTACCAAATCGCCTGGCTTCAGCCCCATACGCTGGGCTGCTCCGTGCTGCGGCTCTGGTTGCGGTGCCTTGGCATCGCTCACGGTGGTCATCCTCATCTCCTTGCGATCGACGGGGGAAAACCCGCCTTTGTAGTCCTAAGCCAACACCGAAACCGGCTCAGGCTCAACATGAGCAACCACGACACGCCGGGATACATAGGTCATATGACTGCAATAAACCGGTCGTCGCGACCACTCCGATGCGGCATGAGGCCCCTGCGAAGGTCTATTCTGAGAAGTGAATCCATGACCGCGCAAGCGGCCACGTGTCTACCAACCGGTGTGTACATGGTCGCCCAAGGTCAGTCGAAGCATTCCCCGAACGGAGTAACGCTCGTGACCCAATCTGAGCCGCACATCACCGACATCCTCAGTGGTTTGACCAATCACTTGCCCGATGCCGACCCCGAGGAGACCGCCGAATGGATCGAGTCCTTTGACGGACTGATCGAATCGGAGGGCACCGAACGCGCTCAATACATCATGCGCTCCCTGCTGCAGCGCGCAGGTGCGAAGTCCGTGCAGGTCCCCATGGTGACCACCACCGACTACGTCAACACCATCCCTGTGGACCAGGAGCCCGCATTCCCCGGTAACGAGGAGATGGAGCGCACCTACCGCAAGTGGATGCGTTGGAACGCCGCGATCATGGTGCACCGCGCACAGTCGCCCGATGTGGGAGTCGGCGGCCACATCTCCACCTACGCTGGTGCAGCGACCCTCTACGAGGTGGGCTTCAACCACTTCTTCCGTGGGCAGGATCACCCCGGAGGCGGCGACCAGGTCTTCTTCCAGGGCCACGCCTCCCCCGGCATGTACGCCCGTGCCTTCATGGAAGGCCGCCTGTCCGAGGATGAAATGGACGGCTTCCGCCAGGAGAAGTCCAAGGCGCCCCACGGACTCCCTTCCTACCCGCACCCGCGGATGAAGCCGGACTTCTGGCAGTTCCCCACCGTGTCCATGGGACTCGGCCCGGCCAACGCCATCTACCAGGCGCAGCTGAACCGCTACCTGCACAACCGTGGCATCAAGGACACCTCGGACCAGAACGTCTGGGCCTTCCTCGGCGACGGCGAGATGGATGAGCCGGAGTCGCGCGGCTTCCTGCAGTTGGCCGCCAACGAGAAGCTGGACAACCTCAACTTCGTGATCAACTGCAACCTGCAGCGGCTGGACGGCCCCGTGCGCGGCAACGGCAAGATCATGCAGGAACTCGAGGCCTTCTTCCGCGGCGCCGGCTGGAACGTCATCAAGGTCGTTTGGGGCCGCGAGTGGGACTCCCTGCTCCAGAAGGACAACACCGGCACGCTCGTGGACGTCATGAACGCCACCCCGGACGGTGACTACCAGACCTACAAGGCCGAGTCCGGTGCCTTCGTGCGTGAGCACTTCTTCGGCAAGCACCCCATCACCAAGGACCTGGTCGCGGACATGACCGACCAGGAGATCTGGAACCTCAAGCGCGGCGGCCACGACTACAACAAGGTCTACGCCGCCTACAAGGCAGCCGTTGAACACAAGGGCCAGCCCACCGTGATCCTGGCGCAGACGGTGAAGGGCTACGGCCTCGGCACCCACTTCGAGGGCCGCAACGCGACCCACCAGATGAAGAAGTTGACCCTGGATGACCTCAAGGCCTTCCGAGATCACCTTCGCATCCCGATCACGGACGAGCAGCTCGAGGCGGATCCGTACCACCCGCCGTACTACCACCCCGGCATGGATGCTCCCGAGATCCAGTACCTGATGACCCGTCGTCACGCGTTGGGCGGATTCCTGCCCGAGCGTCGCAACGAGTCCAAGGCCCTCGACCTCCCCGGAGACAAGTCCTACTCCGGCACCAAGCGTGGAAGTGGCAAGCAGATGGCCGCCACCACCATGGCCTTCGTCCGGCTGCTCAAGGACATCATGCGCGACAAGGAGTTCGGCAAGCGCATCGTGCCGATCATCCCCGACGAGGCCCGTACGTTCGGTATGGACTCCATGTTCCCGACCGCGAAGATCTACAACCCCAACGGACAGAACTACATCTCCGTGGACCGTGAACTGGTGCTGGCCTACAAGGAGGCCCCCACCGGGCAGATCCTGCACACCGGCATCAACGAGGCCGGTTCCGCTGCCGCGTTCACGGCCACCGGCACCAGCTACGCCACGCACGGTGAGCCGCTGATCCCGATCTACATCTTCTACTCGATGTTCGGTTTCCAGCGCACCGGCGATGCATTCTGGGCAGCGGGCGACCAGATGGCGCGCGGCTTCATCATCGGCGCAACGGCAGGCCGCACCACCCTGACCGGTGAGGGCACCCAGCACGCAGACGGACACTCCCCGCTGCTGGCCGCCACCAACCCGGCCATCGTCTCCTACGACCCGGCCTACGGGTACGAGATCGGGCACATCGTCCGTTCCGGCCTTGAGCGCATGTACGGCGGCAAGCACTCCGATCCCAACGTCATGTACTACCTCACGGTGTACAACGAGCCCATTCACCAGCCGGCCGAGCCGGAGGACGTGGATGTCGAGGGCATCATCCGTGGCATCCACGCCATCAAGCCTTCCGACCTGGACAACGGTCCCCGCGTCCAGTTGCTGGCTTCCGGCGTCGCCGTGCCGTGGATCCAGGAGGCCCAGAAGGTCCTCGCAGAGGACTGGGGCGTTGCCGCTGACCTCTGGTCCGTCACATCGTGGACGGAGCTGCGCCGTGACGGCCTCGCTGCAGAGAAGGACGCATTCCTGCACCCGGAGCAGCCGGCCCGCAAGCCCTACGTCGCCGAGAAGCTGGCCGGCGCCACGGGCCCCGTGGTCGCCGTCACCGACTTCGCCACGCAGGTGCCCGATCAGATCCGTCAGTTCGTGCCCAACGAGTTCGCGACCCTGGGCGCAGACGACTTCGGTTTCGCCGACACCCGCCAGGCGGCTCGTCGCTTCTTCCACATCGACTCCGCTTCCGTGGTGGTGCGCGCACTTCAGATGCTCGCCAAGCGCGGTGAGGTGGACGCAGACGTGCCGGCTCAGGCCTTCAAGAAGTACGACCTGCTCAACGTCAACGCCGGCACCACCGGCACCGCAGGCGGCGACGCCTGAGACGCTGACCACCTGAGACGCTGACGTAGCTCAGCTGAGCCTCTGAGGTCCGGCCTACGGCCCCGGTCCCTCCGACATCGGAGGGACCGGGGCCGTTGCCGTTCCTGACCCCCCTTAGACTTCTCGTGTGTCAACCACCTCCACCGCGGCCAAACTCAAATCGGAGCAGGGAAGACTCTCCGACATCGCCCTGCAGAAGCTGGCGACGGATCTCCCCTGGTACCGGAGTCTGGAAGCGGAGCAGCGAATCCAGCTCGACACCGTCGCGGAGCGTGGCATAGCGCAGTTCGTGACGTGGTTCGAGACGCCGAGCGAACCCACCTGGGTGCTGGACGACGTGTTCGGTCCGGCCCCGACAGATCTTTCACGGGTCATCTCGCTGCAACGGGCCCTGCAGCTCATCCGGATCGTGGTGGGGGTCGTGGAGGACCGCGTCCCTGAACTCGCCGCGCCACGTGAACAGGTGCCGCTCCGGGAGGCCGTGCTGGTCTATTCGCGTGAGGTCGCCTTCGCGGCCGCCGACGTCTACGCCCGCGCCGCCGAGCGTCGTGGTGCGTGGGACTCCCGGCTCGAGGCGCAAGCCATCGACGCCCTCCTGCGCGCCGAGGATGCCGACGCCATCCGCTCACGCCTCTCCGCGGTGGGATGGCGTTCCCGCAGCCACTTCTGTGTCGTGGCCGGCTACGCTCCCCGGTCGGTGACCGCGGCGCTGGTGCGGGACCTGCGCCGCGCCGCCGTGCGCCTGGCCCGTGACTGCGTGGTTGGCATCCAAGGAGACCGCCTCATCCTCTTGTTGGGTGGCCTCACCGAGAGCGCATCCGACACCTTTGCCGGTTTCGGAGGCGTCTCCGAATTCTTCGGCAGCGGCCCGGTGGTCCACGGGCCGGTGGTGGGTACCTTCGAGTCGCTACCCACCTCTGCTCATGCGGCGGTATCCGGGTTGTCGGCAGCACCGGCCTGGCCCGATGCGCCGCGGCCCGTAGCGGCGGATGCCCTCTTGCCAGAGCGTGCGCTCAACCAGGACCCGGACTCACTGCGCACGTTGGAACACCGCTACTACGCGCCGCTCACGGCCGGTGGCTCCAACCTGGTGGACACTTTGGAGTCCTACCTGGGCCATGCACACGCCTTGGAGGCCACGGCCCGGGACCTACGCGTACACGCCAACACGGTCCGGTACCGGCTCAAGCGCATCCACGAGGTCACCGGGCTGGACCCGCTGGTCCCCAGGGAGGCGCTCACCCTCCGTTTCGCGCTCATCGCCGGTCGGCTGCCCCGTCGCCAAGGTGACGGGGCCGGCGGGTCCCCGGACCCACCCGTCGGGCACTGAAATGCCCGACGGCATGCCCCGGACCCGCCGCAGCACGCGAACGTTGTAGACTCGTTGGCGGTGTATCCCGCGCATCGCGGGGCATACCCCAGGAAACATCACATACACACGCTTGGAGAAGGTCGCTCACGTGCTTGCCATCGTCTGCCCCGGACAGGGCTCACAGACTCCTGGTTTCCTTCAGCCTTGGTTGGAGGATCCCGAATCGGCCGAACTGCTGACGACGCTCTCCGCAGCCGTCGGACTGGATCTCACCGAACTCGGCACCACGGCCGACGAGGAGACCATCAAGGACACCGCCGTGGCCCAGCCGCTCATCGTGGCCGCAGGCATCCTGACCGCTCGCGCACTCTTCGGCCGCACCGTTCCGGAGAACTCCGTCGTGGCCGGCCACTCGGTCGGCGAGATCACCGCCGCGGCGTTGACCATGGCCCTCTCCCCTGCCGATGCTCTGAGCTTCGTCTCCACCCGCGCCAAGGGGATGGCGGCCGCCGCCGCCGAGATCCCCACCGGCATGTCCGCCGTCCTGGGCGGCGATCCCGACACCGTGCGTGCCGCCATCATCGACGCAGGGCTCACCCCCGCCAACGAGAACGGTGGAGGCCAGATCGTGGCTGCAGGAACGCTCGATGCGCTCGCCGCCTTCGCCGAGAACCCACCGGCCAAGACCCGCGTGATCCCGCTGAAGGTCGCCGGCGCATTCCACACCGAGTACATGGCCTCGGCCGTGCCCGCCCTGCAGGAACTCGCATCGACCCTGCAGCCCGGCGCCCCGCAGACCGCTCTGCTCACCAATCACGACGGAACCCGGATCGGTTCCGGCGAAGACTTCCTCGCCTCCCTGGTGGCTCAGGTCACCCGCCCCGTGCGCTGGGATCTGTGCGAGGCCACTATGCTCGAGGCCGGCGCCACCGGGCTCCTGGAACTGGCCCCGGCCGGCACCCTGACAGGGTTGGCCAAGCGGGGTATGAAGGGCGTCAAGACGCTCGCCCTGAAGACTCCCGACCAGTTGGAGGATGCTCGCGCGTTCGTCGCCGAACACGCCTGAGACTCGGTCGGTGTCGTTCCACCACGGATCGGCAACGACCACGTAATCTGAGGGATCGAAGACCCCGCACCCTGGGTTCCCAGGAACCCGACCGAATACAAGGAGACACCCTTTCATGGCTACCACCGAAGAGATCCTCGCCGGGCTCGCCGAGATCGTCAACGAGGAAACCGACCTGCCGGTCGAGGACGTTCAGCTGGAGAAGTCCTTCACCGAGGACCTGGACATCGACTCCATCTCCATGATGACCATCGTCGTCGAGGCCGAGTCCAAGTTCGATGTGAAGATCCCCGACGAAGAGGTCAAGAACCTGAAGACCGTGGGCGACGCCGTCTCCTACATCGAGAAGGCCCAGGCCTGATCCTCCGCGGAGCCACCGGTTCCGCAACGCGTCCCCGTGACCCAAGGTCCCGGGGACGCTCTTTCATCCGCACCGAGTCCAAGGAGCACTAGCCATGGCCAAGACCGTCGTCGTCACGGGACTGGGCGCCACAACCCCCATCGGCGGAGATGTCCCCACCACGTGGGCGGCAGCATTGAAGGGCACCTCTGGCGTGCGTAGCCTCACCGAGGACTGGGTCGAGGAACTGGCCCTGCCGGTGTCCATCGCCGCCCGCGCAGCCGTTCCCGCCGCAGACGTTCTCAAGAAGTCCGAGCTCAAGCGCAACGACCCCTCGACCCAGTTCGCCCTGATCTCCGCGCGTGAGGCCTTCACCGATGCCGGGCTGGACGAGGCCGAGCTGGATCACGATCGCCTCGGCGTTTCCTACGCCACCGGTATCGGCGGCGTGAACACGTTGCTGGACGCCTGGGACACCCTGCGGGAGAAGGGCCCTCGTCGGGTCATGCCGATGACGGTTCCCATGCTCATGCCCAATGCCGCGGCTGGGGCACTCTCCCTGGAGTTCAAGGCGCGGGCAGCTGCGCGCACCGCCGTCTCGGCATGCGCCTCCTCCACCGAGTCACTGGCCGTTGCCCAGCAGATGATCCGCTCGGGTCAGGCCGATGTGGTCATCGCCGGCGGCTGTGAGGCAGCGATCCACCCCATCACCATCGCCTCCTTCGCGTCGATGCAGGCGCTCTCGCGTCGCAACGACGATCCGGAGCACGCATCCCGTCCCTACGACCTGGACCGCGACGGCTTCGTCATGGGCGAGGGTGCAGGCACGCTGATCCTGGAGTCGGAGGAGCACGCTCTGGCCCGTGGAGCCCGCATCTACGCCGAGCTGGCAGGCACAGGAATCAGCGCGGACGCGTACCACATCACCGCGCCGGACGCCGAGGGCCTCGGCGCCACCCGCGCACTGCGTTCGGCCATGGCCGACGGTGGATTCGAGGCGGCCGACGTGGTCCACGTCAACGCCCATGCCACCTCCACCCCCGTGGGCGACATCCCCGAGGGCGTGGCCCTGCGCGCGGCCTTCGGCTCCCACCTGGATTCCGTGGCCGTGTCAGCAACCAAGTCCCAGACCGGTCACCTGCTCGGTGGCGCCGGTGCCGTCGAGGCCGTGTTCACCGTCCTGGCCCTGCACGATCACCAGGCGCCCCTGACCATCAACCTGGAGAACAAGGACCCGCAGGTGGACCTGGACGTCGTGACGTCCGCCCGCACGCTGAAGAGCGGCGTGGCCGTGTCCAACTCCTTCGGTTTCGGGGGACACAACGCGGTGGCGGCGTTCCGCAACCGCTGATCTCGGGACTCCCCGGACGGGCGACGCCCCGTGAACCACACGTGGTGGTTCACGGGGCGTCTCGCTGTCTCCGGCCTGTCATCAGGGCGCCTGCTATCAGGGCACCACGCGGTGGAGCAGGTCAGCCCACGTGGTGCATCCAGCGCACGGGTGCACCCTCAGCCGCGGCGCGGAAGGGCTCGAGTTCCTCGTCCCAAGCCTCGCCCAAGGCGATGGAGAGTTCGTGGTAGACAACGGCCGGGTTTCCCTGGCCCTTCTCGTAGGCATACCGAATACGGTCCTCGGAGACCATGATGTTCCCGTGCACGTCGGTGACACCCTGGAAGATGCCCAAGCTGGGTGTGTGGGACCAGCGCAAGGCATCGGAACCCGGGGAGGCCTCTTCGGTGACCTCGTAACGCAGGTGCATCCATCCGCGCATGGTGGACGTCAGCAAGGCCCCTGTTCCTTGTTCCCCCGTCCACGCCAAATCGGCGCGCAGAAGACCAGGGGCGGCGGGTTGTGGCGTCCAATCCAGGTCGATTTGTCGACCAAGAACGCTGTTGATGGTCCACTCGAGATGAGGGCACATCGCAGAAGGGGCTGAGTGGATGTACAAAGCCCCGCGCGTCATCGGACTCGACATGTGCTCCTCCAGATGTGGTCGGTTCGTCTTCCCCAACGGCCGGCCCGGATTTCTACAGGTCACATATTCGTTTCCGCTTGTCTTAGGCCATTTTGCCCCGAACTCCGTCTTCTGCCAAACGCCGCCGCGCGCAGTGCCTTCACTGCCACGAATTTCATGGCGTGAATCAGGCGCGAGGATGGGCCTGACGGTATCCGTCCCGCAGCCGTTCCACCGAAACATGGGTGTAGAGCTGGGTCGTGGCGAGCGAGGAGTGACCCAGTAACTCTTGGACGCTGCGCAGGTCCGCGCCGCCGTCCAAGAGGTGAGTCGCGGCGGTATGGCGCAGGGAGTGCGGTCCGCTGGCCGAGGTATCCCCCAAGCCGGAGAGGGCACGGTCCACACGCTCCCTGACCTGCCGCTGATTCCATCTGCCACCTCGGCGCCCCAGGAAGAGCGCAGGCCCGCTGTGCTCCGCAGCCAGGGCCGGCCGGCCGCGCCGCAGCCAGTTATCCAGTGCGTGCGCAGCAGGGACACCGTAGGGCACCACGCGTTCCTTGTTGCCCTTGCCGAGCACCTTCACCGTCCTGCGGTCCTGATCCACGTCATCCACGTCCAGCCCCACGAGTTCTCCCACGCGGATGCCGGTGGCGTAAAGCAGCTCGATGGCTGCGCGGTCACGGTCGGCTTCCGGGCCCTCCTCCTGACCCAGGTGCTCCATGAGACGATCCATCTGTCCTCGCTGCAGCACGGGTGGCAGCGTCTTGGCGCGCTTGGGAGCGCGGAGACGGACCGAAGGGTCCACGTCCAACCACTCTTCCCGCCTGGCCCAGGCGCAGAAGTTCCGCGCCGCGGCCACATGACGGGCCACGGTCGCGTTGGAGGCGCCGGCCTCTCCGGCTGCAGCCACCCATGACCGCAGTGCCGCGAGGTCGAGGGCACCGAGTACGTCACCGGTACGACTGTCCTGGTCCGCGCCCAATGAACCGAGCAGGGATCCGATGTCGGCCAGATAGGCCCGCACCGTGTTCTGGCTGCGGCCGCGCTCGAGGCTCAGGTGCCTGGAGTACTGGTCAAGCAGCTGCGCCACGGTAGCGGGGAAGTCGGTCATGATGGGCTCAAGCCTAACCGCGCTTCCACCCTCCTCCCGGTACTTCAGCCGCTGCGCCACGGCCGGCCAATCTCTCCAGACCCGCCAGCGCTTCCGAGACGGACAGCCCCGCTGCCGAGACGAGTTGGTCCAAGCCGAGTCCCCCTCGCCTGGGTAGCGCTTCCCACAGCCGCTCTTCCACCGGGTCCATCCCGTCGGTGGGATGCTCCGGATCGTTCGGGAACGGAAGCTGTGCCTGGCCGTCGGTCGGAGTGGCTCCTGATTCTGCACCATCCCACCCGAGGTCCCCCACGACGTCCTGAACACAGGTCACCAGGTCCGCACCGGCCTCACGGATCAGGCGATGCGGAAGCTCGCTCTCGCCCGACGTGATGGGGCCTGGCACGGCGCCGACCCACCGGCCCAACTCCGCGGCCGAGTTGGCCGTGTTCAGCGCCCCGGATCGCCACCGCCCCTCCGTCACGAGCGTCCCGCACCCCAACGCGGCGATGATGCGATTTCGCGCCAGGAACCGCCAACGGGCGGTGGACGTTCCTGGTGGATGCTCGCTCAAGAGCAGGTGCCGACGGCCTATCACCGAGAGTGTGGCGGAGTTCGCGGCCGGGTACAGTCTGTCGATTCCACCCGCCAGCACGGCCATGGTTGCCGGCCGCCCCTCGCCGATCTCCAAGGCCGTCCGGTGTGCCGCGACGTCGATCCCCAGCGCGCCCCCGGACAGAATGCAGACGTCGCGTTCACGCAGCCCGGTCACCAGCTGCTCCGTCACGTGGATTCCGTAGGCGCTCGGGTCCCGTGTACCGATCACGGCCAGCAGCCGCGCCTCGGACCATGGCCCTGCGCCCAGACGCGCCAGTGATTCGAATCCCGGCCCCCTCCACCACAGACCGAGCGGACGCGCAGGACCCAAGTCATCCAGCGCAACCGGCCACGCTTCATCGCCAGGAATCACGTAACCGCCACCCATCCGTGCTGCCTGGTGCAGATCCTCTTCCGGCGCGGACTGCATGGCCCTGGACCTCCACCGGGCCAGGCCATCCTCCAGTCGTCCTCCACGCCGAGACGGCCTTCCTTCCGCCGCGATATGAGCAGCGCAATCCTCCCGATCCTGCGCCGCCACGGCCGCGCCCTTCACCAGTTCCCAGACCCTCGCGGCTCCCAACGCCTGAACTGCCATCGACAACACCGCATCGCCCGGTTCACCACACCGACTCAGCCCCGCTCGAGCGATCAGTTCCCCAGAGACCGTCATGACGTCACCTGCGCTCGGGCCCGCAACATGACCGCTGACTGAACATGCCGAGTCTCAGGTACAGCATCCCCATCAAGATCCGCCAGGGTCCAGGCGATCCGGGTGACCCTGTCCACCCCACGGCCGGTGAGGGCGTGCACCTCGGCTGCCCGGTGCAGAGTCTGTGCTGCATCGCCTTTGAGCCGGAATCGATCCGAACGCAGCAGGCCCGAGGGCACCGTCGCATTGGTGACGTGTGGTCCCTGGCCGCTCCCCCACCGGTCACGCTGCCGCCGCCGGGCCAGCATCACCCGCTGACGCACGGTCGCCGAGTCCTCTCCTCGTGTTCCGCGGACGATCTCCGCGGTCCGTGCCGCGGGAACCTGCACCAAGAGGTCCATCCGGTCCAGTAGCGGTCCGGACAGCCGTGCCCAGTATCGTCGGCGGGCCATCGGAGCGCATTCGCAGGCCCTCCCGGGTTTCCCGCACGGGCAGGGATTCGCCGCCATGAGAAGTTGGAAACGCGCCGGATAGCGTGCACTCCCTGCCGCCCGCTGCAGCGTCAACACCCCGGATTCAAGCGGTTCCCTCAGCGAGTCCAGCGTCTTGGCACCGAACTCCGGCGCCTCGTCGAGAAACAACACTCCGGTGTGCGCCATGGACGCCGCGCCGGGCCTCGGGATGCCCGCACCCCCACCGATGAGGGACGCGGTGGAGGAGGAATGGTGCGGAGCCTCGAACGGCGGTCGTGTCAGCAGCCCTGTGACCGGCCGCCTGCCGAGCGAGTACACGCAGGTGGCCTCCACGCTCTCTTCCGGTGTGAGATCCGGCAGAATGCCCGGCAAACGTTCCGCCAGCATGGTCTTCCCCGCCCCGGGCGGCCCCACCAGCAGCAGGTGGTGCCCGCCTGCCGCGGCCACCTCCAATGCATGTCTGCCCAATGGCTGCCCGACGACATCGGCCAGGTCCGGTCCCTCCGGAACCACGGCGCGGCCGTCCGCGACACCCGCTGGCGACACAGCGGCTCCCGCATGGGGCGCTGCGGCGCGAGCAGCCGACGAGGCGGCGCGAGCAGGGGGCGCGGCGCTGGGCGCCGCCGGCTGCTCCGCCGGCAACACGCCGTCGGGCATATCGGCCGCCCGCTTCACCGTGGCGGGATCCACGCCGAGGTCAATCAGAAGGTCTGCCACGTGCTGGTATCCGGCAACCTCCAGGTCCGGCACCAAACGAGCCTCGGCGACGTTGGCTGCAGGGACCACGCAGCGAGTGAAACCCTCATGCCGGGCCGCCAGCAGCGAGGGCAGCATCCCCGGCAGCGGGCGCAGTTGACCGTCCAGGGACAGCTCACCCAGGAACACCACGTCCTGCGGCACTCGGATCACGCCGTCGGCCTGCAGGCTGGAGACCAGAATCGCCAGGTCGAACCCGGTCCCCTTCTTGGGAATACCCGCAGGCACGAGGTTGACCGTCAGCCGCCGCGGACTCAACGCCACCCCACAATTGCGGGCGGCTGAGCGCACGCGGTCCTTGGCCTCCTGCAGCGAGGCGTCCGGTAGGCCGAGCAGAATCATGCCAGGCAGCCCGCCACCGAGGTCCGCCTGGACGTCCACCCGGTACCCGTTCATCCCCACCAGTGCCACGCAGGCGGCGGAGCCCAGGCTCATGGTGTCACCGCCCGGTACAGATCCACGCTGCACGGAACCGGGTCTCCCGGCGGCCAGATCAGGCTGAGTACGTCCACCCTGCGGCGCGTGGTGGGTGGTTCCCCCTGGCTGGTCTCACGTGCGAAGGACAGCGCGAGGCGATGCAGGCGCGCCAGCTTCTCCCCGGTCACGGCTTCTGCCGGTGCACCGTATCCGACGCCGGAGCGGGTCTTGACCTCCACCGCCACCAGGTCACCCTCGTGGTGGGCCACCACATCCACTTCACCCAGCGAACAGCGCCAGTTACGAGCCACCACCGTGTAACCGCGCGCGCTGAGCCACCCGACGGCGAACGCTTCGCCTCGTCTGCCGAGTTCTTTCGGGTCGGGCTTGCTGCGTTCCGGCTTGCCCGTGGTCGTTGTCGTCATCGTGGACCACCTCCACGGCCAACCTTGCTCCGGCCACGGCAAGCGCCGTTGCCGGATTCGGGGCATGTGTGGACAAGTCCTCTACGACACGCCGTCAGTGGCGAAAATCAGCCACCGTCCCTCCCGGAAACCGCTTCCACCATTCCCTCCCAGGGGCCAGCGGGATCAGTCCGGAAGATCCTTGAGAAGGTCCGATTTGGTGAGTTCCTCCACGTTCACATCCTTGAACGTGATGACGCGCGCGGACTTCACGAACCGCTGCGGCCGATAGACATCCCACACCCATGCATCCTGCAGCTGCACATCGAAGTACACCTCGCCGTCGGAGACCTTGGCCTGCACGTCCACCTGGTTGGCCAGGTAGAAACGCCGCTCCGTCTCCACGACGTAGCTGAAGAGGTTCACCACGTCCTTGTACTCGCGGTAGAGCTTCAGCTCCATCTCCGTCTCGTAATTCTCGAGATCGTCAGCACCCATCGGGTCTCCCTCCTTGTCCATCCTCGGAATCAGCCTACGCTCAGGCACCCAGGTGCCACGTACGCCGATGGTAAACACCCGCGCCCATGGTCTGGATCGCTTCCTTGTGTGCCGCGGTTCCGTAGCCCTTGTTCTGTGCCCACCCGAAACCCGGATGGTCCCGATCCAGTGCATCCATGATGGCGTCTCGCTCCACCTTGGCCAGGACCGAGGCGGCGCCGACTCCTGCGCAGTCCCGATCGGCCTTGACCCGGGTGGTGACGGGCGCGGTGACCTCCGCCAGATCGTCGTCGGGCGCGTGGGTCAGTGCGTCCAGCAGCTGAGGCGTGAACCAGTCATGGCTGCCATCCAACAGAATGGCCGACGGCGCGGACGGCCTTCCGTTCTCCACCGCAGCAGCGCTGGCGTCGCCGGCGGCCGAGGCCGCCAACGCCGCCAACGCCGCGGTCCAGGCCCGGTGCCCCGCCAAGCGCAGGGCAGGCACGATCCCGTGGGCGTCGATCTCCTCGGCGCTGGCGTGTCCCACCGCGCCGGCCACGACCCAGTCCTCGATGGCTGCGATCAGTGCCTGCCGCGCGTGGGCGGAGAGGTCCTTGCTGTCTCGGATACCCACCGGTGCGTCGCCCGCGTGGGGGTCGATGATGACCAAGCCGACGCTGACCGGACCGGCCAGCGAGCCGCGCCCCACCTCGTCCACGCAGGCCAGCAGGGCGCCCGGTGACACGAGGGCTCGCTCCACGCTCAGGTCGGGTTCGTGTCCCCTGCGCGTGGTGGCCTTCGATGTGCCACGCGGGCTCACTCGTCGTCCGTCTCGTTGGAGAAGCGCTGCTGGTCGGGATCGTAGACCTTGGCCTTGCGGTCCTTGACGTCGTCGAAGACCTCCGGAGAATTGTCGACCTTCCCGAAGCGGCCAATCGGCCATGCGATCAGGGACCCGCGTCCCTCCACCGCGTCCATGTCCACGAATCCACCCTGTTGGTCGGGATGCGCCCTCGAGTCGGCGCTGTCATCCCGGTGATCGCCCATCACCCAGATCTTGCCCTTGGGGACCACGGCCTTGAACTTCACGTCACTGGGCGCTGACCCGTCGTGCAGGTACGGCTCGTCGATGGCCACACCGTTGACCTTGATCTTGCCGTCCACGCTGCAACACTCCACCGTGTCTCCCGGCATGCCGATCACCCTCTTCACGAGGTGCTGGGTCGAGTCGTCAGCCCGCAGGCCGACGAAGGTCAGCAGGTCTGCCACCGGGCCCGCTGGCGCCGTCTTGGGCTGATCCTCCAACCAACCTTGTTCATCCTTGAACACCACCACGTCTCCCCGGTGGATCTTCATCACCTCAGGGGCGAGCAGATTCACGAAGACGCGATCGTTGACCTGAAGGGTGTTCTCCATGGACCCCGAAGGAATCACGTAGGCCCGGAAGAGGAAGGTCTTCACCAGGGTGGAGATGACCAGCGCGGCCACGACCACGATGACGATCTCCTTGACCCAGGAACCGAACGTGCTGCGGGGTGCCCCCTTGGACTGGTGGTCGCCGACCGCTTCTCCCTGGTTCTTGGAGGGTTCCGGTTCCGGAGCCACGTTCTCGGTGTTCACTCTTCTCCTGGTCTGCATCTGCTGGGCCAACGCCAGCCCGACTTCACCTTACCGGCTCAACCTGGACCCCATTCACAGATTGCGGTGCTGGTGCACACGCGTCGGTATGGATCAACCGATCCATACCGACGGGTGTGTCACCGCACCGACGCGTGTGCGAGTCCGAAACGCGAACGACGCCGGTCCCTCGAACGGGAACCGGCGTCGCAAGCTGGCAAGAACCGGAGTCCGGTTCTCGTCATGAGATCAGGCGTTCTTCTTCTTGGCCTCAGCCTGGAAGTCACGCTTCTCGCGGATCTTGGCGGCCTTACCGTGACGATCGCGCATGTAGTACAGCTTGGCGCGGCGCACGTCACCACGGGTGACGAGCTCGATCTTCTCGATCACGGGAGAGTGCACCGGGAAGGTACGCTCCACACCCACACCGAAGGACACCTTGCGGACGGTGAAGGTCTCACCGACGCCACGGCCCTGGCGGCCCATGACGAAGCCCTGGAAGACCTGAACACGGGAGTTCTTGCCTTCGATGATGTTGACGTGGACCTTCACGGTGTCGCCGGGACGGAAGTCCGGGACGTCGTTGCGCAGGCTGGCTGCGTCGACAGAATCAAGCGTATGCATGTTCTCTCCATATGGTCTTCAGGCCGCAGGTCCTTGGACCGTTTTTACGTCGGAACGGAAACTTGTCCGTCCCATACCACGTTCCGAGCCACGATTGTGGTCTCGGACCCGACCGTTGTGACACGCGACCCCTGCGGCGGGCGCGCACCCGGTGGGCACAGCTCACTATTCTGCCACAACCAGCGATGGTGAGGGCAGAGTCATCAACGGTGAGGCTGGTCTCCATCCAACTGCCAACCGAGGCTGCCGAGAGTCGCTACGTCCTTCTTGTCGAGAGCCGCTACCGACAGCGCCTCGATCAGGTCGGGGCGGCGCTCACTGGTGCGCTCCAACTGCCATTGCCTACGGGTTGCGTCCACCTTGCCATGGTCCCCGGAAAGCAGCACGGGCGGCACCTCGTAGCCCTCCCACTCGGAAGGCTTGGTGTAGATGGGGTACTCCAGCAGTCCGTCCGAGTGGGATTCCTCAACGAGCGAGTCCGGGTTGCCCACCATTCCAGGGATCAGCCTGCCTACGGCCTCGATGATCGCCAGAGTCGCGACCTCTCCTCCGTTGAGGACGTAGTCCCCCAATGAGAAGGGACGCACGTCGAAACGCTCCGAAGCCCAGAGCATCACGCGTTCGTCGATTCCTTCGTAGCGGCCGCACGCGAAGACCAGATGCTCCTCGCCGCTCCAGGCCTGCGCTGTTGCCTGTGTGAAGACGGAACCTGCCGGCGAGGGCACCAGCAGCACCGGGCGCTGCACCGGAGACGCCTCGAGCACGGCACTCAGCGCTTCGGACCACGGTTGTGCACGCATGACCATGCCTGCTCCGCCGCCGTAGGGGGTGTCGTCCACAGTGCGGTGACGGTCGTGGGTGTAATCCCTGAGGTCGTGGACGTGGAAGTCCAGCAGTCCCTTGTCCTGGGCCTTGCCCAGGAGGGACAGTTCCAGGACGGAGAAGTACTCGGGGAAGATCGTGACGACGTCGACGCGCATGTCAGTTCTCACCCGCCAGATCGAGCAGTCCCGGCGGAGGGGTCAAGGTCACCGTGCCGGCGTCCTCGTCGATGGTCGGCACGATCTGCTCCACGAAGGGGACCATCGCCTCCGTCCCGGAAGTCAGGCGGATCACCAAGAGATCCTGCGCCGCTCCAGTGACCAGCTCGGTCACCTCACCGACCTGGGTGCCGTCCACGACCGCTTTCATGCCCACCAGATCGTGTTCGTACCAGCCCTCGTCGTCGCCCTCTTCCTCTTCGAGGTCCGACGGGTCGAAGAACAGCTGGGTGCCGCGCAGTTCCTCGGCGCGGTTGCGATCCGGCACTTCCTCGAAACCGAGCACCAGGATGCGCTTGTTCCAGCGCGCGGAGGCAACGGTCAACGGGCCGTTGGCCTCGGGTTCGGTGCTCAGCACCTCGCCCGGTGCAAAGCGGGCCTCCGGGTCATCGGTGAAGACCTGAACGGTCACCTCCCCACGAATGCCGTGGGGTTTGCCGATGCGTGCCACATGCAAGTGCACGTCGCTCCTCCTGAGGTGATGCTTGCAAGGATGTTCTTGGAAAAGTGTGAAGACAGCGCGACGGCCCCACCCGATCCGTCTCGCTCAATCGGCGAGAAGTGGAAGAAGTGGGGCCGTCCACGTGGGAGGCGTCAGCGCCTGCGGTCGGTATCGACCACGTCGACGCGTACGTCGGGGCCTCCGGGGAGGGATCCGACCACGGTGCGCAGTGCATTCGCCGTGCGACCGCTACGTCCGATCACCCGTCCGAGGTCCTCAGGATGCACTCTCACTTCGAGGACGACGCCCCGGCGACCGCTCTTGCGGCGCACGTCGACGTCATCCGGGTGATCAACGATCCCCCGTACGAGGTGGTCCAGCGCGTCCTCGAGCATGTCACACGGCCTCGGCGGCCTCGGCGGCGGGCTCTTCGGCCTCTGCGGCCTCCTCCGACTTCTTGGGGGTCACTGCCTCGGGGAGGATGACGGAACCCTTGGTGGGAGCAACGAACTCTGGCTTGGGCTCGGCAACCTTCAGGGTGCCTTCCTGGCCCTCGATGCCCTTGAACTTCTGCCAGTCACCGGTGATCTTCAGGATCGCGAGAACCTGTTCGGTGGGCTGAGCGCCAACGCTGAGCCAGTACTGTGCACGCTCGGAGTCAACCTTGATGTAGGAAGGGTGCTCGGTGGGACGGTACAGACCGATCTCCTCGATAGCACGGCCATCGCGCTTGGTGCGCGAGTCCATGATCACGATGCGGTAGTGCGGGGCGCGCATCTTGCCGAAGCGCTTGAGACGAATCTTGACGGCCACTTGGGTGGTCTCTCTTTCTGATTGGGGCGGGGTTCCACCGAGCGCACCCGTGGGGAACGGGGCAGGGCGGAGCCTCCTATTTGTTCGGCACACGCATCAAGGGATCAGAGGGTCCTTGAAACGAACCGAGTACCGTCCCATTATGCCAGAGGTACCCGCTTCCGCGCACCGTGGATACGCACCGCGTGGCGCGTCGCTCGTCACATCGACGGGTGCGGCAGGGTCATCTCCGGAGGTTGACCGCTCCGAGGATGCCGGCCCCTAGTCCGACCACGCCGAGGCACCCTGCCACGATGTAGCCGCTGCCGACCGCTGCCCCGAAGGACGGTGCAAGGAAGACCAGGACCACAGCTGCGACGATGAACACCAGACCGACGATCATGAGGAGCATGGGCCACGTGCGTCGCCGTGCCTTCGCAGAGTCGTCCCCGGCGGCCGAGGCGGGCGTCCCGACGGCGGGCGTGGGTTCCGGCGTCGCGTCAGGATCGTAGGGCTCGGGCTCGCGGACCGGCTCCGGTGCCATATGCGCCGCCGGTTGCTGTTCCACGTCCGGTTGCTGTTCCACATCGGCAGCGGCTGCCGTCGGTTCCTTGGCCCTCAGCAGGTCGTCGAAGGCCGCGGCAGCCGGTCGGTGACCGTCGCGATGCAGGAGTGAGTCGAAGCCGCCTTCTGTCGGTTCGGCTGCTGCGGGAGCATGGACGTGTTCGGCTTCCGTGTCCGACGTGCTCGCGGCTGGCTTCGCTTCGGCCGTCGCCTCGTCGCCGGCCCCGTCGTCTTCGGCCGTTGCGTCGGCGTCATCGTCGGCGGCGGTTTCGTCTGTGGCAGTGCCGCCCGAGACTATCTCGGTGGCTTCACCGGTTGGTTCTTCGGCAGGGGCCGGCTCGACCTCATCGGACACCGGCTCGAGCTGGGGATCTGCCGGCTCCTCGACGTCGCTGCCCACGTGCGAAGCAGCGGACGGTGCGGGTGAGCCGACCACGCTGACCGTGGTCCCGTTCGGAGCGTCTCCCCGGAGCAATCCGAGCACGGAAGGCTGCATCCCGAGCGCATCCAGGATCTCAGCCATGGCGTGATGCGGGGGAAGCTCAGGGTCCTTTTCCTCGACCTGGCCCGGCAACAACCCGTCCTGCTCCGCAGCGAGGACCCCGTCCTCAGGGTCGAACCCGCGGGTAGCGGCGTCATTGACGATGCGAGCG
>NZ_JALAGT010000006.1 GCF_022712295.1 Galactobacter sp.
CCGCCCCACCGTGTTTCACGTGAAACAAAACAACGGGGTGCCCCACGAATCGTGGGACACCCCGCATTGGTTCGGGTGAAGTCAGTCGTCCGGGTTCATGAGCGCCATGATGCGATTCAGGTCATCGACCGAGGCAAACTCGATCTGCACCTTTCCCTTGCGCGCGCCCAAGGTGATCTTGACGTTCGTGTCGAACCGGTCCTGCAGAGTGGACGCCAGGAAGTCCAGGCGCTCGTGGCGTTCCGGCTCGGCGCGACGACGGCGGGCAACCTGCGGCTTCTCGCCCTGCGCCAGCGACACCTGCTCCTCCGTCGCGCGAACAGAGAGGCCCTCCGCGACGATTCGCTGCGCAAGCTTCTCCATCTCGGCCGGATCCTCCAGGCCGAGGAGCGCACGCGCATGGCCCGCGGAGAGCACTCCCGCTGCCACGCGACGCTGAACCAAGGCAGGCAGTCGCATGAGGCGGATCGTGTTGGAGATCTGCGGGCGGCTGCGCCCGATACGTGCTGAGAGCTCCTCCTGGGTGCACTCGAATTCGGTCATCAGTTGCTGGTAAGCGGCGGCCTCTTCAAGCGGGTTCAGCTGCGAGCGGTGCAGGTTCTCCAACAGGGCGTCACGCAGCAGATCGCCGTCTTCGGTCTCCCGCACGATCGCGGGGATGGCCGTCAGCCCGGCCAGCTTGGAGGCTCGCCAACGACGCTCGCCCATGACGAGCTCGTACTTGGGGCCCTCGTTCTCGCGACTTGGCCGCACGACGATCGGCTGGAGCAGACCCACCTCGGTGATCGAGGCGACCAGTTCGTCCAGCTCGTCCTGGTCAAAGACCGAGCGGGGCTGCTTGCGGTTCGGGTGAATGTCCTCGAGCGGAACTTCGGCAAACGAGGCACCGGGAACCACCACGAGCTCCTCGGCGCGGGCCTCCTGCGGTTCCACGTCTTGGACGGACGTGTTTGCCTTGGAGGTCTTGCCCAGCACATCCGGGACCGACTGGCGCGGTCGCGAGCGATCGGCGGTTGCGGTAAAGAACATATCGGCCGGACGCGCCTTGCGCGGCGCCGCCGACGTCTTCGGCGCACGCTTCACCACATCGTCGGCCACAGACAGACGAGCGGAATCGCTTGAAGCCTTCTTCGTTGCTGCAGCGGCCGGCGCCTTGCGCGTGGGCGAGGGGGTCGACACCTGCTTAGCCGGCTTCGATGCGGCGAGGGCGGTCGGCTCTGGTGCCGTCGCTTCGGGCTCCGCCGGCGAATTGGCAATCAAGGCTCCAAGGCCGCGTCCAAGCCCGCGTCGTTTCTCGGCCATGGTGTCCTTTCGTGTGGTGTGTGCACTTCTCATCGTAGTCGCGTCGATCCTCATTCCCTATGTGATGCGGATTCTGCCCGCCCGACCCCGCGCGCGCCGACCGTGAGGTGGTGACGTCGCATGTTTCACGTGAAACGGCGACGGGTCATGCCGGATCTCTCCCGAACTGCGCGTATCAATACCAAATGTGCATGAGATCCACCTGGGACCGGCGCTGTGCGTGAGCAACAGACCTGGCAGGACCACACGTCAAGGCAGATTCTCGTGTCAGGCTTCCCAGACAAACTCTCCGTCCGACATCAAGTGGAATCAATTGACTAAGGTCATAGCGAGACTCCGGTCACCCCCGGCCTGACCTAGGGTCGGGTCAAATGAGCCGCACAAGGCCTCCCGCGCGCATCCGGCACTGAATCACTCCGCCCACGGGGAAGTGCCCACCTTCTCCCCAGCACAGCCTTCGATCCGGGCCGAACCCCCGGACCGAACTAGAACTCATCGAGACCGAGGCTGCTCATCGCTTGCATATTGCGTCGCATCGAACGCTGACCCATGCACACCTCGCATCACCCACCCGCGCCCATCGCAATGACAAGCTGGCGCCCTGCATCCAAGCGACGAACCAGTTCCGGCCAGCGACGACCCGTGCAGCCGAGCGACTCGGTTTGCGAAGCAACAGCGAATGCAAGTCCCCCGCCCCGACGCCACCAGTCTCGCGACGAGCGGCGACGCGTCGCCGACCTCGTAACGGCCACACCCGTCTTTGATAGCCCTGAACTCACGGCACGTGGGACCCGCGCATCTGGAAGACCGACCATGCTTCACGTGAAACGATGATGCGGGACGACGACCGTTTCACGTGAAACATGGCCACTTCAGGGCTGCGAAGCGCTTCTTCTACTGATCCCCCGACCGCCTCGTCGAACTCGCGAAAGCGGTCGTGGAGTCCTGTTTCACGTGAAACAACACAGCCCGACGCCGATGTGTTTCACGTGAAACACGGGAACGAAGCGAGCGTCGAGTGCGATTTCACTTGGATTCACGAGCCTCGGCTGCGGTGGATTCGATCACTGGGCAGCCGGTCTTGGCCGCCGCCCAGGGCTGTCAACAGCCGAGAGCTTTCCTGCCACGAACGCCGGCGTCGTGAGCGAATGTCCACTTGGACTGAGGGCGAAGCACGAGCTGGACCTACAGATTCGGGGAACGGGCCCTGGGCAGGACAGGGCCGAAGCATCACGGCCGCTCCGCGCGACTGTCCCATACGGACTCCCGTCGACACCCCTTGAGTGACCGACCAAGAGCCTTCCAAGCTACCCCGTCGCACAAGCCGTTGTGGATCGGTGCACGGCAGAGATGAGACTCGGCGGGCGGCCACCGCTACGAGGGAAGACTGCGAGGCTGCGCCGCGACTTCGACCGCACGATCCCCCAGCCGCAAGCAGAACCGATGTGTGTACCCCAAAGAATCAAGCGTGCGAACCGTCATCAACACCGATCAGTGACCGCCCCGCCGGACGCTGAGCAACTCCACAGCGGGGGTGGCAAACAGCTCCCCCGCCGAAAGACAGCGTCAAACCACGAGTCAGGGCCGGCAACCGACGCGCCTGGGTGACGAGGCGCCGACCAGTCAACAGGACACCGAAACAGGAAGCACGAAGCAACGAACGAAGTCGACGGAGCACAGAGCACAGAGCACAGAGCACAGAGCACAGAGC
>NZ_JALAGT010000007.1 GCF_022712295.1 Galactobacter sp.
CTTCTTCGGCGGCGGCGTGAGGGTCTTGGCCACGATCTGAGCATGGTCCAGTCGCTTCGGCCGCCCCGACCGTGTCGCGTCATCCAGGCCGGCCAACCCCAACTCGGCATAGCGTTTCCGCCACTTCCAAACGCTCGTGGTCGTCGTGCCCACTTCAGTGGCGATGTGGGCGTTGGGCACACCCTCGGCGGCCAGCAACACGATCTTCGCCCGCTGCACCAGCCCTGAGCGCATCGCCGTGGACCTCGTCCACAACCTCAATACATCTTTGTCGCCAACCCGTAGAGGCAACGCCGGAGCAGGAGAATTCGCCATACCCAATTCTCCCAAACCACCAACCATTTAGGAACTAACGACACGCGACACTAGAGAACGTATGAGGTGCTGACGGAAAGCCTGGGGAAAAGGTGGGGCTAGGAAAGCGCGGGCCTACTTCACAGCACCGGCCGTGAGGCCACCCACGATGTAACGCTGCAGCGCCAGGAAGATCACCACCACGGGCAGCGCTGCCATGACGGCGCCGGCGGCGAAGGCGGACCAGTCCGCGTAGTTGGGGTTGGACACCATCTGGTACAGCCCCACTGCGAGCGTCTGCTTGTCCGGGTCCACGAGGATGACGGAGGAGATCACGAAGTCATTCATGGTGGCGATGAAGCTGAGCAGTCCGACCACGGCCAGCACGGGAGCAACGAGTCGCAAGATGATGGTGAAGAAGATCCGGGCGTGGCCGGCACCATCCAGTTTGGCGGCCTCGTCGATGGAGATCGGCACCGTGTTGAAGAATCCGTACATCAGGTAGGTGTTCACACCCAGTGCCCCACCCAGGTAGACCAGGACCAACGCCACGGGGGAGTTGATGCCGAGCCATGGCACCAGGTCGCCCAGCTTGGTGACCAGCATGAACACGGCGACCACGGCCAGCAGTTGCGGGAACATCTGCACCAGCACCAGGGACAGCAGCCCCACTCTGCGGCCCTTGAACCGCATCCTGGAGAAGGAGTACGCCGCCAAGGCACCGAGGAAGACCGTGCCAAGCGCCGTGGCGAGGCCAACGCCCAGAGAGTTCAGGAACCACTTGCCGAAGGGGTGATCCGGGTCGGTGAGCACACGGACGTAGGAATCGAGACTGACCTGGGAGAAGAGCTGATTGGAGCCGGTCAGCGTGCCGGTGGGATTCAGGGAAGCGGAAAACACGTAAACGATGGGCAGCAGCGCGTAGATGCCCACCACGATGCCGACCACGTGCCGCCAACCGGTGGTGCGCAGCCACGCGGCGGGCGACCGCCGCCGTCGCGCATTGGAGAGTATGTCGGGGAGATGCTCAACGTTGGCGGACATCAGTTGACCTCCTCAAGGGCCTTGGTCTTGCGGAAGCTGATGATGGAGATCGCGGCGACGATCACGAAGATGATGATGGAGAAGGCGCTGGCCAGGCCGTAGTCACGTGACTGTCCGGTGAAGGCGACCTTGTAGACCAGGGAGATGAGGATGTCCGTCTCCCCCACGGGAATGGAGGCATCCATGTCGCGTGGCCCTCCTCCGGTGAGCATGTAGATCAGGTTGAAGTTGTTGAAGTTGAACGCGAAGGAGGAGATCAGCAGCGGCGCAACGGAGACCAGCAGCAGCGGGAACTTGATGTGACGGAACGTCTGCCAAGGGCTGGCGCCGTCCATGCGGGCCGCCTCCTCGACTTCCTCCGGAATCGACTGCAGGGCACCCATGCACACCAGGAACATGTACGGGAAGCCGAGCCAGAGATTCAGCAGAAGCACGGCGGCCTTGGCGAGGGTGGGGTCCTCCAGCCAGGGGATCTGGGCGCCGCCCAACATGACCTGGTTGAAGAACCCGAAGGACTTGGAGAACATCCCGGAGAAGACCATGGCGGCCAGGAAGGCCGGGAAGGCGTAGGGCAGGATCATCACGGCCCGGTAGATCTTGCGCCCCTTCATCCCCGGCCGGTTGAACACCACCGCCAGGAACATGCCGAGGACAAAAGTGGAGATCACGGACACGCAAGCGAACACGATGGTCCAGGCCGTGACCTTCAGCAGGGGTTCGCGGATGTCCTGATCCGTGAAGGCCCGGGTGAAGTTGTCGAAGCCCACGTTGATCCGCCAACCAGGATTGAGTTGCTCTCCCGCAGCGGTCTCGAAGGCGCCGTTACCGCGGTCGGTGTAGACGGCGCCCGTGGCCGAGTCCGTCACGGTGTCGGCCGCCCGGTCGTAGCTCAGGGTGGAGGAGTACTCATAGGCGGTGCGCCCGTCCTGGGTCCGAAGCGTTCCCTCCGCCGCGTCCCCCGAGACCGGGACGGAGAGGGAGAAGACCTCGTCCTGCCTGCCGAGCAGGTCGTTGAAGGACAGGCTGGTCCACCCATCCAGGCCCGAGACCTGCCCGGCGGAGACGGTCGCGTCCACCTTGTGCAGGGGCTCGTCCTCGGTGCCGAGCAGGGTGTCACCGGATTCCGGGTCCTGGACCACGAATCCGATCGCGCTGCCCTTGGTCACCACGGCCAGCGGGTAGGACGGGGAGTTCTCCACCCTGACCTGGTTCTGACTCAGCAACGCCTGGGCCGCCTCGTCCTTCTCCAGCACGTGCCCGGAGGAGTAGTTGGTGAAGGCGATGTAGCCCGTGTACCCGATGGTGAAGATCTGGAAGATCAGCAGGAACGCGATGCCAGGGGTCAGGTACTTGGCGGGCAGCAGGCCCTTGCGCAGGTAGATGACGTTGATGACCACCAGCGCCACGGCCACGACGCCGAGGATCACCCACTCCTCCTTGGCCGCCAGGATGATCAGCAGCAGGACGGCGAGCGCGTCGAGCAGCGCCAGCATGGCGATCTTGAGGATGAAGGGACCCAGGCGTGTGGCGCCACCCTGTGCCCGACGGCGGGTGGCCGGGCCCGCGGGCCCGTTGCCGGTGCCGTCGGGCATGGAATCGCCACCGCCGCGTGGCGGCGTCGTGGGCGTGGTGGTGGTCATGATGTCTCCTACTGCACGCGGCGATTACTTGGCGATGGCCTTGGTGACCTTGTCCACCAGGGCCTTCCAGGTCTTGGCCGGGTCCTTGCCGTTGATGATGGCGGCCTGGGAGACACCCCAGCTCTCGAACACGGTGCCCATCTCGGGGATGGCGGGCATGGGCACGGCCTTCTCGCCCGCCTTCTGGAAACCGGCGATCACGGGGTCGGACGCTGCCTCGTCGGCTGAAGCGGTCAGTGCGGGCAGCACGGCCGAGGACTTGAACAGGCGCGTCTGGGTCTCCTGCGTTCCCATGTAGTTGACCAGGAAGTCGGTCGCGGCCAGCTTGTTCTTGCTGTGCTCGTTGACGAAGAATCCCTTGACGCCGGCGAAGGGGACGGCGGGCTGGTCGGTGGGGGACGCGATGGGATCCACGCTGAGGTTGATCCCTGCGTCCTGAGCCACCTTCACGTTCCAGGGCCCGGTGAGCCAGAACGCGGCGTCGCCCTTGGTGAACTTGTCCGAGGCGATGTCGCCCGTGATCTCTGTGGAGAAGTTCCCTGCCTTGCCCTGACTGCCCAGCCAGGTGGCGAAGTCGCCTCCCTTGCCGAGTTCCAGCTGGGTGGCGTCGTAGTCACCGTTCTCGTCCGTGCCGAAGACGGGTGCCCCGAAGGCGGTCTGGAACGGGTAGAGGTGGTACGGGTCGCCCTCCTTGCCCTGCTGCACTACGAACGGGTACTCGGCGCCGGAGTCCTTGCCTGCTGCGATCATGTCGTCGAAGCTCTTGGGCGCCTCCTTGACCAGGTCAGCGTTGCGCAGCAGCGCCAGGTTCTCCACCGCGTAGGGCAGCATGTAGTTCTTGGACTCGTAGGTGGAGGCCTTGATGGCCACATCGGAGAAGTCGGAGGACTTGTCGCCCAGTTCCACGGGGGCGGCGATGCCGTTCTTCACGAGCTCGCCCACCCAGTCGTGAGCGCCCATGACCACGTCGGGACCGGACGCGTTGGAGGCCTGCTGGATGAAGTCGTCCTTGGCCTTGTCGGTGGACTTGGAGACCACCTTGACCTTCACTCCGGTGGCGGACTCGTAGTCCTTGACCACGGGGGTCAGCGCGGAGACGCGTTCGGCGTCCACCCACACGGTCAGCGACCCGGACCCGGCCTTGGCGGCCGAGGTGGAGTCGGTCTTGTCTTCTCTACCGGAGGAGTTGCCTCCGCCGCATGCGGTGAGCGCCAGAGCGGTCAGTGCCGCCACCGCGCTGGTCTTGAGCAGGGAGTGTTTCCTGGCCCGAATCTTCGTTGACATCGGGTGCCTTTCGTTGTGGAGGTAGCACGTGCGGGCGGTCATCGAGCCCATTGGGTTGCAAGCGCTTACATCGTGTTGCTTTAGGGACTCTCTCACAGATGTATACGTGACTTCAACCACTACGCGCGAAACGGTGAACAGTAGATTGCAAACGTTTACATTCAGTTCCGGCCGCATCTAGAGTTGTCGCCATGACCCATGCGAGCCTCGACGCCGAGTCCACCGCGAACACCACGTCCACCGAAGCGAGCCATCCGGGCAAGCGACCCGGCACCACTCCGGCCCCTGTCACCGCTCCGGGCGACGAGTGGTGGCGCTCCGCGGTGATCTATCAGATCTACCCGCGCTCCTTCCGTGACGCCTCGGGCGACGGCGTGGGCGACCTCCCCGGCGTGGTCGAGGGGCTGCCCGCTCTGGCTCGGCTGGGCGTGGACGCAGTGTGGCTCTCCCCGTTCATGACCTCTCCGCAGCGCGACGCCGGCTACGACGTGGCCGACTACCGCGATGTGGACCCGCTCTTCGGCACCCTGGAGGACTACGACCGCCTCGTCGCCACCGCCCACGACCTCGGCCTGCGCGTCATCGTGGACCTGGTCCCCAACCACACCTCCTCCGACCACGAGTGGTTCCAGCAGGCGCTGGCCGCGGCACCGGGTTCGCCCGAGCGCGCCCGCTACATCTTCCGCGAGGGCAAGGGCCAACACGGCGAACTGCCGCCCAACAACTGGGAGTCCGTGTTCGGCGGCAGCACGTGGACCCGCACCACGAATCCGGACGGCACGCCGGGCCAGTGGTACCTGCACGTGTTCGACCCCTCCCAGCCGGATCTGGACTGGACCAACCCGGAGGTCCGTTCGGAGTTCGAGGACGTGCTGCGCTTCTGGCTGGACCGCGGCACCGACGGCTTCCGGGTGGACGTGGCCCACGGCCTGATCAAGGAGGACGGGCTGCCGGATTTCGTCCCCGATGAAGGGGCGGGTTCCATGGGTGGCGGCGATCAGGACCCGCCGTTCTTCGGCCAGGACGGTGTCCACGAGATCTACCGCGCATGGCATCAAGTGCTGGAGGAGTATGACGGCGAGCGCGTGCTGTGCGCCGAGGCGTGGGTTTCTCCGCTGTCCAAGATGGCGCGCTGGGTTCGTCCGGACGAGATGCAGCAGGCGTTCAACTTCGGCTACCTGAGCTGCGACTGGGACGCCACCGAGCTGCGCAGCATGATCGACGAATCGCTGCTGGAGTTCGGCAACGTGGGCGCCCCGAGCACCTGGGTGCTCTCCAACCACGACGTGGTACGCCACACCACCCGCCTATCCTTGAGTCAGGAGAGCCCGCAGGGCGACGGAGTGGGCCCACTCACCCCCGGCCTGCCGGCGGCGGCCCCTGCCCTTCGTCGGGCACGCGCTGCCACGGCGCTGATGCTCGCCCTGCCCGGCGGGGCGTACCTGTACCAAGGCGAGGAACTCGGGTTGCCCGAGGCAACCGACCTGCCCGACGACGCGCGCCAGGACCCCACCTGGTTCCGCACCGAGGGCGAGCGCTACGGGCGCGACGGCTGCCGCGTCCCCCTCCCGTGGCAGACCGACGGCGAGACGCTCGGGTTCAGCACCACCGGTGAGTCATGGCTTCCTCAGCCCCCGGACTGGGCCGGGCTGTCCCGCGCTGCCCAGGAGGGCGTGCCCGGATCCACGCTGTCCATGTATATGACGCTGCTGAAGCTACGTCGAGAACACCGGCTGGCGCATACTGATCTGGTGTGGCTGGACGGCCTGGATCCGGGATTGCTCGGTTTCCAGGTCGGCGACGTGATCGTGGTCGCCAACACCGGGGAGCAGGACCGCGCTCTACCCGTGCGTGGGGAGCTGCTCATCTCCAGCGATCCGGATCTACCGGCCGACGCCACCACACTGCCTGGCGACACCACCGTGTGGCTACGCAACGCGGAGCGGATCGCCTCATAATCCAACCGTCCCGACCCGAGCACCGGCAGGAGCAACGTACACGGCATGACCGAATCCAACCACCATCAGGGCGTGAGCATCCGGCAGGTCGCGGACGCAGCCGGTGTCTCCACGGCCTCGGTATCCCGCGCGCTGAGCGGAAGGGGCGCGGTCTCGGAGGCCACGCGCGCCAAGGTGGTGGCAGCCGCAACCCGGCTGGGGTATGTGGTCTCCTCCTCCGCATCCTCGTTGGCGTCGGGACGCACGCGCAGCATCGGCGTCATCACGCCCACCATGGACCGGTGGTATTTCGCCACGGTGGCCGGCACGGTCGCTGATCAGCTGGCCAGATCCGGATACGACACCACGCTGTACTCGGTGACCGACGATCCGGCCGAGCGGGAGGCGCTGTTCGGCACCGTGGTGCGACGCCGCCGCGTGGACGCACTGTTGGTGGTGGCCCTGGATCTGAAAGCCGGGGAGAAGGAGGCGCTGGCGGGGTCGGGACTGCCTGTACTCGGAGTGGGTGGGCCCTTGCCGCAGCTTCCGGCCTTCACGGCAGACGAGACGGATATGGCCAGGCAGGCCACGCAACACCTACTGGGTCTGGGACACCGGCGGATCGCCCACCTGGGAGGCTCCGCGGAGTTCAACGTGGACTTCCACGTTCCGGCCAGACGCCGCGAGGGCTGGGCTGCAGCCCTGCGTGAGGCCGGGGTGGAACCGGACTCTGTTCCCGTATCCACGGCCGACTTCACCGTGGCCGGAGCATTGGACGCA
>NZ_JALAGT010000074.1 GCF_022712295.1 Galactobacter sp.
CTCGGCCGCCGGCTTGACAGAACCAATGCGGTCGAAGGCTTCCATGAATTCCGCCCGCAATGCAGCGGTTTCGGTTCGAGATGACACGGTGGTCGCAGCTCCTCAAGTAGAGGTGTTGCAACCACCGGTTGAGACCGCCGCCGGAATGGCCACATGGGGCTGAAGTTGAGTTTTTCACTGAAGTTGAGTTGGCGGATTCGTCATGACGGGTGGCTGCATGCGGGAGGCTGAGCGAGGCGTGACCTCATGGCAGGACCTTGGTGGGGGTGCAGAGAGCGATCGGGCCCGTCGCGAAAGCGGCGGGCCCGATGCTGTTATCACTCGTGCCTTCAGGAGGCAGGAACCAGTCTATCAACATGACACTGTGAGACCACTGTGTTCGCGATGAGTCTGCCGGTTGCGGGTGTGGCGTACACGGCCTACGCTTATCGAAGAACGATAATCGTTATTCGATAAACGGAGGATGTCGTGGAAGCGTGGATGACGGTGATCGGCGCGGCGCTGATCATCTTGGCCTTCGTGACGCTCTTGGTCATGTACGGCCTCGGGAACCCGAAGGGACGGGGCAAGGGGCAGCTGGACTCGAGCGTTCTGAGGTTGGTCCGTACCGTGGCGTTGCTCGTTGCGGTGGTGACGGCGATCGGCGCCGTCATGGCGGCCATTCAGACACTGACGAGTTCGAGTCTTGACATCCACGCCAGGGTCAATTCCTTCTCGGCACTACCGGAAGGGGCCGACATCGACTGGGACGGCGCCACCGTGGACTCCGCTCAAGTGCGGATGTTGGACCTGACAGTGACGGGGCTGGGGAGTGGCGATAGGGTGCTGTTGGCCGTTGCCGGGGCGGTCCAGGCGATCCCGGTCGTTGCCGTGGCCCTGCTCGTGTGGCGTGTGTGTCGAAGCGCCCTCGGTGACACCGGCTTCTCGGATCGTCTGCGGCGGGGAGGATTCGCCACGGCCCTGATCGTCCTCGTCACAGGTCTGCTCGGCCAAGTACTGGACGGGGTCGCCTCGGGTCAAGCCGCGGAACACTCCTTGGGTAGCTGGAGTGCGGCCGTCACGCATGGCGCGGATGTGTCCGAGGAGATACCGGCACCCCTCGGTACGGTGGACTTCACGTGGGCACCACTGGTGGCCGCCCTGCTGATCGCCGTGGTCTCGGAGATCATCGCCCGCGTGGTTGCACTGCAGCGGGACAAGGCTCGGCTGCAGGACGACGTCAGTGGGCTGGTGTGAGGGACGTCGAAGCGGGCGAACCATCCGACGCCGATGTCGACACCATCGGTGTGCACTGTCGCCTCACCGAGCTGCTGGAGGAACGCGGCCTGGCCGTCACCGAACTTTCCGCGCTCGTGGGCGTGAGCCCCGTGAACCTCTCCGTGCTCAAGAACGACCGTGCCAAGGCCATCCGCTTCTCCACCCTCGTGGCGATTTGCGACGTGCTGGAATGCGAGATCGGGGACCTGCTGGTGCTTCGTCGCGACTGAGGTGTGGCCAGCGAGGGGGAAGCCGCGCGAAGGAACGACGGCGCGTGCCCCACTCTCGTGGGCCACGCGCCGTCGTGCACTGGGACGGGTCTCAGCGCATGTTCACGAACTGGAGGTCTGCGTCCTCGAATCCCTTGAGCAGCGCGATGGTGTCCTGCAGGTCGTCGCGGGACTTGGAGGAGACCCGCAGTTCGTCGCCCTGGATGGTGGCCTTGACTGATTTGGGGCCCTCGTCCCGGATTAGCTTGCTGATCTTCTTGGCCACGTCCTGGGCGATGCCCTCCTTGATGGAGAGCCCGATCCGGTACTCCTTGCCGGAGGCGAAGGGCTCGCCGGTCTCCAAGGACTTCAGGGAGATGCCGCGCTTGACCAATTTGGACTCGAAGACGTCAAGGACGGCCTTGGCGCGCTCTTCGGAATTGGCCTTGATCAACAGCGATTCCCCGGAGAAATCGATCTCTGCGCCCACACCGCGGAAGTCGTAGCGCTGCGCGATCTCCTTTTGCGCCTGGTTCAGGGCGTTGGAGACCTCCTGCTTGTCCACCTTGCTGACGACATCGAACGTAGAAGTGCTGGCCACGTTTCTCTCCTAGGGGTTGTTTGGAACGTCTGACCCCAAGCCTATCGGGGGAGTGCGCCGCGTGCTGCACATCACCAAGCTTCAGGGAGGGTGCGATTTCACGATCCGGGCCGCAACACTGTAGACTCGTTGACGCATGTTCGGCTCCTCCTCGTGAGGGTGGAACAAGCACCTGCGGCAGATTACCCGAGCGGCCAAAGGGGGCTGACTGTAAATCAGCTGGCACTGCCTACGGGGGTTCGAATCCCTCATCTGCCACCGCAATCGAGAAGACCCGGAACCATCTGGTTCCGGGTCTTCTCTTTTTCCGAGGTGTTCTCGATTCCCGAGGCGTTCCCGGGTCGCTACCGGCGTGAGCAGCGACCCGGTGTCCGGAACGTCAGGGCAGACGGTAGCTCAGACGCGGGAGTAGAGCTTGCGCCCACCGACCCAGGTCTCCTCCACCGAGGTGCCCAACAGGGCGTCGCGGCCGCCGAAGGGATCCTGGCTGAGCACCACGAGGTCCGCAAGATAACCGGGAGCAATGCGACCGGTCGAGGATGCCCGCCCGTTGACGAAGGCGGAGCCGGTGGTGAAGGCCTGGAACATGGCGACCACGTCCAGGCGATCCTTCTCCGGGATCTCCTTGCGCATCTGCGGCTCGGGCAGGTAGCCGGCGGTGGAGCCGATGGCGAGGAAGGGATCGCAGGTGGTGACGGGCCAGTCGGACCCGGCTGCGAGCCGGACGCCCGCTGCCTGCATCCGACCGAAGGGGTACTCGCGGTCCTCGGGGTCCGTGGTCACGGTGACCTCCTTCATGTGCTCGTGCGGGACCGGAGTTCCGGCCCAGAAGCCCTGCACGTTGGCGGTGACACCGAGGTCGGCGAAGCGCTTGAAGTCCTCACCGGCCACCACGAAGAGGTGGGCGATGTGGTGGCGACGCTCCCGCAGCGGGTTCGTGTTGACCGCTTCCTCGATGGCGTCGAGGGCCCAGCGCGTGGTGAGTTCCGCATAGGAGTGGTAGTGACAGTTGAACCCGGCGGCGTCACAGGCCACGGTGACCTCGCGCAGCTGCTCGGGGTTGAAGTAGAGCAGTCCGGCCCCGTCGATCATGATCTTGACGGTGTCAACGACCACGCGTTCGGCGCCCGCGGTTTCCTGGAGAACCCGACGGCGCTCCTTGAGCTCATCCAACTGCTCCATGCCGCGTTCGGGGTTCCACCAGAGCGCGGTGGTCAGGCGCACGTCCAGTGTGGACTCGGCGAGCATGCGAACGTACACGTCGAACTGGTCCCGCATGCCCATGCCCGGGCCAACCAGTGCGTCCTGGCAGGAGGTGATGCCCTTGGACAGCAGGTGGGCCTGTCCGGCGAGGACGCCCTCGATCTGTTCCTCCTCGGTCTTGGTCGGCAGGAACGGGGCCACGAGCGCTGCCGCGGCCTCTTCCAACATGCCGGCGGGGGAGCCGTCTGGCAGGCGGGACAGGCGGCCGTGGTCCGGATCGGGGGTTTCCGCGGTGATGCCTGCCAGCTTCAGCGCTGCGGAATTGAGCCAGATGCCGTGGTGGTCAAAGGGATGGAAGGCTGCGGGGCGATCGCCGGTGACGGAATCCAACAGCTCGGCGGTGGGGGAGCCCTGTTCGAAGAATTCGCGCTGCCAGCCGGCGCCGGTGATCCACTCGTCGTCCGGGTGAGAAGCCGAGAAGGCTGCGATGCGGGAGAGGACGTCCTCGGCCGAGGTGGCGTCGGAGAGTTCGCAGGCCAGCAGGTCGCCACCGCCACCCTCCAGGTGAAGGTGGGCGTCCTGGAAGCCGGGAGTGAGGACACGTCCCTCGAGGTCGATCACGGTGGCGTCGGCGACATCGAGGTCCCCTCGCCCGGTCACGTCGGTGATGACACCGTCATCGACGAGCACATCCAGCGGCCGGGGGGTTGCGAACCCGGTGGTCCAGATGAGTCCGTTGACGAAGGCAATACGTTCGGGGCTGGGCATGGGGTCTCTTTTCCGAGGTGGAGGTACGTTGGTGGGTGGGCGGCGTGAACCGGATCACTCTCACGTCTATTTTTAGTCAAA
>NZ_JALAGT010000075.1 GCF_022712295.1 Galactobacter sp.
GCCGGTGGGCCAGTGGTTGACCGGGGGCAGGGTCAGTGGTTGACCGGGGGCAGGGTCAGCGGTTGACCGGTGCAGGGTCAGTGGTTGACCGGGGGCAGGTCCTCGGGGATGGAGGTCATCGCCGCGGTGTCGGGGGCGACGGAGACCGCACGGACCCGCTTACCGCGCCAGTAACCGACCAGGGCCAACACCACGAGGACCGCGAGGGTGCCCAGCGTGAGTCCCTGAGTGGCAAGCTGCGAGACATCACCGAAGTCGTACTCGAGCCCGAAGAGCGGCTCAAGCGTCCCGGGGAACACCGCCACCCATGAACCGAGCAGGATCCACAGGAAGCACAGCACGCCAAGGAAGGCAAAGAAGCCGTTGGACCCCGGAACCTTGAACGGCCGCTCTACGTCGGGGTGCTTGTAGCGCAGCTTGACGGCCGCCGGGATGATCAGCAGGTAGGAGAGCAAGAAGGTGGAGATGGAGATGTTCAGCACCACGCCAAAGGCACTCTCGGAGCCGCCCGTGAAGATCATGGCGGCGATCAGGAAGGCGGTGGAAACCGTCCCGGAGAGCAGGTTCAGGTTCACCGGGGTTCCAAGTCCCTTCTGGAACTTGCCGAAGAAGCCGCCGAAGAAGGCACCGTCTGCTGCGGCCAGAGCCTGCATGCGGTCGGACATGATCATCCAGGAGGCACCCTGGGAGGCCAGGATGACCACGAACATCAGGGCGGCGAGCCAGGTCATGGGCTCCGCAGCCGCACCGTAGACGGAGAACACGGACTGTATGGCATCCATCAGTCCGGCCACGCCGTTGATGGTGGAGGCAGGCAGCACCAGCAGCATCGCGAGGATGGGCAACAGGTAGCACAGTGCCGAGACCAGCCCGGACCGGGCGATGGAGGCCGGGATGTCCTTCTTGGGGTTCTTCATCTCACCGGAGGCGGAGTTGGAAGCCTCGAAGCCCAGGTAGGAGAAGAGCAGCAGCGGCGCCAGACCGAACAGCCCGCCCCACGTGGGGGCGAAGTCGGAGCCTGTCAGCGGCTGAACGCCGTTCTTGACGGCGTAGATGACAGTGGTGAGGATGAAGAAGCCCAAGAAGATGACCTTCAGGACGCCGCCCATGGTCGGCAGCCACTTGGCCTTGGCCAGGGAGAGGATCGCGGCGAGCACGGTGATCCAGATGAAGATGATCTTGAAGACCCAGTCCCCCACGGAACCGTGCGGGAGCGGGAACAGGAATGCGTTCACGGTCTCGGCGGCCAGGAACGCCATGGAACCGCCCACCCACACGGGCTGCGTGAACCAGGACAGGATCGAGGCCAGCGCGCCTGCCGGCCGGCCGAACGCACGGCGGACCCAGAGGTAGGCACCGCCCTCACCGATGAAGGTGGATCCGGTCTCGGCGAAGATCAGGGCGTACGGGACCAGGAAGAACACGGAGAGGATGAGCGTCCACGTGAACGTCTCTCCGCCGTAGCCTGCGGTCTCCGCGATCACTTCGATGCTGAGCACCGCGGACATCACCAGGAAGATGATGTCGAAGCGCCCCAGGGACTTCTTCAGATGGCCGGTTTCCTGTTGGGCCATCAGGGTCGAGTTCTCGCTCATGAGTTCGACCTCCTTACCAAGTTGGTGCAGATACCTGCTTGAGTTCTGTGATGGGGCGGCGTCGTTGCCTTCTGATGCCCGGCGGGTAATGCCCGACGGGCGGGGTTCAGTTCCTGGCTCGCGCCAGGGAGACCGCCGTGGCGGCCAGCGCCACGGCGCCGTCCAGGACCGCGCGCCTGGCGGCGTCGGTCATGGTGGCGTCGGCGAATTCGGCCTGGTGGTTCACGGCCGGAGCCGAATCGATGCCGAGGTAGGGGTGAATGGCAGGCACCACGTAGGACACGTTGCCCATGTCCGTGGAGGCGGAATTCATGCCGGTGCGGGAGCGGTCCTCCGGGTGGAGGTCGCGGCCCAATTGCGCGGAGGCGTCCACGAAGGTGGCCAGCAATTCCTCATCGGTGATGAAGTCCGCGTAGCGCCCCGAGGTCTCCTCGATGGTGAGTTCGCAGCCGGTGGCGGTGGCCCCGGCCTCGAAGCAGGCCACGACACGCTGGTACAGGGTCTCCAGCTCGTCCAGGGAGTCAGCACGGACGTACCACTTACCCGTGGCGGTGTCCGGGATGGCGTTGGGGGCGGTGCCCGCACTGGTGACGATGCCGTGGACCCGGGTTCCGGCAGGCAACTGCTGGCGCAGAAGTCCGATGGCCACCTGGGCCACCGTGAAGGCGTCGGCCGCGTTCACGCCGAGCCAGGGGTAGGCCGCCGCATGGGTGGCCTTGCCCTTGTACGTCACGTCGAAGTGGGCCACGGCGAAGGGTGCCGCCCAGGCCCGGTCGTCGGGCCCCGGGTGGATCATCATCGCGGCGTCCAGGCCATCGAAGACGCCCGCTTCGATCATCGGGATCTTTCCGCCGCCGCCCTCCTCTGCCGGGGTACCGATGACGCTCAACTGCAGCCCGGCCTCCTGCAGCAGCGGTGCGGCGCCGAGTGCCGCACCCACCGCCGCCGCGGAGATCAGGTTGTGCCCGCAGGCGTGTCCCAGGCCGGGGAGGGAGTCGTACTCCGCGACGATGCCGACACGGGTGGTGGCATCCGACGGTCCGGCTGTGGCCGTGAACGCCGTGGGCAGGTCGGCGACGCCCGTGACCACCCGGAAACCGGCCTCGGCCAGGGGAGCCGCCACGGCCGCGCTGGAACGGACCTCGGTCCACGCGGTTTCAGGGTGCTCGTAGAGGTCCTTGGCCAGCGCGAACAACGTGTCCGCCTGGGACTCCACGGTGGCGCGGATCCGCTGCAGATCTGCGGGGTCCAGTGGCGCGTGCGGCGAGGGTGCGGGCGTCGTCATCGGTTCAACTCACTCGTTGTCGGTTCTTATTCGTCGCCGGGCACGCCGTAGGAGGGCGCGTCGGTGGGGTCGATACCGCGGGTACGGTAGGCGGCCTTCTGCGGCATCCAGATGCCGAGCAGCCGTTCGAGTTCCGCAATGGGGTCGTCGTGATCGTCCACGCGCAGATCCGTGGTCAGCCACGGGACGTCGTCCACGACGCCCAGGCCGGCACTGCGCACGGGACCGGCCTCGCCGCCCTCGGCCAGACCGGCCTTCAGGCCGTCCAGCAGGCGGGCCTCGAAGGTGTCCGCCGTGGACTCGAGGTAGCCGTAGAGCACCTTGGCGGGAACCTCAGGGGTGGCCAGCATGTTGCCGGCGGCCACCGCCTGGTCCCCCTCGATGTCGGTGTGGATACCGAGGGCGTTGGGACCGGAGTGCAGGGCGGTGATGCCGTGGGAGTCCACCACGGTGACCTGCCGGTAGGCCGCGTGATCCTCCGTGGAGAGGACCTTGGACAGCGCCTCGGTGGCGTCCTCGCCACCCTGGAGGGCGTCCAGTACGGCCGGGCCGAGCGCCGGGTTGGTCACGTTCTGACTCGCCACGGCGCCCACTCCTGCACGCAGGTGCATGCAGCGAGAGGCCACTGCGGGCGACGAGGAGGAGACCACCATGCCGAACGCGCCCGTCTTGGGGTCACGTGCCACGAGGGAGAAGGTCATCGTTCGATCCCCTCGGCGTCCATGCGCGCCTCTACGGCCTTGCGCTCCGCCTCGGTCAGCACGGCGGTGGCATCGATCTCGACGTGCCACTCCGGACGGGCCAGCGTGGAGATGGTGAGACCGGTGGAGACCGGGTGAACGCCCTTGAGCCACTTGCCCATGGTGCGGTACACGGTCTCACGGAAGCGGATGTCCGTCAGGTAGATGGTCACCTTGACGATGTCCTCGATGGTGCCGCCGGCTTCCTCGACCAACATCTTGATGTTGGACATGGCCTTGTCGGTCTCCACCTCGATATCGCCTGCGCCCACGTTCTCACGGGTGTCCAGGTCCTGACCGATCTGCCCGCGGATGTAGACGACGCCACCGGCCACCACGGCCTGGCAGAGATCGTTGTCCAAGTTCTGTTCCGGATAGGTGTCCTTGGTGTTGAACGGACGGATCCGCAGGTGCTTGGTCACTTGGAGGCCTCCAGAGGGGTGGGACGGCCGGCATTGCCGGAGTATTCGGAGTAGTTGCGCTGGATGTCGATCTGGTCCGCGATGTACTTCGCGTCGTGCCAGGTGCCCCAGATGAAGCTGGAGCCACGGCGGGAGAGCCAGGGTAGGCCCAGGTAATAGATACCGGCCACCGGGGTCACGCCGCGGGCATGCAGCGGGCGACCCAGGTGGTCAACGACGCCGGGCACGTTGAGCCAGGAGTAGTCCACGCGGAAACCGGTGGCCCAGATGATGGTGGTGATACCGGCTGCGGCCAGATCCAGCTCGGAGAGCGGGTTCACCATGCAGTCCGGATCCGGCAGGAAGGTGCGGGCCTCCGGCTCCTCCGGCAGGTCCAGGCCGTTGGCCTCGATGTAGGCATCCGCCTCGTCCAGCACGGAGAGGTAGTTCTCGTCGCCTGCACGGACGTTGGCGACCAGGTCGTCGTTGAACGTGATGGTCCCGTCCACGAAGCCCTGCGTACGGCCGGTGAGGGTCACGCCGCGGTCGGCGAGTTCACGGAAGTCGATGGTATAGCCGTTGCGGAAGCCCGTGACGGCGATGGTGGTGTGCTCCTTGCCCGGGCCGGGCGTGGCCATCTCCCACTTGCCGAGGACACCGAGCCACCACACGTTGTCGCGGTCGCGGTAACGCCGCGGCGGACGGTCGTGCTGGCCGACGGAGAGGTAGACCTTGCGTCCTGCGGAGTTGAGCTCTTCCGCGATCTGAACACCGGATGAGCCGGCGCCGACCACGAGCACGCCACCCTCGGGCAGTTGCTCGGGGTTCTTGTAGGCGGAGGAATGCAGCTGAGTGACGGCGGCATCCTCCGGGACCACGTTCGGAACGGCCGGAATCTGGAACGGGCCGGTGGCCGCGATGACGAAGCGGGCCTCGTAGGTCTCTCCGCCCTTGGTGCGTACCTCGTAACCCTGGCGGTTCCAGAGCTTGGTGACGGACTCGACCTCGACGCCGGTCTTGATGGGGGCGTCGATCATCTCCGCGTAGTCCTGCATGTACTGCGCCACGCGGTCCTTGGGGACGAAGTCATCCTGCTCGTAGTCGTCGATCGTGGCACCGGGGAAGCGGTCGTGCCAGGCCGGACCGTTGGCGCACAGGGAATCCCAGCGCGCGGTGCGCCAGGCCTCAGCGATGCGGGCCTTCTCAAGCACCACGTGGCTCACGCCCGACTTGGACAGGTGCTCACTCATGGCGACGCCGGACTGCCCACCTCCGACCACGACGGCTTCGACCTGCGTCGACATCTGCTCTCCTTAGCTGGTGCTGCTGACCTCGACCCATCCGGTCTGAGGGTGTCCACGGAGGCGGGTGAACATGTGGCGCCCGTCTCCAGCCATGAGCATGGACGATAACCAGTGCAACACTCAAATAGGTTGATTCGCACAACCGCATCACCAAAACAGATGCAGTCGTGTGTCACACCTTCTGCAGGCGGGGAGCGATCTCCCGGATCAGCTCGGCGACGGCCAGCGCGCGAGCGCTGCGCCGCACCGAACGCAGGGAGGCCAAGACCAAAGGCAGGGCAGGCACGTCGCCCATCAGCGGCACCGTGGCGACCCTGGATCCGTCATACGTATACGGATGCGCGGGATGCAGATTCAGCACGGAGAAACCCTGCCCCCTCGCCACCAGCGCCCGAACCGTCTCGTAGTCCTTGGCCCTGTGCCGCACGTCCGGCTCCAACCCCGCCGCATCCAGCATCCCCAGGAAGTACTCCCGGGAGGAGGGCAGATCCAGCAGGACGAAACGTTCCTTGTGCAATTCCCTCAGGTGCACGGCATCGCGCTCGGCCAGCGGATGGTCGGCAGGCAGCACCACATGAGGGGCGATATCCCCAACGTTCTCCCTCGCGACCTCAGCCCCGAAACCGAAGTCGTAACCCACATGGAACTCGACCCGACCGCTGCGAAGGGCCTCGATCGCCTCACCCGCGTCGAACTCCTCGACCTGAATCTCCAGATGCGGGTGCCGCTCACGAGCCAGGGTGATCAACTGCGGCACCAAGAACGGGGAGATCGTGACGAAGCAGCCTATGCGGATGGTGCCGCGAACCTGATTGTCCACCCCACGCGCGGCATCCAAGGCGTCGTCGAGCCCACCGAGGAGGGAACGGACATCCCCCAAGAACTGCAACCCGGCAGAAGTGAGCACCAACCCCTTGGAGCGCTGCCGGATGAACAGTTGCGCGCCGACCTGCGACTCGAGCTGGGCGATCGCGGAGGACACCGCTGACTGCGCCACGAAGAAGTCCCGTGCGGTCTCGGTCATGCTCAGCCGCTCCGCCGCGCCGACGAAATAGCGCAATTGACTCAACGTGATCTCGGGTTTACGTGCCACGACCCCTACTCTCACGGTCACCGACGCAGCCCGCTCGTCACCTCTCTGTTCTGGAGGTGAAACAAACCGGACCGCATCTGTTTTCTTGATGCAGGGAACCATTCTTCCATGCTTGTGGTCCGGATCTCACCCGTTCACGCTGGTGCTCATGAGTTCTGCAGCACCACCAACCGACCCGCACCGCCGGCCCTCGACCCCGCCCACCGTCGAGGTGCGCACCATCGACCACGTTCCGGAGAACGAACGCCACGGCAAGGCCCGCGACCTGTTCACGGTGTGGTTCGGCTCCAACATCATGTTGCTGACCGTCGCCTCCGGCGTGGCATCCACAGTGGCCTTCGGCCTGCCCATCTGGGCCGCCGCGATCGCCCTGGTCATAGGGCATCTGGTGGGTGGCGTGGTCATGGCCCTGCATGCCGCGCAGGGACCCCAGATGGGTGTGCCGCAGATGCTGCAGACCAAGGCCCAGTTCGGCTCCTACGGTTCCCTGCTCGTGGTGATCATCGTGGTGCTGATGTACCTCGGATTCTTCGCCTCCAACATGGTGCTCGGTGGGCAGGCCATCTCCTACCTGTTCCATTGGAACGTCAAACCGTCCATCATCCTGATCGGTCTCATCTCGGTGATCGCCGCGATCGTGGGCTACAAACTCATCCACGCGCTGGCCGGACTCCTGAGCATCGTCTCCGGCGCCGTCTTGGTGCTGGCCTTCGTCTGGACCTTCGGCGTCAACGGCGTGCCGGAAACGGCCTTCTCCTCCGGCACCGTGACCATGGCAGGCTTCATGTCCACCGTGACGCTTGGCGCCGTGTGGCAGATCGCCTACGCCCCCTACGTCTCCGATTACACGCGCTACATGCCCAAGGGCACCGGCACGAAGCCCGCCTTCTGGGCCACCTACTCCGGCGCCGTGCTCGGTTCCCTCTTCCCCATGCTGCTGGGCGCCGTGGCCGGCGCGGCCATGGCGACCGATGACACCGTCGCCGCGATCAGCGGCGTCACCCACGGCATCGGCGGGCTGGTCGTCGCGGTCTTCGGCATCGCGATCGGCTGCACCAATGCCATGAACCTCTACTGCGGGTCGCTCTCCACCATCACGGTGGGCCAGACGTTCTTCCCGAAGTGGTTGCCGCAGGCCCGTGGCCGCGCAGTGGTGGCTTCCCTCCTCTTCCTCGCGGCTCTCGGCATGGCCCTGCTCGGTGCCGACAACTTCCTGACCTACTTCACCAACTTCATGACCCTGCTGATGTGCGCTCTCATCCCATGGACCGCAGTGAACCTGGTGGATTACTACCTGCTGCGCCACGGCGAGTACCACATCGGTTCCCTCTTCATGCGGGACGGCGGCCACTACGGCAAGGTCAACTACCCGGCCGTGATCTGCTACGTGGTAGGCATCCTGGTGCAGCTGCCCTTCATCGTCACTGCGATGTTCGAGGGCCCCCTCGCCAAGGCCATGAATCACACGGACATCTCCTGGATCGTGGGCCTCGTGATCGTCTGTCCGCTCTATTACCTCCTGATGCGCAAGAATTCCGGACTGAACACCGGCCCGCTGCAGCCCGGCCCTCCCACCGCGACCGTCTCGTCCGTGGGCGCCGTCGGCGCCACCATGCCCGACGCCGTGGCGACGGTCGTGGCCGAGCCGTCACCGACCGTCGGGCATGGGGCCGACGCGACGGAAGGCCCCACTGCATGAGCGGCGCCGACTACGTCGTGGTGGGCGGCGGGACCGCCGGTGCACTGCTCGCCACGAGACTCTCCGAGGACCCGGGCACGAGTGTGATCCTGGTCGAGGCCGGCCCGTCCGATGAACACGAGGACCGCGCCCGCACCCTGCGTCGGTGGGACGAGATGGTGGAGTCCGAGTACGACCTGGACTACCGCTCGGTGCCACAGGTCCGCGGGAACTCCGAGATCCGGCAAACACGTTCCCGGATCCTGGGTGGCTGCTCCACGACCAACACCATGATCGCGTGGACTCCCCTGGCAGCCGACCTGCAGGACTGGGTGGCCCGCGGCGCGGAGGGTTGGGGACCGGATGAGATCCTTCCCTACCGCGAACGGCTGCTCACTCCCATCCAACCGGTCGCTGACGCGGACCGGAACCAGTACGTGTCCGACGTCGTGGAAGCGGCCTGCGCTGCCCTGGACCTCCCGCTCAAACCGAGCGGCTGGGACGACGGCTCGCTGAACGCCGACGCCCGCGGCGCGGGCTTCTTCGACGTGGGATACACGCCGGAATCCAACCTGCGCTCGTCCACGTCCATCCACTACCTGCACCCGGCGCTGGCCCAACGCAGCAATCTGTCCGTGATCACCGACGTCGTGGTGACACGCATCGTCTTCGACGAGGCCGACGGCGATCCGGACTCGGTCCCGCGAGCCGTTGGCGTCCGACTGGCCGATGGTCGCGTACTCTCCGCCGAGCGCGAGGTCCTGGTCTGCGCCGGTGCCATCGATTCTCCGGCTCTCTTGCAGCGATCGGGCGTGGGCCCCGTGCCCGTCCTCCGCGCCGCAGGGGTGGACGTGGTCGCGGACCTACCCGGAGTGGGCGAGAACCTTCAGGATCACGCGGAGGGCCTGGTGGTCTGGGAGGCCACCCGATCCGTCCCGTCCACCCGCGCATCCGGATGGGACGCCGGCGCCATGCTCACGCTCGGAGATACCCCGGGAGCGCCGGATGTCCTGATGCATTTCCCTGTGGAGGCTTGGGCCGTCCACCCGGAGAATCACGGGTACTCGTTCCCCGAGCAGATCGTGTCGATCGCCCCGAACGTCGCCAAACCGTCTTCTCGCGGCCGGGTGTGGATCACCTCCCCGGATCCGGCCGTGGCGCCGTGTATCGACTACCGCTACTTCACGGACGCAGAAGGACACGACGAGTCCATACTCTTGGCAGGCGTGCGTGCCGCACGGCGTATCGCCGAGGCGGAGCCGATGGCCTCCTGGGTGGGTCGCGAGCTCTTCCCCGGTGCCGATGTGGTGACCGACGCGGAATTGTCGGAGGTGGAGCGGGCCAACCACCAGACGGTGTATCACGTCTCCTGCACCTGCAAGATGGGTTCAGACGATGATCCGATGGCCGTGCTGGACCCTCAGTTGCGGGTCCGCGGCGTCTCCGGATTGCGGGTCGTGGACGCCTCATCCATGCCGACCCTCACCGCCACCAATCCGGTGGTGACCATCATGATGGTGGCCGAGCGGGCGGCAGACCTGATTCGGGACTAGATCTTCAGTTCCAGAGAACATTGGAGAGCCTCGAGTCCACACTCCCCTGTGTGGAATCGAGGCTCTCCTGCGTCCGGGAGCCCACCGTCGGCGTGAATTGCCTCACCGCCCAAACCGACGATTTGCATTTGACTTGAATCTGCTGCAGAAGCCGTGAAAGCGCTGTCATTCGGCGGAAACCAAAAGCTGACCAGAACCGTATACCCTGTGACTCACGCAACATCGAAGCTCTACATCGCCCGCCGCCCCTTGCTATGGTCAAAGTGAAAGCTACCGCTGTGAGGTCGCACAAAGACGTACGGCGGTGGCACCTGAATCGCACTTCTGACCTCGACACGAATCGGCTTTCTTTCAAGATGACGAATCAGTCCCCAGACCATATGAATCCTCCGGGAACCAACGGCGTCCCGACCACCCTCCCACCACTGCAGCCACCCGCCGCCGCTCCGGCACCAAAACCCAACTGGGTGGTCTTCATCGGCTCAGGCATTCTCATCGTCCTCGTAGCGCTGTGGGCCATCATCCTGCCGGACAACGCAGGCAACGTGATCACCTCCATCACCTCGTGGATCAGCTCCAACCTTGGCTGGTACTACATCCTCACCGCTGGGTTGATGTTGGGCTTCGTCATCTTCCTGGCAGCCTCCAGGCACGGGGCCACCAAGTTGGGCCCCGATCACTCGAAGCCGCAGTTCTCCCTGTTCACCTGGACCTCCATGCTCTTCGCTGCGGGCATCGGCATCGACCTGATGTTCTTCTCCGTAGCTGAGCCGGTGACCCAGTACTACGCACCTCCCGCTGGTGACACCGAGAACATCGAGGCGGCCCGCCAGGCCATCGTGTGGACGCTCTTCCACTACGGTCCCATCGGCTGGGGCATGTACGCCCTCATGGGTGGCGCCTTCGCGTACTTCGCGTATCGCCGCAACATGCCCCTGTCCATCCGTGCCATCCTCACGCCGCTGTTCGGCAAGAAGTTGAACGGCTGGTTCGGGCACACCGTGGACATCGCGGCGGTCCTCGGCACCGTCTTCGGCATCGCCACCAGCCTGGGCATCGGCGTGGTGCAGCTCAACTACGGCCTGCACATCCTCTTCGGGATCAAGGAAGGCGTCGGCGCGCAGATCGGCCTCATCGTCCTCTCAGTTCTGATGGCCACCATGTCCACCGTGTCCGGCGTGGAGAAGGGTATTCGCCGCCTCTCCGAGCTCAACGTGGTCCTGGCCATCGTGCTGCTGGTCTGGGTCACCGTCACCGGTAAGACGCGCCAGCTGCTCGACCTGCTGATCATGAATGTGGGCGACTTCGTCTCGCGCTTCCCGCACACCGTCCTGGACACCTTCGGATGGGAACAGCCTGATGACTGGATGGCCGGCTGGACCCTGTTCTTCTGGGCATGGTGGATCGCCTGGGCGCCCTTCGTCGGCCTGTTCCTGGCCCGCATCTCCCGCGGCCGTACCCTGCGTCAGTTCATCACTGGCGTGTTGGTGATCCCGTTCCTGTTCATCGCCCTGTTCATCTCCATCTTCGGCAACGCGGCACTGCAACGGGTCATGGGTGGAGACGACAAGTTCGGGCAGGAGGCCATGAACGTCCCTGAGCACGGCTTCTACGACCTGCTCCAGGACTACCCGGCCGCGCCCTTCGTCGTCGGGCTGGCCACCGTGACCGGCCTGCTCTTCTACGTCACCAGCGCGGACTCCGGCGCCCTGGTTCTGGCCAACTTCACCTCCCGCATCACTGACTCCAAGCAGGAGGGGACCAAGGGCCTGAGGATCTTCTGGTCCGTGACCACCGGCCTGCTGACCCTGGCCATGCTGCTAGTGGGAGGCGTCTCAACGCTCCAAGGGGCCACCCTCATCATCGGGCTGCCGTTCTCCGTAGTCATGTACCTGGTGATGGTCTCCTTCTACCGAGCCCTGCGTTCGGAGGCAGCGCACGGCGACGGATACCGCTCAGCTGCGGCCAACAGACCCACCGGAGGGGGCAACTGGCGGCAACGGCTACGCCGCTCCACGGTCTTCCCCACCGCTGCCCAGACCCGCCGCTTCCTGGAGGCCACGGCGGAGCCCGCCCTGGCCGACGTCGTGGCCGAGTTGCGCCACAACGGCACCGATGCTTCCCTCACGCGTAAGCGGGAGGAAGGCACCGAACTGGACTGCCTGGTCCTGAGCGTCCACTACGAATCCGACGAGGACTTCAGCTATCAGGTGCATCCGGTGGCGCACGTCGTCCCATCCTTCGCCTACCGGAACCCCAACAGCGCGGAGAGCTACTACCGGCTCGAGGTGTTCACGGGAACGGGGTCCAAGGACTACGACATCTACGGGTACACCTCGGAGCAGCTCATCAGTGACGTGTTGGGCCATCTGGAGTCGCATCTGGAGTTCCTGCGCATCACCGAGGGCAACCCGGTGGCCACCATCTCGGAGAACGACGCACCCGTCACCGATTGGCACGAGGACTTCGAGAGCCCCGAGGACCACGAGGCCTCCAAGTGAAACGGCCAGTGAACCTACTTCTCCCCCATCAGTTCATAGTGCAAGGAGCATAAAGGACATGCCAGAGACCCTGTTCATCAATGGTCGTTGGGAGTCCGCCGTCAACGGTGGTACCCGAGACATCCACTGCCCGGCCAATGGCGAGTTCGTTGCGACCGTGGACGAGGCGAGTGAGGAGGACACCAACGCTGCGATTGCAGCCGCGCGTTCCGCGTTTGATTCCGGCGTTTGGTCCTCCGTCCCGGCGCCGCAGCGTGGTGACTTCCTCCTGAAGGTCGCCGAGCAGCTCAAGGAACGCAAGGACGAGTTCGCTCGTGCGGAGTCCCTTGATACCGGTAAGCGCTTCTACGAGTCGCAGCTGGACATGGATGACATCGCCGCTTGCTTCACCTACTTCGGCAAGCTGGCGGGCAACCAGGCCGGACGCATCGTGGACGCAGGCGACGCCAACGTCCTTTCCCGTATCGAGTACGAGCCCGTGGGCGTGTGCGCGCTGATCACACCGTGGAACTACCCGCTGCTGCAGGCTTCGTGGAAGATCGCTCCCGCCATCGCGGCGGGTAACTCCTTCGTGTTGAAGCCGGCGGAGCTGACCCCGCACACCGCGATCCTGATCATGGACGTGCTGGACAAGCTCGGCCTACCCGCCGGTGTGGCGAACCTGGTGCTCGGAGCAGGCAACACCGCAGGTGGCCCGCTCTCCACCCACCCGGATGTGGACATGGTCTCCTTCACCGGTGGCCTCGTCACCGGACGCAAGCTCGCGGCCAATGCTGCCGCCACGGTGAAGAAGGTTGCGCTGGAGCTGGGCGGTAAGAACCCCAACGTGGTCTTCGCCGACGCCGACTTCGACGCGGCCGTGGACAACGCCTTGAACGGTGCCTTCCTGGACTCCGGCCTGGTGTGCTCGGCCGGCTCCCGCCTGATCGTCGAGGAGTCCATCAAGGAGAAGTTCGTGGACGAGTTGGTTCGTCGGGCCAAGGGCATCACGCTCGGCGGCCCCTTCGACGACACGGCAGAGTCCGGTCCGCTGATCTCCGCCGCCCACCGGGAGAAGGTCGCCAACTACGTGCAGTCCGGTATCGATGAGGGCGCCACCCTGCTCTGTGGCGGCCGGTTCGGTCAGGGCGAGCTGGAGTCCGGGTTCTTCTACGAGCCCACCGTGCTGGACAACGTCCACCGTGGCATGAACGTGGTCGTCGAGGAGGGCTTCGGCCCGGTCATCACGGTGGAGACCTTCACCACGGAGGAGGAAGCCGTCGCGATCGCGAACGACACCATCTACGGTCTGGCCGGTGCGGTGTGGACCCAGGACGCAGGCCGCGGTCAGCGCATTGCCCGCCGGCTGCGTCACGGCACCATCTGGATCAACGACTACCACCCCTACCTGCCGCAGGCGGAGTGGGGCGGCTTCGGTCAGTCCGGTATCGGCCGCGAGCTCGGCCCCTCCGGTCTGGGCGAGTACGTGGAGGCCAAGCACATCTACCAGAACCTGGCCCCGGCCGTTTCCGGCTGGTTCGCCTGAGACACCACCACGGCGTGTGCAGGCACCGGTACCCAGCCCGCACACCCCCCCCCCCCCCCCCAGGGCCAAGAATCGA
>NZ_JALAGT010000076.1 GCF_022712295.1 Galactobacter sp.
ACACTGGCCGCGCTGAAGGACATGACCTCGCAACTGATCGGGCGCTTCTGCACGTCGGCGCTGAAGGCCACTCGCGAGAAGTACGGTCCCGACCCGCTCACCCGCTATCACGCCTCCCTGGTGGTGCCGCGACAGACCCGTTTCGAGATCGCGGTCATGAAGGGCCTCGCCCCGGCGTACGTGATGACCAGCGAGGAACGTCAGCCCGTGTATGCACGTCAGGAGGAGGTTCTCTCCGAACTGGTGCAGCTGCTGGACGCCACCGGGCAGGAGTACCTTGAACCCCTCTTCGCCGAGGACTGGAAGATGGCGCCGAGCGATGCGGCCAGGCACCGGGTCATCATCGACCAGGTGGCCTCGCTCACCGATTCATCTGCGCTCGAGTGGCATCAGACCCTGGTGCGCGGCTCGTTCTACGAGCGTCGCCTGTTCTGACCGGACGCTGCTCCGACGGCACGCTGTTCCGACGCCGCTGCACGGTTCGCACTGCGAGCGTCCTCTCGCCTGAACCTCTTCGAGTTCGTGACCAACGAGGCAGCCTCGAGGCCCCGGGCGGAGCCCCGCTTGGCCGACGCAGACGTCGGTACGGACGGGCGACCCACCGAGGTCAGCGTCCAGCCCGCCGCACGCCACCGCTGAGCGTCGAGCACTCCGCGCCCGTCCACCACTCGACGCCCTGCCACCCGGGTTCCCAGCCATTCGGGATCCAGGCCCAAGTACTCGTCCCACCCGGTGGCCAGGAGCACCACATCAGCGTCCGCGACGGCCGCCTCCAGATCCTCCACGACGTTCAGGGCGGGATGGGCCCTACGAGCGTTGTCGCACCCGTACGGATCCGTCACACTCACCTCGGCGCCGGCGATGTAGAGCCGCGTCGCGATGTCCAGCCCGGGGGCGTCCCGGATGTCGTCGCTGTTGGGCTTGAAGGTGGCACCGAGCACGGCCACCTTGGCGCCCTCGAGCCGCCCGCCCAGTTGCGAGCGTACGGCCTCGACCGCATTGGCGCGTGCCGTGGCGTTGGCCTCATCCACGGCGTCGAGCAGGTCGGCGGCCGAGGTCACGCCGAGCTCACGGGAGCGAGCCCGGAAGGCGCGGATGTCCTTCGGGAGGCAGCCACCGCCGAACCCCAGACCGGCGTCGAGGAACTTGCGACCGATACGTGCATCCATACCGATGGCGTCGGCCAGCACGTCGACATCGCCGCCCGTGGCATGGCAGATCTCGGCCATCGAGTTGATGAAGGAGATCTTGGTGGCAAGGAAGGAATTCGCCGCGACCTTCACCAACTCGGCCGTGGCGTGGTCCGTCACCATCCGCGGGACGTTGTTGCGCAGCAGCGGCGCATAGACCTCGTCAAGCACGCGGGTTGCGTGCTCCCTGCGCTCCGGCGTGGCCAGGGAATCCATGCCGTAGACCAGGCGGTCGGGCCGCATGGTGTCCTCCACCGCGGTGCTCTCCCGCAGGAACTCCGGGTTCCACACGAGGTCGGCGCCGTGGCAGGCGTCCTTGATGCGCTGGGTCAGGCGGGCGGCCGTACCGACGGGAACCGTGGACTTGCCCACCACCACCTGCCCGGGACGCAGCAGCGGCAGCAATGACGTCACCACGGCGTCAAGGGCACGCAGATCGGCGGCATCGCTGTCGGGGCGCTGCGGCGTCCCCACACAGACGAAGTGGACGTCGCAGTCACGGACCGCGTCGGTGTCGTCGGTGAAGCGGAGGCGACCGGAGGCGCGCCCCTCGAGCAGCAACTGCGCCAAACCGGGCTCGTAGAACGGGGGTTCACCGTTGCGCAGGGCGGTGATGCGGTCCTGGTCCTTCTCCACACCGATGACGTGGTGGCCCAGGGCCGCCATGCACGCGGCATGGACGGCTCCGAGATATCCGCATCCGATCACGCTGATGTTCATGAGGGGGCCCCCTGTTCGGGTCAAAGCTGGTGATGGTCGGGGTGGGTGACGGCCCCGTCGCGAGGCGATGTCACCCACCGTTCTCCACTAGGTAATCCGACGGAACGCCAGGATTCCAGCGGCATGAAAGCTTCCTCATCTTCGGCTCATACACGCTTCATTCCGGGCCACCAGAATGGTTGACGGGGCCGCAGCACAGCCCTGTCCGGACCCCGTCGTCCGGCGGGCCGACGGCCGGGCAACAGCCCAATCGGACAGCAGGCCGGCCGGAGAACAGGCCAGTGAGAACAGGCCAGTGAGAACACGAGGAGGCAGCACACGGCATGAACGCGACGACGCCACGCCCACGCATCGCCCTGTACTCCCACGACACCGTGGGACTGGGACACACCAGACGCCAGTTGGCTCTGGCTCACGAGCTGGCCAGGCACCATGCCGGAGCCGATCTGCTGCTGGTCACCGGCAACCCGGAGGCCACCCTGCTGCCTGCACCGGACCGCACCGACGTCGTCACCCTGCCCACCGTGACCAAGGCCGCGGACGGCAGCTACGTTCCCCGTCGACTCGGTAGCGATCTGGAATCCGTGGTGGGTCTACGCAGCGCCATCCTCACGGCAGCGCTCACGAGTTTCTCCCCCGACCTGCTGATCGTGGACAAGGTGCCTCAGGGGTTGTGCGGGGAACTGCTCCAGAGCTTGGAGGCGCTGCGGGGCCGCACCCGGATGGTGCTCGGCCTGAGAGAGGTCCTCGACGACACCGCCACGACGCGCGCCGAGTGGCTCACCGGCAGAACCGAGGACGTGATCCGTGACTACTACGACGAGGTCTGGGTCTACGGGGACCCCAGCGTCTTCGACCCGGCCAAGGAGTACGGGTGGGGCACCGATACCGTCGCCAAGACCGTGCAGTTGGGATACCTCGGCCGGTTGACCCCAGCCGGCTCGGCCAGGCAGACACCCGCCGGCTCGGCCCGGCCCCATGAGCTTCCGAACCGCTACGTCTTGTGCCAGATGGGTGGGGGTGCGGACGGTCTGGCCCTGGCCGAGGCGTTCCTGAGCGCGTCACTTCCGGACGGCTACGAGGGCGTGGTGCTGACCGGTGCGTACCTACCGGCTCACGACCGACTCAGGTTGGAGTCCCTCGCCGCGGCCGGTGGACATCGTCGGGTGATCGGTTTCACCGACCAGGCCGAGGACTGGCTGCTCTCCGCTTCCGCAGTGGTGTCCATGGGTGGGTACAACTCCACCGTGGAGATCCTCTCCGGGAAGGTACCCGCACTCGTGGTGCCCCGCATCCATCCCCGCACGGAACAACTCATCCGGGCGCAATCCCTCGCCGCCACCGGCGCGCTGGACGTGCTGGTGCCCAACGAACTCACGCCTGAGCGGATCGGGGACTGGCTGGCCGCGGTCCTGAACACACCCGGCCCGCAACCCCAGCCCACTCCCACACCGCAGACCGGCCACGGGTCGATCCCGGACCGCATGCTGCGTGCCCGATCCGCCCTTGACCTCAACGGCCTTCAAACTCTTGCCCATCGCACCGACAACCTGATCGGAGTCAGCCACCATGCTGCCTGAGACCACCCCACCCCGGATCGGCTACGTCCTGAAGATGTATCCCCGTTTCTCCGAGACCTTCATCGTCACGGAGATGTTGCAGCTGGAGTCTGCCGGAGCGGATCTGGAGATCTTCTCCCTGCGCCTGCCCGTTGACGGCCGTTTCCATCCGGACCTCGCCGCGATCAGTGCGCCGGTGACCTACCTGCAGCCCGGTTCCCTGCGCGCGGAACAGCTCTGGTCCGCCCTGGCGCAGTATCAGGACCAGGTGGGCCCCCTGAGCCCGGAACAGCAACGCGAGTTGGTGAAGCTGACGCCCCGCGACGCCGCTCAGTCGTTGGACCTGGCACGGGAGGCGCTGGCCCGTGGCATCACGCACCTGCACGCCCACTTCGGGTCCGTTGCCACCTCGGTGGCCCGCATGGCCGCGGCACTGGCCGGAATCCGCTACAGCTTCACGGCCCATGCCAAGGACATCTTCCACGAGGACGTGGACCCCGAGGATCTGGGTGCCAAGCTCCGGGACGCCGCGGCCGTGGTCACGGTTTCCGACTTCAACCTGGACTTCCTGCACGCCACCTACGGGGAGGCGGCAGAATCCACCGTGCGGATCTACAACGGCATCGCCCTGGAACGCTTCCCGTTCACCGCTCCGGAACTGAAGGCGGACACCGACAGCAGCGACCCGGTCGTGATCTCCGTGGGGCGACTCGTGGAGAAGAAGGGTTTCGACACCCTCATCGACGCCGCTGCGATCCTGCGGCAACGCGGGGTCCGTGCCCGCTTCGAGATCGTGGGCAGCGGCGCACTGCAGGACGCACTGGCGGCCCAGATCGGTGCCCTGGGTCTGGATGACATGGTGGAACTGATCGGGGCCCTGCCGCAGGACCGGATGCGTGAGAAGGTCGCGGCGGCCACGGTCTTCGCCGCCCCCTGCCGCGTGGGCCAGGACGGCAACCGTGACGGGTTGCCCACGGTGCTGCTCGAATCCATGGCCCTGGGCACGCCGTGCGTCTCCACCCCGGTCACCGGCATCCCCGAGGCCATCATCTCCGGGGAAACGGGGGTCCTGGTGGAATCGGACGACGCAGAGGCGCTGGCGGATGCGCTGCAGTCCCTGCTCTCGGATCGGCAGCTGCGCGCGGACTACGCCACCTCCGCCCGCGCCCTGATCGAGGCCCAGTTCGATGCCGCACGGCAGGCCGGCCAGGTGTACAACCTGATCAAGGCCATTGCGGCAGGCACGGACCTGCCCGCGTCGACCACCCCTGCCACCCCGTCCACCTCGGACGTCCCGGCGGCCGTCGCGGCCGCAGAGGTGGTGGCCGGATGAGCCTGCGAATCGCCATGGTCTGCACCGACCCCGGTATCCCGTTCTTCGGGACCAAGGGGGCGTCCATCCACCTGCAATCCGTGCTGAAGGTCCTGCTGGACGCGGGGCACCAGGTCCACGTCCTGACCCCGCGGCCAGGACCGTTGAGCCACCCGCTGGCCGGCCTCGTTCAGCTGCATCCACTTCCTGCAGTCAAGGGTGAGGACGCCGCGGAACGTGAACGCTCCATCCAGCGTTCCGACGCCGCCATCTCCGCCGTTCTGGACCGGCTGCTCCCGGACCTGGTCTACGAGCGCTACTCCTTGTGGGGTCGCACCTGCACCCAGTGGGCCGGTGAACGGGTCCCGAGCATCCTCGAGGTCAACGCACCCCTGGTGCAGGAGCAGCTGCGCCACCGCGAGCTGGTGGACGTGGCCGGTGCCGAGTCCGTGGCCCACGACGCCCTGCTCGCCGCCCGCCTGGTCACCTGCGTCAGTGAACCCGTGGCCCAATGGGCCAGGTCAGTGGCGCCCGAGGCCAACATCGTGGTCCTCCCCAACGGGGTGGACCCGGAGCGCATCGCGCCGGCCGAAGGCCGCCACGACGGCCCCTTCACCGTCGGGTTCCTGGGCACCCTGAAGCCTTGGCACGGTGTCGACACGCTGCTCGACGCGGCGGCCTTGGCCGCCGCTGCAGGGAACCCTTGGCATGTCCTCATGGTGGGAGACGGCCCGCTGCGCGCGGACCTGGAGGCCGCAGCGGCGCGCCTGGGGCTCGACGTCGAATTCACCGGAGCGCTCGCCGCGAGCGACGTCGCCGACCAGCTGAACCGCATGGATGTGGCGTGCGCCCCGTACCCGGTCCAGGAGGACGACTACTTCTCCCCGTTGAAGGTCTACGAATACCTGGCGGCCGGTCTGCCCGTCGTGGCCAGCGCCGTCGGCCAGATCCCCGAGATCCTCGGCAGCGACGGGGACACGAACAACGCGGGCGAGGCCGAGCTGGGCGTTCTGGTGCCGCCGAGCGATCCCGCGGCGCTCGCCGCCGCCGTGACCCACCTGCGCAACGATCCCGAACGTCGTGCCGCTCTGGGGCGGGCTGCTCGGCAGAGAGTTCTCGAGCGCCACACGTGGAACGCAGTGGTTGAACAGGCTCTGGAGCACGTCGGGCTGGAATTGGAGCCGGCATGAGTCGCAAGACACCGACGATGCGGCAGGCGGTGCCGTCGCTGCTGCAGCTGGCCCGCCACGTGAAATCTCACCTGGCCGCACAGAAGCTGCTGCTGGCGCTCGGCATGCTCTTCCTCCTGCTGGAGGTGGGCCTGCGGCTGCTGGAACCCTGGCCGCTGGCGTTCGTGCTGGATGAACTCGCCCGCGCAGCCGGTGCCAACTACACCGGCACCGGGACGGGCATGACCCTGACCACGCTGTTGTTGGTGGCCGGTGGCGTGTTGCTGCTGGTCGTGGTGGGTCGTGCTGCGGCCTCGTACGGCATGACCGTGATGTTCGCCCTGGCCGGGAACAGGGTGCTCACCCGGGTCCGCTCCGAGCTGTACGACCACCTGAACTCGCTCTCGATGCGTTTCCATCACTCCCGCAGGACCGGGGACCTGGTCACCCGGCTCACCGGCGACGTGGGGCGGATGCAGGATGCGGTGGTCACGGCCATGCTGCCGCTGATCGGCAACATCGTGACCCTGGCAGGGATGCTGGTGGTCATCTTCATCATGGACTGGCAATTGGCCCTCGTCGCCGTGGTGGTGCTGCCCGCCTTCCTGCTGTTGGGCAAGCGATCCACCAGGAAGATCGCCGGCGTGGCACGGCAGCAACGCAAGGCGGAGGGAGGCCTGGCCTCCCTGAGCACCGAGACCCTGGGCGCCATGCCCGTGGTGCACGCCTACCAGCTGCAGGGACGGCTCCATGACCGCTTCGCGAAGGGCAACAACCGCGCGCTCAAGGACGGGGTGAAGGCCAAGCGGCTCTCCGCGGGGCTTGAACGTGCCACCGACGTATTGGTGGGCCTGGCCACGGCCATCGTGTTGGTGGCCGGTGCCCACCGGGTCCTCAACGGGCACCTGACGCTGGGCGAGCTCACCGTCTTCCTGACGTATCTGAAGACCGCTTTCCGGCCCCTGCGTGACGTCGCCAAGTACACCGGCCGGATCTCCAAGGCGGCGGCATCGGGGGAGAGGATCGTGGATCTGCTGGACGAGATCCCGGAGATCACCGACAGCCGCTACAGCAGAGAGGCTCCACGGCTGCGAGGCTACGTGGAGTTTCAGGACGTGCGCTTCGGCTACAGCGCGGACCGTCCGGTGCTCAAGGGCATCAACCTGCAGATCCTCGCAGGTCAGCGGGTCGCCGTGGTCGGAACGTCGGGAGCGGGGAAGTCCTCGCTGTCGAATCTGCTGCTGCGCCTGCATGATCCGGACGTGGGAAGCGTGCGCGTGGACGGCCACGACCTGCGCGACCTGACGCTGAACTCCGTACGAAACCAGATCGCGGTGGTGCTGCAGGATTCGCCCCTGTTCGCCGAGTCCATTGCGGCGAACATCGCGCTGGGGACCACGCGTGAGGTGACTCAGGAGCAGATCGAACGCGCGGCCCAGATCGCCGGCGCTCACGAGTTCATCTCCGCCCTGCCTGACGGCTACGACACGGTGCTCTCCGACCGCGGAACGGGGCTCTCGGGAGGCCAACGCCAACGCATCGCGATCGCCCGAGCCGCGATTCGTGACGCGCCGATCGTGATCCTGGACGAGGCCCTGACCGGCCTGGATCCGGCGACTCAGACGGAGGTCACCGAGGCCCTGTACCGCCTGACCGAGGGACGAACCACGCTGATCATCACGCACGACCCGGAGACCGCAGCAGATGCGGATCGGGTGGTGCGGATGGAACACGGCCGGGTGGTCTCCGACGGCCCGCCCACAGGACTGATCACAGGAGCGGCATGAGCGCCTCACCCCACACCACCGCCGAGACCCCGTTCGACGCGGACGTCTTCGGGGCTGACCTACCCGGGGCGGCTGCACTGTTTTCCCCCGAGGTGTTGGCCTCGGGCGTCGAAGGCGCACCGGGACCCATCTCGGTGACGTACCTTCGCCCGAAACCCTCTGTCAGCCTGACGGCCGCCGTGCGCACCTCGCAGGGTCTGGCCATGGCCTACGCCGTGGCGGAGGGGGCTGCGGCGAAACTGGAGAAGCTGGTGCTCAAGGCCCCACCCGGAACGCTGCTGCACCACGATCCGGTGCGGCGGTGGGCGCTGGTGCGTCCCGAAGCCGACAGGGACCTGCCCGGGATCGCTCGGCTGACCGGCGCACGGACGCCGGCGGATGAATCGTCGGCCCATGAACCGTCAGCCTATGAACCGCTGACGTACAAACCGCAGCGGCGCTGGGTCGCCACCCGCGCGGACGGTGGGGGCGACGAAGGCGCGGGCCAGATCGTGCGTTGCTATCGCAAGGCAGAGCTGGAGGCCATCAGTGCCCGGTGGCCGGACGCGACCAACGCAGACCTGGTCAGCGACGTCACCGGGGAACGACTTCGTCTCCCCACGGTGCTGACAAGCTCCCGCAAATGGGGCACCCTGACCACCTCACGTGTCCCGGGCACCGCGCTCGCGGCAGACGGCGGCGGTCGGATCGAGATCATGGAGCGAGTCGGACGCGCGCTCGCCGCCTGGCACCGGCTTCCGGCACCGCCACACACGACGACGCCGGGGATCGGGATGGACACGGGCCGGTCGCTGCGCCGCCTGCTCCCTGACCTGCACCAGCGGGTGGATGAGCTGGAGGCGCGACTGCTTGCGCTACCCCCGGCCCCCAGCCAGCACGTGGTGTGGTGTCACGGCGACTTCTCCGCCGACCAGGTCCTCGTGGACCGCCACGGCGACATTTCGTTGATCGACTGGGACCGTAGCGGAGCCGGCCCACGTTCCACGGATCTGGCCGTGGCGGACGCGGCCGGGATGGACCCGGAGGCCTACAACGCCCTTCTGACCGGATACACGCAACTGGCGCCGCTGCCGAGCGACCTCACTGCAGCGCGCGCGCTGGCCTGCTGGTCGCGGGCGGTGGATCCCTTCCGGCAGGCGGATCCGCACTGGGCTCACCACATCGAAGACCGACTTGACCACATCGAGGAGCTACTCGGATGACGACCTCCACCACCTCACCCATTCTCGGCGAGAGTTTTGCCCCGCGCTGGCTGGATCCCCTGGCGGCGTCCGGGTACCGGCTGCGGCGCGCGTGGCCGCGAGGTATGGACCATCTGCTCCTGGAGGTCGTGACTCCCCACGGCGAGCGTGTCGCCGGACAGTGGTTCGGGGACCAGGAACGGGCCCGGCACATCGTGGGCCGTACGACCGGCGCCACCCTGGTGGGGCAGGTGGTACTGCAACCGCACGGCGCAGACCGAAAACTGCATCCTCTGGCGTCCCTGGTGGCGGAGCCGGGGCACAGGTTGGTGGCTCACCGCCCGGAACGTCGGGCCGTCGTCGAGGGGGAGCGGGGCTACATCAAGGTCATGCGGCCGGAGAAGTTCGCGGCCGTCGCGGCAGGGGCGCGGTTGGCCCACGGACTGGGGATCGGGGCGCCCGAGGTCCTGCATGAGGACCCGGCCGTCGGGATCCTGGAGACCCGGACCCTGCCCGGGGTGCCCCTTGCCGAGCTTCTGGGAACGGACGCCGCCGAAAGCTCCTGCTTCCGGGCAGGAGAGACCGCGGCCAGGCTCCACGCCGTGTCGATCCCGGAGGACATCGAGTTGCCCGTCCACGGGGCGGCGCAGGAGGCCCAGGTCCTGAACACCTGGAAACGGCGTGCCACGCACTTCACCGCCAGAACCTTCCACGAACCTGCACCGGACCTGCCTGACCCGGAGGCCACGCAGGCGTGCCTGTTGCACCGAGACCTGCATGACGGGCAGATGATCTTCGATACGGATCATGACGGCATCCTGGACCTGGACCTGATGGCGGTGGGACACCCGGCCTTGGACGTGGGGAATCTTCTGGCCCACCTGGAACTGCGTCACGAACAGGGGCTGATGAGGATCGACGTCGACACCGCTGAACGCGCCGTCCTGGAGGGGTACCGGCCGTCCCCCGTAGTGATGCGCGCGCTGCCCGCCTACCGTGAGGCGGCCAGGCAGCGACTGCAGGCCGTGTACTCGCTGCGGAATGCGGAACTGGCCTCATGATGGACACCGGATCCGGACGCAAGGCGCCGGGATATACCTGGCCCGGGGGCCGATTCGCGAGCGGCAGCACCACGGGGTAGGGCCCTGCGGTTACACGAGGAGGTAGGTTGGCCAGCATCCTGATCGCCGAGGACGAAGAACGGATCGCCGCGTTCGTGGAGAAGGGGCTCCGCGCGGCCGGGCACACCACCGCCATAGCCAAGACCGGCCCGGCGGCGCTGGATGCGGCGTGCTCAGGGGACCTCGACCTGATGATCCTCGACATCGGTCTCCCAGGTATGGACGGGTTCCAGGTCTTGGAGGCCGTCCGTGGCCAAGGTCAGGACCTCCCGGTCATCATCCTCACCGCCCGCGACTCCGTCACCGACACCGTGACCGGGCTGGAGGGTGGAGCGGATGACTACATGGCCAAACCCTTCCGCTTCGAGGAATTACTGGCACGGGTGCGACTTCGCCTGCGTGAGAAATCCGCCGCGTCCGAACCCACCACCCTGAACGCCGCAGGGATCGAACTGGATCTGCGGACCCGCGTGGCTCAGGTCGACGCGCGCAGCATGGAGCTCTCCTCACGTGAATTCTCCTTGCTCGCGGCCTTCATGCGCCATCCGGGCCAAGTGCTTTCCCGGCAGCAGCTGCTCTCTCAGGTCTGGGGTTTCGAATTCGACCCGGGCTCCAACGTGGTGGACGTCTACGTCCGGTATCTGCGGGCCAAGGTCGGCGCGCAGCGGATCAAGACCGTGCGTGGAGCCGGGTACCGGCTGGTGCAGTGATGCCCGACGGCGTGTGGTCACCCTTCCGCGGGTGACGGCCCGATCGCGGGGCGAGACGCCTCCGCGGGGTACCCGCCCGGCTCAGCCGCGCGGCGCCTCGGTACGCAACGGCAGGTCCAGGGTGAAGACGGATCCCTCGCCGAGTGCTGACTCCACGGACACGGTTCCACCATGGGCCTGTGCGATCCGGGACACGATCGCCAGCCCCAATCCGCGTCCGGGCGTGTTCCCGGTACGGGCGCCGCGCGTGAAGCGCTGGAAGATACCGGACTGGTCTTCTTCCGCGATCCCGATGCCCGAGTCCGCCACCCACAGCTGCAGCCCGTCGTCATGGATGGCCCCACCGATACTGATCGCGTCCCCGGTGGAGGAATAGCGCACGGCGTTGCTCGCCAGCTGGAGCAGCGCCTGGGTGATGCGGTTCTGATCCAGGTACGCGGTGCCCTCCGGGAGGGCATCGATGGACCAGTCCCGGTCTCCCAACGACGTGGCCTTGGCCAGCGTCTCCACGACCAGGTCGGTGAGTTCCGTCGGGGCCAGGTCCACGAAGCCGGGGCGTTCACTTCGTGCCAGCATGATCAGGTCATCGATCAGCCGGGACATGCGGTTGAGCTCGTCCTCCACGATCTTGAGGGTCTGAGCCTGTTCCTCCGGGGACTCTCCCATCACGCTGAGGTGACCCCGCACGATCGTGACGGGTGTGCGCAACTCATGGCCGGCGTCGTCAAGGAAACGGCGTTGTGACTCGAACGCCGTCTCCAGGCGGTCCAACATGCCGTTGAAGGTGCGGGTCAGTTGGGCCACGTCGTCGTTACCGGTCACCTCTATGCGCTTGGAGAGGTCCGTCTCGCTGATGAGTTCCGCCGTGTCCCTCACACGCCTGACCGGGGCGAGCACATGGCCGGCCACGAGCCACCCGCCGATGGCGGTGACCACGAGGGCGATGAGGCCGGCAACGATCATGACCAACACCAGATCCCTGGAGCGCTGGTAGCCGGGCTCCAGGTATTCGATGACCACCAACGCACCCGACGAATCCTGACCGGCCAGGGAGACCGGCAGAATCGCATAGAAGACCTCACCGTCCGTGGTCTGCATGCGCCCGTCGATCGGTTTGGTGGCCGCAGACGCCTTCTTCACGAGGACCTCGTTGGTGTCCAGCCTGGTCCAGTCCTCGGTCCGGGAGCGAAGGTCCGCTTTGCCGTCCACCACGCTGAAGAGTTGTTCGGAGGAGTCGGTGAGGTGGTGCCTCAGGTAGTCGGCGAACAAGGCATGCAGTGATGAGGGTTGGGCGGTATTGCCGCTCACGCGCGAACTCGCGGCCTGCCGGAACTTATCCAGTTCGTGGGCGCTCTCGGCCTGGGCTTCTTCCTGCACGCGGTCGAACAAGATGCGCCCTGTGATCCCGTCAGCCAGCCCCAGGAACACGGTCATCAGGCCAACGATGGCCCCCACGATGCGCAGCCGTGCCGACGGATGTCGTCGGCGCTCAGTCATCGTCGTCGTCCTCGTCCCATTCGTCATCGTCATCGTCATCGTCATCGTCGTCGTCATCGTCGTGATCATCGTCATCGACGTCGTCATCGTCGGCGTCCGGCCCGGCCTTGTTCGGGGCGGCGGGCGTCACCATGTCGGCGCCGCCGCCCGCGGAACCGGAGTTGCCCGACCGGGCGGGCGTGGTCGGCGGGCTGGTTCGCTTCGGCGCCGGAGCCGGGGTCACCTTCTTCTGCGGTGCCTCCGATGGAGTCGCGGACGGGGTCGGGGAGGTGGTTGTGCTGGACGGTGCTTCGCTGGAGGGGTCGGTGTTGCGCGGCGCGTCGCTGGACGGATCGGCGCTGGGCGTTTCGGTGCTCGACGGTTCGGGGACCACCGTGACGGGGTCACCCAGGTCCGGGCGGGGCCCGGCCGTGGCTCGCTCCACGCACCAGGCGCCCGCGACGCCGATCACGGCGAGCAGGCACAGGGTGAGGAACCACCGGAGAATACGCACACACCAAGCATGCCGTGTCGACGGCGTGGGCGGCAGTCCCAGGACGAGGGGATGAGAGCACTCTCATATGCGTCTCACCGAGTACGCTCACGGCGCAGGCGGTTGTGGACGGAGGCCACCAAGCGGTCGGACCCCGGCCCTAGAATGAAGTCGTGGCCGGGTTGATCAGACGAGAAGACATCGAGGAGGTCCGTGCGCGCACGGACATCAAGGCCGTGGTGGAAGGCTTTGTCTCCCTGAAGTCGGCCGGCATCGGCTCGTACAAGGGCCTGTGTCCCTTCCACGACGAGCGCAGCCCCAGCTTCCACGTCCGCCCCCAGGTGGGGGCCTACCACTGCTTCGGTTGTGGCGAATCAGGGGACGCCATCTCCTTCCTGATGAAGCTGAATCACACCACCTTCGTGGAGACGGTGGAGCAGCTCGCCGCCCGCGTCGGTTTGGAATTGCACTACGAGGACGGCGGCACCGGTCCGGACAAGGAGAGCGTGGGGCGCCGCCAGCGCCTGCTGGACGCCAACAAGGTCGCCGAGGAGTTCTTCAGGGCCAACCTGCGCACCGACGGGGCACGGGCAGGGCAGCAGATGCTCTCCGAGCGCGGCTTCACACCGGCAGACGCCGATCGTTTCGGGGTGGGATACGCCCCCAAGGGGTGGGACAACCTGCTGCGTCACCTGCGCAATCGCGGCTTCAAGGATGACGAACTCAAGCTCACCGGCCTGATGTCAGAGGGACAACGGGGCCTGTACGACCGCTTCCGTGGCCGCCTGATCTGGCCCATCCGTGACCTCACCGGAGCCACGGTGGGTTTCGGCGCCCGCAAGCTCTACGACGATGACCAGGGGCCCAAGTACCTCAACACCCCTGAGACGCAGCTCTACAAGAAGTCTCAGGTGCTCTACGGGGTGGATCTCGCCAAGCGTGAGATCTCCAAGCACAAGCAGATCGTGGTGGTGGAGGGCTACACCGACGTCATGGCCTGTCAGCTGGCGGGCGTCACCACGGCGGTGGCCACCTGTGGCACGGCCTTCGGCGCCGATCACGTGAAGATCGCCAGACGCATGCTCTCCGACTTCGGAACCGGTGGGGAGGTCATCTTCACTTTCGACGGCGATGCCGCAGGCCAGAAGGCCGCCTTGCGTGCCTTCCAAGAGGATCAGCGCTTCGTTGCGCAAACCTATGTCTGCGTGGAACCCAATGGAATGGACCCGTGCGAGCTGCGTCAGAATCGGGGCGATGACGCCGTGGTCGCGCTGATCCAGGACAAACGTCCGCTCTTCGAGTTCGCCATCAAGGTGGGGCTGAAGAAGCATGACCTCAATACCGTGGAGGGTCGCGTGACGGCCCTGCGGGAGGCCTCCCCGGTGGTGGCCCAGATCCGTGACCCCGCCATGCGGCCGGCCTACAGTCGCGAGCTCGCGGGGTGGCTGGGTATGGACCCGGCCGACGTGGAGCGGTCGGTCCGCTCAGCCGTGCAGCGTGGGCGTCACGCGCAGCCGAGCCACCAGGACTCGTCCGGGCGGCAGGGGAGTACCGCGTCCGAGGCGGGAACGTCGACGTCGGGCACGTCGACGTCGGGCGGGGGACAGCTGCCGGACGGCCCCGCCTGGGAGCGCCCGGACACCCGGGATCCGGTGGTGCGCATGGAACGGGAGGCGCTGGAAGTGGTCCTGCAGCATCCTGAGCGGCTGGACGCTGCTGCGTGGGAGGCGGTCTATGAGGCGCGCTTCTCCGCGCCGGCTCACGCCGCGGTCAAGGACGCCATCTATACGGCGGCGATGCAGGGGACCCCGACCACCCGCTGGGTGGAGGGCGTGCGTCACGAGATTCCGGAGCCGCTGGCCGACTTCGTCTCGGAACTGGCCGTGGCACCACTGCCGGTGGGCAGTGAGGAGGAACTCGAGCGCTACTGCACGGGCATCATGAACCGGCTCTTCGACCTCCAGATCGGCCACGCCAAGGCGGACCTGCTCGGCAGGCTGCAACGGCTGCCCTCGGACGCGCCTGCGGAGGAGTCGGCCACCATCAACCGCCAACTCATGGAACTCGAGATGCGCCGCAGGCAGCTGCGGGACGAAACCTGAGGTCACCAATGTGATCTGCGTCCGATCCGGTCGCGCCGTTTTGGCGATGCGGCCCGGATGAGGATAGGCTTAAGGGGTTGCGATCCCCCGTAGCTCAATTGGCAGAGCATTCGACTGTTAATCGAAGGGTTACTGGTTCGAGTCCAGTCGGGGGAGCCATTCATCCGCAAGGTTTCTCGGAATTCTCGTGGGCGGATGGGGTCCGGGTTCCGGATCGCGCGGCAGCTACGATCCCCCGTAGCTCAATTGGCAGAGCATTCGACTGTTAATCGAAGGGTTACTGGTTCGAGTCCAGTCGGGGGAGCCACGTCACGAGAGGCCCCGGTCACCGCCGGGGCCTCTCGTGTATCCGGCCTACGGAGACCCAAGGAGCACACACGTTTTGCGGCTACTCATCGACGCCCGGTACACCCGCACCGACCACCACGACGGCATCTCGAGGTTCACGGCCAGCCTGATCGAGGCGCTGGCCCGCCGCCACGACGTGGTCATGCTGGTCAGTGACGCGGCCCAGCTGCCCATGCTTCCTGACGTGCCGCACGTGCTCACGTCCTCTCCCACGTCCCCGCTGGAACCGTTGGTCGCCTGGCGCATCAACCGACTCAACCCGGACGTGGTGTTCTCGCCCATGCAGACCATGGGGTCGTGGGGGCGAAAACATGCCTTGGTGCTGACGCTGCATGACCTGATCTACTATCGCCACCGCACCCCGCCGGGCTTCCTGCCGCCGCCCGTGCGCCTACTGTGGCGGCTCTACCATTTGGCCTGGTGGCCGCAGCGGGTCCTGTTGAACCGGGCCGACGTCGTTGCGACCGTCTCGGAGACCACCAAGCGCCTGATGCAACAGCATCGGCTGACGAAGCGCCCCATCCGGGTGATTCCGAACGCCGCCGGGGACGGACGGGAGGTGGTGGTTCGAGATCTCTCCAAGGCCCCGTCCAAGCAGCTGCTCTACATGGGCTCCTTCATGGAGTACAAGAACGTGGAGACGCTCATCGCTGCCATGGCGCACCTGCCCGGGTACCGCCTGCATCTGCTCTCGGGCATCCGTGACGAACGTCGCGAGCAATTGCAGGCATTGGTGCCCGCGGGTGCGGACGTGGTCTTCCACGGCGGCGTCTCCGAGGACGAGTACCAGGAGCTTCTATGCACTGTCACCGCCTCGGTCACCCTGTCCAGGGACGAGGGCTTCGGGATCCCGCTGGTCGAAGCCATGAAGGTCGGCACCCCCGTGGTGGCCAGCGACCTGGAGATCTTCCGTGAGGTGGGGGAGGACGCCGTGACCTACGTGGATCCGGATCAGCCCGAGGCCCTGGCCGAGGCGGTCCTGCGCCTGGAGGATCCGGCCACTTTCGAACGTGCTTCATCGGCGGGCCTGGAACGCTCACGGCACTTCGACTGGGATCACTCCGCGCAGCGCCTCTGGGAGGTCTGCGAGGAAGCGTTGAGCCTGCGCAACGCACATTCGCGCAGATAAAGCCCACGAATTCTTCGAGAATGCACGTGACCTAGGTCAAGACTTCCGCGTTGAGCGGGAGTTTGCTGAGCGTCAGATGATAGTTTGGACTGGTTGTGACGTCACGCAAACGTCCTTGAGGAGGAGCGGACATGACTCAGACCCGGGAGAACGGGCCTGCCCGGCCGAAGAATCTGCGAGAGACCGTCTCGGTGCTCACGCGGTTGGCGCCGAAGCAGATCAATGATGAGATTTCCCTGACGGTTGCTCAGCTGAAGTCCAAGGGCGTCTCCCTGGCCGTGTCCGTGGCACTCGTGGTGGTCGGCCTCGTGTTCGTAGGGCTGCTCACGATCGCGTTGGTGGTGGCCGCCATTGCCGGCCTCGCCACCGTGATGCCGCTGTGGCTCTCCGCGCTGCTGGTCGCCGCCTTCTTCTTGATCCTGGCAGCGATCCTGGCCGGTGTCGGCGCCATGCGCGCCAAGTACCAGATCCCAGAGGCCATCGAGGTTCCCAAGTCCTCCATCAAGCGCGTCAAGCATGATTTGGGCGTTCTGAAGGACGGTACGTCCTTCGACCCGTCCACGTTGGACCAGCCCAAGAAGAAGGAGCCGACTTCTCCGAAGAAGGCCGCCAAGCAGGCCGAGAAGGACGAGGCCAAGCGCAAGGCGGCAGAGGAGAAGGCCAACACTCCCAAGCCCACCGAGGCCGAGCTGCGTCGTCGTCTGGCCCGCCGTCGTGAACACCTGGCGACCCTGCGCGATGACCTGGGGCGCCAGACCGATGTGAAGGCCCGCGTGGGTGGTTTCACCTCCAAGTTCTCCGGTCACGGCGACTCCTCCGATCCGGTGCAGTCTCGTGCCGCAGTGGAGAAGATCGGTCCTTGGGTCGTGACCGTCGGTGCCGCCGGTGCCATTGCCCTCTTCCTGGTCAAACTCTTCGGCAACGCGGACAAGAAGGCAGCGAAGAAGGACGCCAAGAAGTCCGCCGCCGCAGCCAAGAAGGCTGCCAAGAAGGCCAAGAAGCAGTCCAAGTGATTTCTGTCCTCCGGGGGCGGCGGCCACCGGAGGGGGATCCACACATCAGCGGGAGGCTCCGGTGCGATTGATCGGTGCCGGTCAGCGCGACGATATCGACTACGTCGAGCTGCACACCTTCTGGACCGTGCCCAACCTCATCACGTTGGTGAGGTTCGCCCTGATCCCGGTGTTCACCTGGCTGGTGGCCACCGGGCATCCTGTCCGCGCGTTCTTCACCCTGGCCGTGGTCTTCTCCACGGACTGGGTCGACGGGTACGTGGCTCGGCGCTTCAACCAGGTCTCCTCCGTAGGGAAGTGGCTGGCCCCGTTCGCCGACCGCCTGACCCTCATCATCGTCGCCACGACCTTCGTGGTGTTCAACGTGGCGCCGCCCTGGTTCGTCTGGGCCATCGTCATTCCCGACGTCGGCTTGGCGCTTGCCTGCATCGTGCTTTTCCGGGGGAGCCCGGAGTTGCCCGTGACGAAGCTCGGCAAGATCCGCACCGCAGTCCTGATGATCTCGGCACCACTGCTGCTGTTGTCCCAGGCCGATTTCTCCTTCGCCGAACCCCTGGAAACCATGTGCACGTGGGTCCTGCTCCTGGGATCGCTGTTGCACGTTGCCGCAGCCTGTCAGTACCTGGCGCAGGCCGTGGCCAAGGCGAAAAGTCGCAAGGGTCGTCGGCCGTCCCGGACGAAGGGCCATCCGGCATGACTCAGCTCGTGTGGCCTGCCATCTGTTGCGCGTTGATCTCCGCCGTGTTCATCGCGGTGGGAACGCAACGTCAGTCCATGGGTGTGCTCAAACACCTCGCCGAGACCGGTGTGACCCCGCGCTCCACCCTGACCTTGCTCGGTAGCTGGACCTGGCTGAGCGGACTGGGACTGCTGGGCCTCGGCATGGTTCTGAACGTGGCGGCCCTGACCATGGCCCCCATCATGGTGGTGCAGCCGCTCGGCTGCATCGCGCTGGTCCTCACCTCACTCATCAACGCCCGCTACGAGCGCAAATCCGTCACCAAGGCCACGTGGATCTCCATCACGGTGTGTGTGCTGGGATCGGTGGCCTTCGTACTCTTGGCCATCGGCGCCACCCATGAGAACCCCATCGACCTCAACGAGCGTTGGTTGGTCATCGCGATCATGGCCGTGGTCGCCCTCGTCTTCGGCGGCGGAGCCTTCCTACGCCGTCGTCGTTCCGGTGGTGCCGTCTTCTACATCGTCGGCGCGGGCATCCTGTTCGGGTTGACCGCGGTCCTGGTCCGTACCATTGCCTTGGCCATCACGCGCTGGGACCACGACGTCCCGTTCTGGGAACAGCTTCCCTGGGCTCCGCTCATCGCCGTGGTCGTGGCCGCCGTCCTGGGACAGTACTTCAACCAGCACGCCTATGCGGTGGGCTCGCCGGACCTCGTGATCGCCGGACTCACCGTGATCGATCCCATGGTGTGCGTCATCGTCGGCGTGACGATCCTGGGGGAACTGCAACCAGGAGTGTCGGCTCTGCACGGTCTTGGGCTGGTGGCGGCAGCACTGGTTGCTATCGTTGGGGTGGTCATGCTCTCCCGGAACCGCACCAGGACCCAGCCCGGTACCACCCGGGCAGGCAACGCGGCCGGTACGGACGGAGAGCACAACATCGGGGAACCCCGCCTGCCATGATCTGCCATGACGGAATCACCCCGCGAACAAGGAGTGGCCTGAAGTCTTGAAGAACTCTGCGCACCAGATCCAGCCCGAGCAGCCGGAGTTCAAGCGCGAGGGTCCCCTGCGTATCCTCATCGCGTGCGACACGTATCCGCCGGACGTCAACGGGGCGGCCGTGTTCTGTTTCCGGTTGGCCACCGCGTTGTCCAAGCGCGGTCACGAGGTTCACATCGTAGCGGCCCGGACGGACAACGGCCCCTCCTATGTGGAACACCGCCCGGAGGCCACCGTCCACCGAGTTCAGTCCCACAAGGCCCCCACCCACGAGACCTACCGACTGTGTATGCCGCGCACCGCTACCAAGGTCATCGCGGGCGTTCTGGATTCCATCAAGCCTGACGTGGTGCACATCCAGTGCCACTACATGATCGGTAAGGCCGCTCAGGAGCAGACGGTCAAGCGTGGAATCCCTCTGATCGCCACCAACCACTTCATGCCAGAGAACCTTGAGCCGTTCCTGCCGTTCCCTCAGTGGTTCCTCAATATCGTCTCCCGCAATTCGTGGCGGGACATGGGCAAGATCATGGGCCATGCCAATGTGGTCACCACGCCCACGCAGTTGGCTGCGGACGAGATGGCCAAACGTGCCAAGCTTCCGGAGGTGCTTGCGCTGTCCAACGGCATCGACTCGCAGCACTACGAGTTGCGACGCGGTGAGGCGATCGAGCACCCCGATTACCCCGTCATCCTGTTCTCGGGTCGCCTGGCCGTGGAGAAGAACGTGGATGTGCTCATCCGGGCCGTGGCCCGATTCAGGGGGGAGAACGCGCCGCACCTGCACATCGTCGGTGCGGGGGAGCAACGGCCCAAGTTGGAGGCGCTCGTCAACGAGCTCGGGCTCGCCGACCGGGTGCATTTCCTCGGGTTCGTGGACGACGGCGAGCTGCGCAGGCAGTACCTGTTGGCTGACATCTTCTGCCAGCCGGGTACGGCCGAGTTGCAGTCCTTGGTGACCCTGGAGGCGCTCTCCGCCTCGAAGCCGGTGGTGCTCGCCAACGCCTTGGCACTGCCCCACCTGGCCGACGACGGTGTCAACGGCTACCTCTTCACCCCCGGCGACGACGCGGACCTGGCGGCGAAGCTGAAGCTCATCCTGGACCTCACCCCTGAGGAACGCAGGGCCATGGGCGTGGCCGGTCATCGCAAGGCGCTGCAGCACGCGCAGGGCCGCACCATCGACGCCTTCGAGGCGCTCTACCGGGGTGCCTCCGCGGACGACATCCGCGCCATGAACTGAACCGTCCCCGGTGGGGTTGCCCACCACCTCAATGCCCGACGGTGGTACGAGCCTTGGGCATCGAATCGCGCCGCAGGCGCGCCATCGTCGGCGCGCCTGCGGCGCGTTTCGGCGCTGAGCCGGATCCCGTCGTCGGGCATGAGGGGCCCGACGACCGTGACTCAGCTGCCTGCCATCGTCTTGACGATGCCGGAGGCGGACTGTCCGCCCCGCTTGAGCACCAGTGCAACGAAAGCCAACGCTGCCAGCGTCAAGACGAACATGATGGTGGACATCGCTGCCACCTCCGGCTTGGTCGCAACGCGCACGGCGGCGAAGAGGTACACAGGCCAGGTGGTGTAGCCGGGCTGCTGCACGAAGCTGGAGAGGATCGTGTTGTCCAGGCTGAGCGTGAAGCCCATCAGCGCGCCGGCCAGCACACCAGGGGCCGCGATCGGCAACGTGATGTCCTTGAAGCGGTGCCAGGCATTGGCGCCGAGGTCGGCCCCTGCCTCCTCCAGCTGCTTGTCCACGGCGCCCATGCGTGCGCGGACGATGAAGGTGACGACGGCCAGGGAGAACATCGCGTGGCTGATCACCAGACGGACCAGCCCGTTGTTGATGGGGCCGATGCCCCAGTCCACGCCAAGCGTCACGAACCAGGGCAGGAACGAGATGCCGTCCACGATCTCCGGAGTCATCAGCGTCAGGGCCAACAGCACGGTCAATCCGGTGGCCCACAGCGCGCCCTTGCGCGCCCTCGCCAGGGCGATGCCGCCGATCGTGCCGAGCACGGTGGCGAGGACCGCGCAGCCCAACGCTGTCTGCAAGCTCGTGATCACCGAGGACACGATGATGTCGTTGTTGATCGCGCTGATGTAGGCCTTGAACCCGAAGCCCTTGAAGTTGGCGAGGACCTTCCCGGTGTTGAACGAGTAGGCGATGATCACGATGATCGGTACGAAGAGATAGACGAAGACCAGCACCCCCCAGATGGTGAAGAGGGAATTGGTCAGCTTGTTGCGTTTGCGTCCGGCCGCCATGTCAGGCTCCTTCCAGGACCACGCGGGTGGCGCGTGAGTAGATCGCACGGCCGGCCCACAGCAGGGCGGCGGCCACGGCGACCACGATCAGGGTGGACAGGATGAGGACCACAGCCATGGCGGAACCGAGTGCCCAGTTCTGAGCCGTGTTGAACTGGCCCGCGATCAACATGCCGATCATCGAGCCGCTGGCACCGCCCAACACCTGCGCCGTCACGTAGTCGCCCATGAGAGGGACGAAGACCAGCAGGCAACCCGAGGCGATTCCAGGCATGGCCAGCGGCATCGTGACCTTGAAGAACGTCTGGAACTTCCCGGCCCCCAGGTCGTAACTGGCCTCACGCAGGGAGGTACCGGCGGTGTCGATGGCGACGAAGAGCGGCATGATCATCAACGGCAGGTAGTTGTAGAC
>NZ_JALAGT010000077.1 GCF_022712295.1 Galactobacter sp.
CCCCCGAGAGCACCCGGACGGTGGCCTCACTGATCTGCCCGAGGATCTCGATGCGCTCTCGCGTGGGCAGCGGATCGTCTGCCATCAGCGTCCTGACTGCGCCGACGGCTTGTGCCGTTGACCCGTGCGACCCGGAATCCCCGCCCACCAACGTCAAAGGTTCGGAGAGTTCCAGCAGTGTGGGACGCCCACCCCTGAAGAGGATGGGGCCGGAGGCAGCGACCGCGTAGGGATCCAAGCCGGACGATTTGCCGTGTGCGATGGTCTCCGCCTGCTGCACCAGCGCGTGCAGAGCCCGGTCGGCGCTGCTGCGCCCGCTCGGGTCCGCGATCGAGGAGCCGGCGTGCGCGCCCGCGCGCGCCCCACCGGCGGGCCGGGCAGCGTCATCGTGGCCTTGGCCGCTCAGGCCACGCCGGGCCCCGAGGGCCACGACGGCGCGGACCACCGCCGTGGCGACAGCGGCCGACGATCCGAGGCCGCGCCCCATGGGCACGTCTCCTTCGATGGTCAGGCTCAGTCCTTCGGTGGGCAGGCCCACCAACCCTGCCGCCCCGCCCAGCGCGGTCAGGACCGGGTCCAAGGCTGCGGGAGCGTCCTCGAGCGGACCGGAGTAGGGGGTGGAGACGAGCATCCCCTGGCCGTCAGCCCTCACGGTGGCGACCAGGTTGACCTCTGACAGCGGGACCGCCACGGCAGGCTGCCCATACACCACGGCGTGCTCTCCGGTGAGAATGACCTTGCCATGAGCCGCGCCGACACCCTCAAACGCACGACGCCGCGCTTGGCCGTTCTGACGCCCCGCCGCTGTGTCTGGCAGGCTCATGGAACCGGTGGTCATGTCCGTGACGGTGTCACTCTCTGTCTCAGGGCCCGTGGGGGCCAACGAAATTCAGGCACAGTTCAACCGCGCCTACTCCTATTGTCCACCCGCCATCATCCCTGGACCACCTGGACGCCCGCTGAGGGCCGTTTCAGCTGAAAAAAGAAGTCCCCCGGGAAAACTTCCCGGGGGACTTACTCTGTAGCGGTGGGGGGACTCGATCCCCCGACCTCACGATTATGAGTCGTGCGCTCTAACCAGCTGAGCTACACCGCCACGAATGAGGAAACCCGCTCGCGTTTTCCGCTTATTCAAGCGAAATCGCAAGCGGGTCTCATTCAGAGCCCCCGACGGGAATCGATCCCGTGACCTCAGTCTTACCAAGACTGCGCTCTACCACTGAGCTACGGGGGCAACGGAGAAAAGCTTATCAGGCCGATCTCCGAAAAGCGAAATCGGGACTACCCCCGTTATCGCTTGCTCACCGGTCAGCGATGACGCGGCTTGCGGGGCTTGCGGTCTCCCCGGTTTTCCCCGTCATGACGCGGATTCCAGCCGCCCTTGTGACCGTTTTCGTCGCGACGATCCCATCCGCGGGAGCCGTCGCGATCGTTGCGACCGCGATAATTCGAGTTGCGATCCTCGTCACGTCCATGGCGGTCATTGCGACGATCGTCACGACGGTCGTCGCGTTCCCAAGGCTTGGAATAGCCCTTGTTTCCCTTGTTGAAATCGCGTTTTCCGTCGCGGTCCTGGTAACCGCCACGGCGGTCATCACGACGGTCGTCGCGACGTCCGCGAGAACCGCCCTGGTAGCCGCCACGGCTGCCCCGACGATCGTCACGCGCATCGAAGTCACGATCGCCCTGACGCTCGCGGTTGGGTCGACGGCCTGTGTCCTTCTCCAGGTGGATGGGACGGCCACCGATGCGGGTGGACGACAGCTTCTCCAGGGCGCCTGAGGGCAGGTTCTCCGGCAGCTCCACCAGGGAGTGATCTCCTCGGATGTCGATGGAGCCGATGTCACGGGAGGACAGGCCCCCCTCGTTGGCGAGCGCACCCACGATGGAACCGGGGAGTACACGCTGGTTTCGTCCAACGGCGATCCGGTAGGTCGCGTTGCCGGCGGCAACCGGCTTGGACGGACCACGTGAGCCGAACTCGTCGCGTCCGCGCTTGCCGCGAGCATCGCGCCCCTCACGCTGCTTCTTGGCGGGCAGCGTGGGGATCTCCTCGGTCAGCAGCGGGCGACCGCCCTGAGCCAGGTGGGCAAACGCTGCTGCAACCTCAACGGCATCGACGTCGTGCTCGGCCAGATAGGAGCTGACCAGCTCGCGGTAGGGAGCCAGATCCGCAGTGGCCACCGTCTTGTCCACCTTGGCCGCCAGGCGGCCGAGACGGGAGTTGTTCACGGCCTCGACACCCGGGATCTGGGCCTCGACCACGGCACCACCCGTGGCGCGCTCGATGTGCTTGAGCAGGTAGCGCTCGCGCGGGGTGATGAACAGCACGGCGTCACCCTGACGACCTGCGCGGCCGGTGCGGCCGATCCGGTGCACATAGGACTCGGTATCGTGCGGGATGTCGTAGTTGAACACGTGGGAGATGCGCTCCACGTCGAGGCCACGTGCGGCCACGTCGGTGGCGACCAGAATGTCCACGTTCCCGGAACGCAGCTGGTCCACGGTGCGCTCACGCTGCACCTGGTTGATGTCGCCGTGGATGGCCACGGCGCGGAAACCACGTGCCTTGAGCTTCGTGGCGACCTCCTCGGAGGCCACCTTGGTGCGCACGAACGCGATGACGCCGTCGTGCTCCTCGGTCTCGAGGATGCGGGCCATGGCGTCCAGCTTGTAGGTGTGCATCACCTGGATGTAACGCTGACGGATGTTCTCGCCAGGGGTGGAGGCCTGGTCCACCGCGACCTGCTCGGGATCGTTCAGGTACTGGTCCGCGATACGACGGATCTGGCGAGGCATGGTCGCGGAGAAGAGAGCAACCTGCTTCTCCGCCGGGGTGGCCTCGAGAATGTGGTCCACTTCCTCGGCGAACCCCATGCGCAGCATCTCGTCTGCCTCGTCCAGCACCAGGTACGAGAGCTGAGAGAGATCCAGGGAGCCACGGTCGAGGTGGTCGATCACGCGACCGGGGGTACCGACAACCACCTGTGCGCCACGACGCAGGGCCGAAAGCTGCGGGCCGTACGGAGAACCGCCGTAGATCGGCAGGATGGTGAGGTCGTCCAGGTACTTGGCGTAGGAGGAGAAGGCCTCTGCCACCTGGAGTGCGAGCTCACGGGTCGGGGCGAGCACCAGCACCTGCGGGTGATCGGCGCGACCGTTGACGTCGGCCAGTTCGGCGACCTTGGACAGTGCAGGAACCGCGAAGGCGGCGGTCTTGCCGGTACCGGTCTGGGCCAGGCCCACGACGTCGCGGCCCTCGAGCAGCAGCGGGATGGTGGCCGCCTGAATGGGCGACGGGCGCTCATAGCCCAGGTCGGACACGGCCGCGAGAACGCGGCCGTCGATCCCGAGATCGTTGAAGGTGGGGCCCTGAGGCTCCTCGGCGGTGGCC
>NZ_JALAGT010000078.1 GCF_022712295.1 Galactobacter sp.
CACGAGGAGAGTCCTCTCAGGGAATGCGGTGGTGTGTCGAGAAGGCCGGCTCCGCGGCACGGACCGTTCGGACTCAGCGTGGCACAGGGGTGGTCGTTCGGCGCACTTCGTTGAGCCGGTCAGGGGCAGTGTTGCGGGGGTGTGTGGCAGGGATCACGGCTTGGGCTGCTTGAGGCCGAGCAGCCAGCGCATCAGTAGGCCGACCACGAGCGCCCAGAAGGCGGAGCTGATCCCGGCGATAGTGAGTCCTGAGGCCGCCACCAGGAACGTCAATACGCCCGCGATCCGGTGGTCTGTGTCGGCCCACGCCCCTTGAACGGAGGAGGTGAGGGCGGCGATCAGGGCGAGTCCAGCCACCGCGGCGACGATGCCGACGGGCGCGGCGGCCGCGACGGTGGTGATCGCCGCGGCGCCCAGTCCGAGCGGAAGGTAGAAGGCGCCGGCCCACGCCGCTGACCGCCAGCGCCGGGAGTGGGGCACCCCGCTGTCGTCCCCAGCGGCAAGGGCCGCGCTGATGGCCGCCAAGTTGATGGCATGCCCGCCGCCCATGGCGGCAAGGCAGGACCCAGCGCCCGTGGTGAGGAGACCGGCGCGCCACGGGGCGGTGTATCCGTAGGAGGCCAACACGGCAATCCCGGGCACATTCTGGGAGGCCATCGTGACGATGTAGAGGGGGAGTGCGAGGCCCAGCACGGCCGACCACGACCACGTCGGCCAGGTGAGGATCAGCGTCGGGGCCAAGCTTGCGGTGTAGATCTCGGCGTTCCCCGTGGCCACGGCGAACACCAGGGTCACGAACAATGCCAAGAAGGAGAGGGGGGTGGCCCATGGGGGAAAGCCGCGGTGCCCGCCCCGCCCCCGGCTACGGGGGGCGGCCCTCCCCGCCGGGTGGGAGGACAGAGCGGAGAACGGGGCAAGGCATAGGGGGAGGAGCACCCCGGCCAGCATCGCCTGAGCCAAGGCGGCCGGGATCCGCAGGACCAGGTTCCCCAGCTGAGGCCACAATCCGGTGAGCACGACCAGGACTGCGCACACCAGGAAGGCCCCCACCGCGTCGGAGAAGCCACCAGGGAGGGCGGCCGACCCTCCCAACAGCGCGGCGCCCGGTGTGGACCACGCCAAGGTGACCGGAATTCGGCAGGCCAGAGACAGCACGAGCGAACCGAGCCCCACCATGACGCATAACGCCATGAGTCCCGACGCGCTCTGCGCAGGCGAGGCGCCCACCGCGGCAAGGCCGGTCAGGACCACGGCGAAGGAGCTCGTGAAGCCCACCAGAGTGGTGATGAATCCGGCGCGGACCTCGGCGGCTCCGTTCCGGCTGCGGCCGCCCGGCTGGGAGACGTGTGGGTTGAGTTCTGGCACAGTTGAACCGTGCCACTACTGGTAGTGGCGATGTTAGTTTGTTGCCATGCCCGACGTCCCCTCCCGCACTTCCGCCGCAGCCGGGCCCTCCGGGCCCCGCAAGGAACTCGGAGACTTCCTGCGGCGCAAGCGCACCGAGGCCGATCGCTCCGACTACGAGCTGCCGCCCGTGGGGCGGGGGAGGAGTAGAGGACTGAGGCGGGAGGAGATCGCCTTCCTGTCCGGGGTCTCGGTCACCTGGTACACCTGGTTGGAGCAGGGCCGCGACATCAATCCGTCGCGGCAGGTGATCGACGCCGTTGCGCTGAACCTGCACCTGACCGCCGCGGAACACGACTATGTCCTGGGACTGGCCGGCTTCACGCCGTCGGCCCGTCCGGTGCCGGTGGCCCCGGGACCGGTTCCGGATCACGTGCAACACCTGTTGGACGCCCTTGACCCGGCTCCGGCGTTCGCGCTCACCCCACACTGGGACATTGCGGCCTGGAATCACGCCTACGAGGGGCTCTTCCCTGGGGTGCGCACCGCCGATCCCGCCGAGCGCAACCTTCTGTTGTTCGTCTTCACTGACGATTACGTGCGGGCCATGCTGCCTGACTGGGAGCTGACCTCGCGACAGTTCCTGGCGGAGTACCGGGCCGAGACCGGTTCGCGGGTCGCGGGTCCCGAGCATGTGAGACTCCTGGACCACCTGCGTTCCGTCAGCCCGGAGTTCGTCACGGCCTGGGACGAGCAGGCCATCCAGCGCTTCGAATCCAGACGCCGCGAATTCATCCACCCGGACGGTGAGCGGGTCTTCGAACAGGTCAACGTGGTTCCCCAGGACACGCCTGACCTCCACGTGGTGGCTTACCTGCCAGTGCGCGACTGATCCGGCCTATGGTCGACACAGGGGGTGACTGGCCTGCACAAGGGGTTGAGCAGCGCGGGCGGCCCGGCCCTATGGGCGGCCGGAAGATATGAAGCTATCTTTCAGATTTTGATCGGTTGGTGGCCTGCTGTTCACCCGCACGTAGCATCACTCAGTTACAGTAACGATGTTGTCTTCCACGTCACATGCCGAAGGCGACGCCGTTCCGGCCGTCGCGCCGGAGCCACTCGAACCCCTTGAGGTAAGGAAAAACATCACATGGGTGCACCACACAAGCACCGTTACCGCTCCACGCTCGCGGTGGCCCTCGGCGCGGGCCTGATCGCCGCACCGTTCGCCGCCCTGCCGGCCTCGGCCGCCGACGAGGACGTCACGCAATTGAACTTCATCAACATCAACGACTTTCACGGTCGTATCGATGAGAACACCGTGAAGTTCGCCGGAACCGTGGAACAGCTGCGCGCCCAGCATCCCGACTCCACGGCCTTCATCTCCGCAGGAGACAACATCGGCGCCTCGCTCTTCGCCTCCTCCGTCCAGAACGACGAGCCCACGCTGGACGTGCTCAATGCCCTCAAGCTGGAGGCTTCCGCCACGGGCAACCACGAGTACGACAAGGGCGTGGACGACCTCACCGGACGTGTGGCCGGCTCCGCCGAATTCCCCTACCTGGCCGCCAACGTGACCAAGGACGGCGAGCTCGTCCACAAGTCGTACAAGCAGTTCACCGTGGATGGGGTCGAGGTGGCCGTCGTGGCAGGGCTGACCCAGGAGACGCCCACTCTGGTGTCCCCGGGAGGCATCGAAGGGCTCAAGTTCGGAGATCCGGTGGATGCCGTGAACCAGGTCGTCAAGGACCTCAAGGACGGCGACGAGTCCAACGGCGAGGCGGACGTCATCGTGGCGGAGTACCACGAGGGTGCCTCCGCAGGCACTCCCGACGGATCGGATCTGGCGACCGAGCTGGCCCATGGTGGAGCCTTCGCCAAGATCGTGAACGAGACCAGCCCCGACGTCGACGTGATCTTCACCGGTCATACCCACAAGGAATACGCCTGGGAGGCCGCCGTTCCGGGTGCGGACGGCAAGACCCGGCCCGTGGTGCAGACCGGTTCCTATGGTGAGAACCTTGGCCACGTGGTGCTGGATTACGACGCCGAGACCAAGGAAGCCACCGCCTCCACCGTGGAGAACGTGAAGCGTATCCCCACTCCCGAGAAGGACAACGGGGACGTGGACGAAGAGGCATCCAAGGCCATCGACAACGAGCTCGTCGCCAAGTACCCGCGAGTGGAAGCGGTCAAGCCCATCGTGGACGATGCGCTCAAGGTCGCAGAGGAGAAGGGCAGCGTCAAGGTCGGCGAGGCCACCGCAGACATCACCACGGCCTTCGCGGACGGCAACCGAGACGACCGCGCCAACGAGTCCACCTTGGGCAACCTGGTGGCGGACTCCCTGCTGTCCACCCTTTCCTCCGACGAACGCGGCGGCGCCGACATCGGCGTGGTGAACCCCGGTGGCCTGCGCGCCGACCTGTCCAAGGGAGACATCACCTACGCGAAGGCCAACGCGGTGCTGCCGTTCGTGAACAACCTCTGGACCACCACGCTGACCGGCGCCCAGTTCAAGGAAGCCCTGGAACAGCAGTGGCAACTGGACGAAGACGGCAAGGTGCCCTCCCGCCCCTACCTGCAGCTCGGGCTTTCGAAGAACGTCTCCTACACCTACGACGCGGACGCGAAGCAGGGCGAGCACATCACCTCCGTTCGGGTCAACGGTGCGCCGTTGGACCTCGAGAAGGACTACACCATCGGCTCCTTCTCCTTCCTTTTGCAGGGTGGCGACAACTTCCGGGCCTTCGCAGATGGCAAGAACACCAAGGACACCGGCCTCATCGACCGTGACGCCTGGATCGACTACCTGAAGGCCAACTCCCCGGTCTCCCCGGACTTCGCCCGCCACGCCGTTGGGCTCAAGGACCTGCCGACCAAGGCCGTCAAGGCCGGTTCCACCGTGAAGCTGCAGCTGTCCAAACTGGACCTCACCTCCACGGGGTCTCCGGCCAATGCCGCGGTCACCGCCACGCTCGAGGAACCGGAGTCCCTCACCCGCGCGGCCGGCGATGAGATCGGTTCGGCCGAGGTGCAGGACGGCGCAGCCGACCTGACGCTGAGCATCCCTGAGGACGCCGAAGGCGACTACGAGGTGAAGATCGTTGCGGACCCGAGCGGCACCACCACGGTGATTCCGCTGTCCGTGACCGCAGCTGCCACGACGGCGCCTACCGAGGAGCCCCCGGAGGACCCGACCGAGTCGGCGGAGCCCACCACCGAGGCCCCTGTCACCGAGGAACCCACCACGGAGGCCCCGACGTCCCCGGCGGCAGGCGAGGCCACGCCGTCGGGCACCGATTCCGGCGAGCTCGCCGACACCGGCGCCGACGTGACCGGCTGGGTCCTTGGCGGCGTCATCGCTGTCATGCTCGGTGCAGGCCTGACCGCGCTCGGCAAGCGTCGCAGCCGCCGGCACTGACACACCCCGCCGACCACCTGTCGGCATGAAAGCACACGCGTCGGTGCGGATCAGCCGATCCGCACCGACGCGTGTGTCTCATCACCGCAATCCGTGCCCCGCCTCCATGAAGGAAACCCCCGCATGAGCACTCCAACTACCCTCCGGAAACTCAGGCTCGCCCTGATCCCCGGCCTGGCCGCCGGCCTCTTCGCCACTCCGATCCTCGCCGCACCCGCCCTCGCAGACACAGCCGACGGCGTGGTGATCAACGAGGTCTATCTCAAGGGCGGCAGCGCCAACGCCCCCTACTCCAAGAAGTTCGTGGAGCTCTACAATCCCGGTGATCAGGACGTTGTGCTCGACGGCTGGTCGCTTCAGTACCGCTCCAAGGGCGGCGACGGCGCCGCCAACGGCGTCGGCGCGCTCTCCGGCACTGTCCCGGCTGAGGGGCACTTCCTCATCTCGATGAACGGGAACGGGGACAACGGTGAGGCACTGCCGACGTCGGACCTGGACCTGGCGGGCGCGGTCAACGCAGGCGGCAGTGACGGCACGCTGTACCTGGCGGAGACCACGGAGAAACTCACGCTGCCCGTTGGCGATGCCAAGGCCAACGACCAGGTGATCGACCTGCTCGGGTACGGGACCTCCAACACCTTCGAGACCGAAGCGGCCGCCACCCAGGGCGGCAACGCCGTCCCGAACTCCCTGACCCGTGCGGACGCGGAGGACACGGACAACAACTCGACGGACTTCACCGTCGCCACCGACATCACCCCCACCAACGCGGCGGGGGAGACCGACTCCAGCGATCCGGAGCCCACCGACCCGGAACCCGAGCCGGAACCGACCGAGGTCACGCCGATCGCCGAGATCCAGGGCGAAGGCGATATCTCACCGATGGAGGGTAAGACCGTGAAGACCACCGGCGTGGTCACCGCGGCCTACCCCACTGGAGGCTACAAGGGCTACTACATCCAGACCCCCGACGCCGAGCCGGGGAAGGCGTCCCACGGCCTCTTCGTCTACTCGGACGCCACCGTCGGTGACGTCGAAGCTGGACAGAGCGTCGAGGTGGTCGGCAAGGTCTCCGAGTACAACCACCTGACACAGATCACCGTGAACGAGGGCGGTCTTTCCGTGGCCGACTCCCGTGCTGCTGCCGAGATCACTCCCGTAGATACCGAATATCCGGCGACCGAGGCAGAGCGCGAGACCCTCGAGGGCATGCTGGTGCAGCCCACCGGTGACTTCACCGTCACCGATGTGTACCAGACCAACCAATACGGCTCCATCGACCTGGTCACCGGCACCACGCCGCTGAAGAACCCCACGGCGGCCGGCACCGTGGGATCGGACGCATACAAGGAGGCGCAGCAGCGTCGCGCAGAGGGACTCGTGACCGTGGACGACGGCGCCAGCGCCTCCCTTCTCAACAACGCCGACCTGCCGGTGCCCTACCTCTCCACGAAGAACCCCGTGCGGGTCGGCGCCCCGGTGGAATTCACCAAGCCCGTGGTGCTGGACTACCGCAACGACGCCTGGAAGTTCCAGCCGCTTCAGCAGCTCACGCCGGACAACGCGGACGACGTGCAGCCCATCAGCATCGGCAACACCCGCGAAGACGCGCCCAAGCCCGTCGGAGGCGACGTCCGCCTGGCCGGATTCAATGTGCTCAACTACTTCACAGACCTGGGTGAGGACATCGCCGGGTGCAAGCCCTACACCGACCGTGACGGCAACGGCGCGACCGTTTCCGGCGGCTGCGACGCGCGCGGCGCCTGGGGTGAGGCCGACCTCCAACGGCAGCAGAGCAAGATCGTCTCGGCCATCAACTCCCTTGGCGCCAACGTGGTGTCCCTGGAGGAGATCGAGAACTCCGCACGCTTCGGCCATGACCGAGACGCTTCGCTGGCCAACTTGGTGGACGCGCTCAACGCCTCCGATTCCCTCGAGGACGGCACGTGGGACTACGTGCGCTCGCCGGAGTCCGTCCCGGACAACGAGGACGTCATCCGGACCGCGTTCATCTACAAGGAAGATCAAGTGCAACCGGTGGGGGAGTCCACCATCCTGGATCATGAGGCCTTCTCCAACGCCCGCAAGCCGTTGGCCCAGGCCTTCACGCCGGTGAGCGGCACCAAGGCCGACGACACCACGTTCCTGGCCATCGTGAACCACTTCAAATCCAAGGGCGGCGACGGTAGCGGAGACAATGCCGACACCGGCGACGGGGCGGGGTCCTTCAACGGAGACCGCACCCGCCAGGCCGAGGCACTGCTGGACTTCGCCGCGGAGCAGGAAGCGGCCGCTGGGACCGATCGAGTGTTCCTGCTGGGCGACTTCAATGCCTACCTCGGTGAGGATCCCGTCCAGAAGATCCTCGAGGCCGGTTACGTTTCGCAAGGACTCAAGACCGGCAAGGAGACCTACGCCTACGACGGTGGGACCGGTTCGTTGGACCACATCTTCGCTTCGGCGGCCGCCGATGAGCGTGTGGTCGGCGCCGAGGTCTGGAACATCAACTCGGTGGAGTCCGTGGCCCTGGAATACTCCCGCCACAACTACAACGTGGTGAACCTCTACGAGGACGGCCCGTTCCGCTCCTCCGACCACGACCCGATCATCGTGGGATTCCAGACCTCGGAGTCGGTGGAGCCCACCGATCCGTCGGGCCCGCCCACGGAGTCCACGGACGGCGCGGACCCTTCCGACCCCACGGACAGCGCGGACCCGTCCGACCCTGCAGACTCGTCGACCACCTCCGGTCCGACGGCCGGTGACGGCTCCGGTGACGGCACCGGAGGTGCCGGAAACCGTGGTGACGAAGCCGAACAGGCCGGGAATGCGCCGTCGGGCACTGGACTGGCGAATACGGGTGTCGAGATCCCATGGATTCTGGGCGGGTTGATCACTCTGTTGGCCGGCCTGGGACTGACGCTGGCCTCGCGCCGCACCCGCCGGCACTGACCCCACCGCTGTTCAGCACAGCGTCGGTACAAATACACAGCGTCGGTGCCCACGACCTCTTGGGCCCCGACGCTGTGTCGATTGACCGACACAGTGCTTCATGCCGCGTCGGCCGTACGGGTCATGGCTGCCCTGATGGAAGCCAAAACCTCCGGCCATTGGTGCAGGATCTGGTCGTAGCTGAAGTTCAAGGTTTCGATCCCGAGGTTGGACGCGGCAGCTTGGCGCCGTCGATCCTCGTTGAAGGCGCCACGGGACGTGTGGAACTCGCGCCCGTCCACTTCCAGGATGAGCAGTTTGCCACGTAGTCGGATGATGAAGTCCACTCTCCCGACGGTGTTGATGTTCACCTGCGTTTCGAGTGACAACCCGACCTGCATCAGGAGGAATCTGAGGACGGACTCCAGCCCGCTGCCTGCGTTACCGGTGGCCTTGTCCACGAGCCACCGTTTGGATACCGGAAGCCGGTCGCGGATGCGGCTACGTGCGGAGGTGGAGAGCAGTCGTTTGGCCCAGGCGGACTCGAACGAAGCAAAAAAGGCAAGGTCCCCGGAACACTTGCGCAGATGAAGCAGTGCTGTTTCCAGGCCCACAGAACCGATTCTCGCTCGGCCGGGAGACCAGTGGGTGACGCACGTGCAATCCGGGTGGTGGAACTCGCGGCCGTTGCCGCCCAGCCACACGTGGGGTGGACCTGGCTCTGGCAGAACCCAGACACCCCGGGCGCGCAATACGGACACGCAGGTGAGCATTCCGCCGTGGCGCGCTGCTGTCAGGGCCTCAGATGGTGCGCTCGGGTGTGCGTAGACGCCGCGCCTGACCCGAAAAATTTGACCGGTGGCGACAGCTCGGTTGATCTGTGTCCGGGTGAATCCATTGGCTATCAACGTGGAGAAGGCGACGATCCCGCCCATGGCGTGGAAGAGAGAAATGATGTCCATCCCCAAGGGTCGCATCGTTGCGGTCTTGACCTGACGAGGACCTGCTACGTGTGGGGACAACACGCCGAGGACCCAGGATGGGGGCACTGAGCACTGCGTCGGTGAGTTGGCACAACGTCGGTGCTGGTGGTCGAGTGGGCGCCGACGTTATGCAGAATTGCCGACCGAGTGCGCCGGGTGCGTGTTAAATGTTGGTTTCCAGGGGCCGGGATTCCAGGGCCGCTCGCAGCAGTGCGTCGGCCCCGGCGCGAGCGTTGAAGCCGCGGATCAGGGAGTGCCCCAGGTCGGTGAGGAAGACGTTTCCCAGTGCCAGGCACACGATGTCGAAGGCCAGCTGCCCCACGAACTCGCGGTCCAGATGTGGCAGGTCCCGGACCATCACCTGGAACACACGTTCGTGTGTGGAGGAGTAGGCCTTGTCCAGAACGGAAGCGACGTCGGTGTTGGACTTGGACTCGGCGACGAAGGCCTGCACCACTGCGTTCTCGTCCGTGGGAGCCGTGAAGTCCTCACCGAAGAGGACCTCCAGGACGTCATCCAATGAGGCATCGACGTCCGGGACGATCTGATCCGGGCCACCCTCCAGCTCCGGCAACAAGCCGTAGAACCGGCGGCACGCGTCGGAGATCAAGGTGTCCCGATTGCCGGCGAAATGGCGTACGTGGCCACGGCTCATCCCGGCTTTCTCTGCGATGCGCTCCAGGGTGGTGGCCACGATGCCGAACTCGCTGATGCACTCGATGGTGGCGTCGAGGATCTGGGCCCGTCGCTGCGGGCCCACGCTGGGGCGTCCCATGAAAAAGCTCCTGTGGTGGTGAGGACCGTGTTCGTCAGGCGATGGCCGACGGCGGTGGCGGGCATCGCGCGCCCCGGTCCTTGGTGGGCCTGGCGGCACTGGTGGCCCCGATGGGGCCGGGCGGATTGTTTCGCCCTGATGAAGACGATCGTAGCGGCTACCGTTTCGCCGATCCAGTTTGTTAGTCAGGCTTGACCAAAAACATCTGCATCGCATAACGTCCTCTGCAGACGTGATCGACAACACGCTCGAGGGCGAGCCTGATCACCGCACATCGAACCAACAAGCACCCAGCTCCTCGACGGTTTCCCGAGCCGCAGACACGAGGATCCCACCCACCTGGAAGGCCGGCCATGCAGCCCACCACCATGAAGCCCCGAAGCGCATTCAAGCGCATCGCCATCACCGGCGTCGCAGCCACGCTGGCGCTCTCCCTGGCCGCCTGCGGTGGCGGCGAGAAGAAGTCCGCGGCCAACAACGGGTCGGCCGAGGACGGCTTCGCCTCCAACGGTCTCTACGATCCCGAGAACCTGGTCGCCAAGACCGAGGCAGGCACCGAGAAGGTGGACAGCGTCCGTTGGGGTCTGCGCACCGGCGAGCCGGCCACCATCGACCCGGGCAAGACCGGCAACGACTCCGACTACATCGTCACCGGCAACCTCTGCGAGAGCCTGTACCAGGTGGACGAGAAGTTCGGCCCCCAGCCCAATCTGGCGACCGAAGCCGACTGGAGCGACCCCACCACCCTGGAACTCACGCTGCGTGACGACGTGAAGTTCTGGAACGGCAAGCCGATGACCGCCAAGGATGTCGTTGCGACCCTGGAGCGCACCGCCAACCCCAAGAATCAGTCCATCTACGCTTCCGCCTTCGCTCTGGTGAAGAAGTTCGAAGCTGTCGACGACACGCACGTGCGCGTCTCCTTCCAGGTGCACGACGGAGACTTCATCAACAACATCTCCGGTCCCGCCGGCCGCATCATGGAGGCAGCCTCCATCAAGGAGCTCGGCGCGGACCTCGGAACCCCCAAGGGCGGCGTCATGTGCACCGGCCCGTACCAGCTGGACAAGTGGACGCCCGGCCAGTCTGTTTCCATCAAGGCCAATCCCGAGTACTGGGACGGCGCACCCAAGGTGGAGAAGATCGAGTTCGTCCCCACCCAGGACGATGCCGCCCTGACCTCGGCCCTGACCTCCGGCGAATTGGACGGCGCATTCGACGTCCCCGAGGCCTCCGCCAAGCAGTTGGCCACCTCCGGTAAGGGCCAGCTCGTGGTGGGCCCCTCCAACTCCACCGTCTCCTTCGGCCCCACGTCTGCCAAGGGTGCCTCTTCCGATCCGAAGGTCCGTGAGGCACTGTCCCTGGCGATCGATCGTGATTCCGTGATCAAGAACCTGCTGAAGGGGTACGGCGCCCCGGCTTCCACGTTCACGGTTCCCTTCCAGTTCGAGGGTCTTGAGCAGGCAGACATCTTCACCAAAGCCTACGACGATCTCCCGGAGCCCGAGGTGGACCTGGACAAGGCCAAGAAGCTGGTGAAGGAGGCCGGCTATGAGGGCAAGTCGCTGAAGATCGCGGTCCCGTCCGGCAACCAGATGCTGCAGAACATCGCCACTGTGGTGAAGGACGCCGCCGAGAAGATCGGCATGAAGATGACCATCGAGCAGCGTCAGCCCGCTGATTACGCTCAGTTCTTCTACGCTCCTGAAGCACGCGAGGGCGTGGACTTCATCTCCGCGGTCGGCTACCAGGACACCCCCGGAGTGAACACCTACGCGAGCCTGAACGCCCTGCAGGGTGAACAGGGTCTCTTCAACTGGACCCAGTACAAGAACGATGAGGTGACGGGACTGCTGCAGAAGGCGCGCACAGCGGAAGACACCAAGACGGCGGCCGAATCCTTCGTCAAGGCGCAGGAGATCTTCGCCCCGGCGAAGCTGCAGGTCACGCTTGGTGTTCAGTACACCCGTACGTACATGCGTGAGGGACTGACCGGGGCCACGACCTCCATGTCCTACATCAACACTCCTTGGGCCAAGAACCTGGGCGGTGCAGCGAAGTGAATGTGACCGTCCTCCGTTGGCTCAAGCGGCTGGGAGGGGTGATCCTCACCCTCTTCATCGCGAGCATCCTGATTTTCTCCATGGTGTCGCTGACCCCGGGAGACCCCGCGGCGATGCTGGCCGGTGGATCCAACCCCAACCCGGAGACGCTGGCCGCGGTACGTGAACAGCTCCGCCTGAACGATCCCATCCCGGTGCAGTACCTGGGCTGGCTCGGCGACCTGTTCACCGGTGACCTGGGGCGATCCTTCCTGGTGGTCAAGGGTGCAGAAGTAGGATCCTTGATCGCACCTCGCATGGTGACCACGGGTCTGCTCGTGGCCTACGCTGCGGTGCTCATCGTGATCTTCGGCATCGGTTCCGGCCTGTTGGCCGGCACCAGCGGCAAGCTGGTGGACCGCATCATCACGATCCTGACCTCTGCCGCCATGGGTGCCCCCACGTTCGTGGTGGCTGTGGCCCTCATCGCGATCTTCGCGGTGAACCTGGGGTGGTTCCCCACCCTGGGTGCGGGTGAAGGCGGATTCGCTGACAGAATCCACCACCTGACCCTGCCCGCCATCTCCCTGGCGATGGCCTACCTGGCCTTCATCTCCCGCATCACCCGTACATCGGTTCTCTCCCAGGCCCACGCGGATCATGTGGAGACCGCCACGGTTCGTGGCCTTCCCCGCAACTACGTGGTGCGACACCACATCTGGCGCAATGCCTCCGGTCCCATCCTCTCCGTGTCCGGTCTCTCGATTGCCGGCCTCTTTGCCGGCACCGCGGTGGCGGAGCAGGCCTTCGGTATCAACGGTGTGGGCTCACTGCTGACGCAGGCAGCGGCCAGCCAGGACCTTCCCGTGGTGCAGATCCTCTCCATGTTCATGGTCGCCACCTTCGTGATCGTGAACCTGATCGTGGACGAGATCAGCGCCATGCCGGATCCCCGACTCAAGCAGGAGGTGTCCGCATGAGCTCCATCATGGCAACGGAACCCCGAAAGACCGGCGGCAAGCGCGCTCTCAAACGCGTGGGTCGGTCCTCCAAGCCCAAATTCCTGGATGTCACCGGCTGGATCTGCCTGATCTGGCTCGCCATCCTGGTCTTCGTAGCGATCTTCGGTAAGTGGCTGGCCCCGCATGATCCGCAGGCACTGGACCAGGCCAATCAGCTGTTGTACCCCAACGCGGACAACTGGCTCGGTACCGATACCTTGGGTCGTGACATCTTCTCCAGGATCGTCGCCGGTGTGGGTCCCACGCTCTACGGCCCGCTGCTCATCGTGGTGATCGCCGGCGTGGGCGGCACCGTCCTTGCCGTGGTCGCAGCATGGTGGGGCGGCTGGGTCGATGCGATCATCTCCCGCGCCATGGACATCATCTTCGCGTTCCCGGGCATCATCCTGGCCGTTCTGGCCGTGGCGATGCTGGGCCGAGGCATGGTGGCTCCGGTGGTGGCCCTGTCCATCGCCACGATCCCCATGGTGGGCCGCATCGTTCGCTCCCCGGCGCGCCGGGAG
>NZ_JALAGT010000079.1 GCF_022712295.1 Galactobacter sp.
CTCAAGTACTGGGACGAGGACGGCACCTTCCAGGCTTCCATCGCTCAGCGTGAAGCCGGCGAGAACGAATTCGTGTTCTATGACGGACCGCCCTTCGCCAATGGGCTGCCCCACTACGGCCATCTCCTCACCGGCTACGTGAAGGACCTGGTGGCCCGCTACCAGACCCAGCGTGGCCGCCGTGTGGAGCGCCGCTTCGGGTGGGACACCCACGGTCTTCCCGCCGAGTTGGAAGCCATGAAGCAACTGGGGATGACGGACAAGCAGGAGATCCTCGACATGGGGATCGACAAGTTCAACGCCGCCTGCCGCGCCTCCGTGCTCAAGTACACCGAGGAATGGAAGGCCTACGTCACCCGTCAGGCTCGCTGGGTGGACTTCGACAACGACTACAAGACCCTGAACCCCTCCTACATGGAGTCGGTCATGTGGGCCTTCAAGAATCTCTCCGACAAGGGCCTCACCTACGAGGGCTTCCGCGTGCTCCCGTACTGCTGGAAGGACGAGACGCCGCTGTCCAACCATGAGCTGCGCATGGACGACGACGTGTACAAGGACCGTCAGGACCCCACCGTGACCGTCGCCTTCCCGCTGACGGGTGAAGTGCACGACGACGGGGACGCCGCCTTGGCGGCGGAACTGGCCGGAACCAACGTGTTGGCGTGGACCACCACGCCCTGGACGTTGCCCACCCACGCCGCCCTCGTCGTCGGGCCCGAGATCGACTACGCCGTGGTTCCCGCAGGACCCGGGCAGCCCACCACGAACACCGTCGCGGGCGGCGCCCGCTACCTGCTGGCCACCGACCTGGTCGGCGCGCACGCCAAGGATCTGGGCTACGAGGACGCCGACGCGGCGGTCGCCGCCATCGCCTCCCATCACACCGGTTCCTCGCTGCGCGGGCTGAAGTACGCCCCGTTGTGGGACACCTTCGCCTCCGAACCCGCCTATGCAAGTGCCTGGCGGATCCTCGTGGACGACTACGTCTCCACGACCGACGGCACGGGCGTGGTGCATCAGTCGCCGGCCTACGGTGAGGACGATCAGCGCATCTGTGCCGAGAACGGCATCGGTGTGGTGCTCTCCGTGGATGCCGGCGCCAGCTTCCTCTCCGTGTTCAACGGCACGGAACTCGAGGACATCGTCGGCAAGCAGGTCTTCGAGGCCAACCCGCTCATCATCAAGCACCTGAAGGCCGACGGCCGCCTGTTCCGCCAGGCCACCTACGAACACTCCTACCCGCACTGCTGGCGTTGCCGCACGCCCCTGATCTACCGGGCCATCACGTCCTGGTACGTTTCCGTCACCGAGTTCAAGGACCGGATGGGGGAGCTGAACCAGGAGATCAACTGGATCCCGGAGAACGTCAAGGACGGGCAGTTCGGCAAGTGGCTGGCCAACGCCCGCGACTGGTCCATCTCCCGCAACCGCTTCTGGGGTTCCCCGATCCCCGTGTGGCAGTGCTCGGAGGAGACCTGCAAGCACGAGGAGGTCTTCGGATCCCTCGCTGAACTGCAGGAGCGCTTCGGCCGCCTGCCCGTGAACCACGAGGGGGAGACGGATCTGCACCGTCCCTTCATCGACGAACTCACCGTGGCCTGCCCGGAGGAGGGCTGCTCCGGCACCCTGAACCGCGTCGAGGACATCCTTGACGTCTGGTTCGACTCCGGCTCCATGCCCTACGCCCAGGTGCACTACCCGTTCGAGAACCAGGACTGGTTCGACACCCACAACCCGGCAGACTTCATCGTGGAGTACATCGGTCAGACCCGCGGGTGGTTCTACCTGCTGCATGTGCTCGCGACCGCGCTCTTCGACCGTCCGGCGTTCAAGAACGTGATCTCCCACGGCATCGTGCTCGGATCCGACGGGCAGAAGATGTCCAAGTCCCTGCGCAACTACCCGGACGTCAACGAGGTCCTGGACCGTGACGGCTCCGACGCCATGCGCTGGTTCCTGATGGCCTCCCCGATCCTGCGTGGCGGCAACCTCATCGTCACCGAGGAGGGTATCCGCGAGGGCGTCCGTCAGGTGCTGCTTCCGCTGTGGAACGTCTGGTACTTCTTCACGCTCTACACCAACTCCGCCAACCACGGTGAGGGCTACGAGGCGCAGCTGCGTCACGACGCCACCGACCCGCTGGACCGCTACCTGCTGGCCGCCACCGGTGACCTGATCCGCGATGTGCGTTCCGCCATGGACGCCTACGAGGTCTCCGACGGCATCGAGGCCCTGCGCTCCTTCACGGAGACGCTGACCAACTGGTACGTGCGGCGTTCCCGGCAGCGTTTCTTCGACGAGGACCACGAGGCCTTCGACGTGCTCTACACGGTCCTTGAAACCGTGTGCCGTGTGGCGGCTCCGTTGCTGCCGCTGGCCACGGAGGAGATCTGGCGTGGCCTGACCGGTGGGCGCAGCGTGCACCTGACGGACTACCCGGACGACACCCTGTTCCCAACCGATCCGGACCTGGTGCGCCGCATGGACCTGACGCGCACACTGGCCTCGACCGGTTCCAGCCTGCGCAAGGCGGCCAAGCTGCGCGTCCGGCTGCCCCTGGCAGGCATGGACGTGGTGGTGCCGGACGCCGCGGGGCTGGAAGGCACCTTCGCGGACATCCTCCGGGATGAGCTCAACCTCAAGTCCGTCAACCTGGTGGACGCCGAGGCCGCGGACGAGGCGGAGTACGGCATCACCCACACCCTGTCCGTGAACGCTCGCGCCGCCGGCCCGCGCCTTGGCAAGCAGGTTCAGGCCGCCATCAAGGCCTCCAAGTCCGGCGACTGGTCGCAGGCCGAGGACGGCACGGTCACCGCCGGCGGCCTGGAACTGCAGGAGGGCGAGTACACGCTGGCCACCGCAGTGGATACGTCCGCCGGTGCCGAGCGCGCCGCCGCCGTGTTGGCCGGCGGCGGATTCGTGGTGCTGGACACCGCGCTGACCCCGGAACTCGAGGCAGAGGGCCGCGCACGCGATCTGATCCGCGCCATCCAGGCTGCGCGCAAGAGCGCGGACATGACCGTGGGCGCCCGAGTGCGCACCTCGGTGCAGGCCGACGCCGAGACCGTGGCCGCCGCCCAACAGTTCGCCGAACTGGTCAAGGGAGAGACGCTCTCCACCGAGCTGGAACTCTCGGTGGCCGAGGTCAAGGAACCCGTGGTGGTCGTCGCTGACGCGGAGGACGTGAAATGAGCTATGAACCCACTCCGGACCCCGAGGGAGTGGCCCGCGTCTACGCGGATCTGCTCTCCAGGGCGCCCGAGAACAAGATCGAACGGCGCCTCGAACCCATGCGTCGGGCCATGGAGGTGCTGGGCGACCCCCAGAAGTCGGCGCCGGTCATCCACGTGACCGGCACCAACGGCAAGACCTCCACCGCGCGGATGATCGAGTCATTGCTGCTGGCCCATGACATCCGCACCGGCCGCTACACGTCCCCGCATCTGTCCTCGGTCACGGAACGCATCGTGATCGACGGGAACCCGGTTCAAGACGAGACGCTGGTGCGGATCTGGGACGAGATCGCCCCCTACCTGCAGATCGTGGACTCCGAGCTGGAGGCGGACGGACAGCACCGACTGACCTTCTTCGAAGCGGTCACCATCCTGGCCTTCGCGGTCTTCGCGGATGAACCCGTGGAGGTCGTTGTCCTGGAGGTCGGCATGGGCGGGACCTGGGACGCCACCAACGTGGCGGACGCCCAGGTCGCCGTGGTCACCCCGATCTCGCTGGATCACACCGATCTGTTGGGAGACACCGTCGGGGAGATCGCGGGGGAGAAGGCCGGCATCATCAAGCCCGGCTCGGTGCTGGTCTCCTCCGTGCAGGAGCCGGACGCCGCTCAGGTGCTGCTGGAGCGCGCCCGCGAGGCCGGTGCCGAATGGCGTTTCGAAGGCGTCGAGTTCGGCGTGGAGAGCCGTACCCTGGCCGTGGGTGGTCAGGTGCTTGACCTGCGCGGCCTCGGTGCTCGTTATCAGCAGATCGCCGTGCCACTCTTCGGAGCGCACCAGGCCGAGAACGCCTCCGTCGCGCTGGCCGCGGTGGAGGCCTTCCTGGGGGAACGCCCGCTCAACGAGGACCTGGTCAGGGCCGGCTTCGAGGCGGCAACGTCACCCGGCCGTCTGGAGATCGCGCGCACGTCGCCCACCTTTGTGGTCGATGCCGGGCACAATCCGGCCGGCGTGCACGTGAGTGCCGAGGCCATCAAGGAGTCCTTCGGGTTCTCCAAGCTGGTGCTGGTGCTCGGCATCCTCAAGGAGAAGGACGCGGCCGCGATGCTGGCGCAGTTGCGCGAGGACTACGGGGACATGATCTCCGACGTCGCCATCACGCAGTCTGCCTCGCCGCGTGCGATCCCAGCCGCCGAGTTGGCAGAGACGGCCTTGGACGCCGGGTTCGCCGAGGAGGATCTCTTCATCACCGAGCGGCTCGACGACGCCCTCGATTGGGCCGCCGGCCGTGCCGATGACACCGAGGACATGGGCGGCGGCGTCCTGGTCACCGGTTCCATCACCCTGGTGGCCGAGGCACGAACCCTGCTTGGCGCAGACCACGACCAGACGGACAAGTCGGAGGAGGGCTGAGTGGTGGCTGAACAGCGCAAGCAGCGCTACACCAAGAAGCAGCTGGCCTGGCGCCCCAACACCCCCAAACCCCGACGCTCCACCCGAGTGATGTTCGCTTCCGTGGTGTTGTCGTTGCAAGCCTTGGCACTCGGCTTCGCAGGACTGGCCATGTTCGGCCTGCGCGGTCGGTTCGACGGCGGTGTCCCGGCTCTGCTGATGTGCTGGGGCTTGGCCGTGGTCCTGTTCGTGGCCTGCGCCTTCGTGAAGAAGCCGTGGGGCATCGGCCTGGGTTGGGCCCTGCAAATCGTCACCGTTGCCTATGGTCTGCTCCAGCCGGCCATGTACCTGGTGGGTCTGGCTTTCCTGGCCCTGTGGGCTTACTGCGTCATCAAGGGCGGGAAGATGGATCGCATCGACGACGAGCGTGAACGCGAACAGAAGGCCTGGGACGCCGAACATCCGGAACAGGCCTGAACGGTCGGTCAGCGCCGGCCATCACCGATTACATAGACTGGGACCAAGACACTCATTGTCCCGTCTTCCCTTCCAACATCAAGGAGGAACATGTCCAAGGAACGTACCCTCATCCTGGTCAAGCCCGATGGCGTCCGCCGCCACCTCACCGGCGAGATCCTGAGCCGGATCGAGCGTAAGGGCTACGACATCGTGGAGCTCAAGCAGCTCGACGCCACTCGCGAGATCCTGGAACAGCACTACGCCGAGCACCAGGGCAAGCCGTTCTACGAGCCGCTGGTCGAATTCATGCTCTCAGGCCCGGTTGTCGCAATCGTGGCAGAGGGCGAGCGCGTCATCGAAGGCTTCCGTTCGCTGGCCGGCTCCACCGAGCCCACCGTTGCTGCCCCCGGCACCATCCGTGGAGACCTCGGTCGCGACTGGGGCCTGAAGGTCCAGCAGAACCTGGTGCACGGCTCGGATTCCCCGGAGTCCGCAGCGCGTGAGATCGGTATTTGGTTCGGCTGAGCCTGATCGGCTCCCCAACACACGATGAGGGGCACCCACCATGCGGTGGGTGCCCCTCCTCGTGTGTTCATCCGTCGGTGTGATGTCACGTCGGTCGGGGTGAATGGGTTGATCCACACCGACGGTCGTGTATCAACACCGACCGATGTGCAGCGACGGAGTCGATCACATGGTCAGGAACTGGGCCATGAACTTGATGAAGATGGATGCGGCGCAGGCGAGTGCCACGATCACCACAGTGATCCACATCCAGTTCCTGGCCCAACCATGGAGGAACTTGGGTGCTGGGAAATCTCCCACCAGGATGTTTCGGCCCAGGACCACGAACACCAGGATGATCATCATCAGCCAGCAGATCATGCAGTAGATGCACAGGGCCTTGATGTCGTAGACGGCCTGGGTATAGAGCCACACGAGGAAAGTGAACGCTGCGACCACGCCGACCGAGTACGCGATCCAGTACCACCGCGCCAGCTTGGCTCCGGCGATCAAGACCACACCGGTGACCAGCAGAATGGTGAACCCGACCAGGCCGATGAAGGGGTTGGGGAAGCCGAAGAGTGCGGCCTCCGGGGACTTCATGACCGAGGTACAGGAGAACGGCCCGCCGAAGTCGCAGCTGGCGTGGTGGTTGGCGTCAACGTAGAGGTCGATCCGTTCGCCCACGAGGATGGCGGTGGCCAGCAGGCTGAAGAAGCCGGTGATGATGTTGATCCATCCGAAGCCGGTCCGAGCCGCCCACCAGGGCAATGCCTCCTGCTGCGCGGGTGTCGCTGACGCGGTCGTGTTGGGCACGCCGTTGGTGCTGCTGGACACGATGTGTTCTCCAGTCCTCGTTCGACTTCGACAAGTTGTCGAAACCAGCCTAATGTCTCCGGTGCGCTTGGCCAGCATTGCGGTCCCGGAGATCTCTCAGGTCCACGAGAACTCGGGTGCACGGGCAAGCTCGGGTCCATGTGAGAGAATGGCCACGGGTGGAACCGGTGCCCACAGCCCGGAGCCGCCCCGCGATGGAACCGGAATACTCTCCGAGCGCATCCGCAGCATCGGGAGCCGTGCACACTTTGCACCGGCCCCGACCGGGGCGCAGCGTCATAAGGATGAGGTACCGGAACCGCGCGGCCGAGGTGGGAGTGAGACCCAGTTCGGTACCTTCATGACTTCCCGGTCGCGGGAGGCGCTCATGTACGTAGAGCTGCCCCCGCGTTACCGATGACATGACGCAGGTGGCCAGGCTGTGGGCCGGTCGCAGGCGCCTCGAGGAGCACCTTATGGTCAGCGAGTCCAACGCAGAACAGAACACGGCACCGGAATCGGCCGCCCCGGCCGCGGAAGCGGAGCAGGCGGACGCAAAGCAGTCGGCGGCGAAGAAGACCGCCACACGGAAACCGGCCGCCCAGAAGAAGCCGGCAGCCAAGAGGCCCGCAGCCAAGAGGCCCGCAGCCAAGAAGCCGGCCGCCAAGAAGACCAGCACCAAGACGTTGGCGTCCGAGGGCTCGGACGAGGTCCGGGCCAAGGCGGCGGCCGCCGTCGCCGAAGCGCTTCAGGAGGTGGCCCAAGCCAAGGACGAGCCCGCTCTGTCAGCCGTGGAACAGGCCGAGTCGAACGCAGAGCAGACGGAGCAGCCAGCCAAGAAGAAGCCGTCAGCCAAGAATTCCAGCGGCACCAAGGCTGCGGCGGAGAAGAAATCCTCGACGGCCAAGAAGTCGGCCGCGACCAAGTCCGCTGACGAGAAGAAGACGGCCGAGAACAAGCCGACGGCGAAGAAGTCCCCGGCCAAGAAGAAGGCCGAGCCCAAGAACGAGCCCAAGGCCGAACTCGAGGTCACGGTTGACGACGCCCCCGCAGCTGCTGAGACGAATGCCGGCATCGGTGAGGAGAAGTCGGCGCCCTCCACGATGAGCCTGTTCGACGAACTGAACTCGGGTTCTCCCTTCGAGGTCCCCTCCGCGACCCTGAACATGCTCTTCCAAGCCCCCACGGAGATTCCAGCTGCTGCGGCCCTCGACGCCGAGTCGAAGGAGACCACCCGCGAGCAGCGCGGCCAGGAGGAACAGGGCACCTCACGTCGCCGTCGTCGCCGCCGTCGTGGCGAGGAGGACATGGAGATCCAGGGCGGTGCAGAGTCGGACCCACCCGGAACCATCACCAAGGTCCGGGCGCCCCGTAACGGCGCCAACAACGACAAGCCCGTTGACCATGTTGTGGCCGTGAAGGGTTCCACGCGCCTTGAGGCCAAGCGTCAGCGTCGCCGCGAGTCCCGCGAGACCGGCCGCCGTCGCCACAGCATCACCGAGGCGGAGTTCTTGGCTCGTCGCGAGTCCGTGGACCGCCAGATGGTGGTGCGCCAGAACGACGAGCGCATCCAGATCGGCGTGATGGAGGACGGCGTCCTGGCGGAGCACTTCGTCTCCCACACCACACAGGACTCCATGATCGGCAACGTCTACGTGGGCAAGGTGCAGAACGTGCTTCCGTCCATGGAGGCCGCCTTCGTGGACATCGGTCGCGGCCGCAACGCCGTGCTGTACGCAGGTGAGGTGGATTGGGCCAAGGCCAAGCTGGACGGCAAGCCGCGCCGCATCGAGAACGCCCTGAAGTCGGGCGACACCGTACTGGTGCAGGTCACCAAGGACCCTGTTGGCCACAAGGGCGCCCGCCTGACCAGCCAGATCTCCCTGCCAGGCCGTTACCTGGTCTACGTCCCGGCCGGTTCCATGACGGGCATCTCCAGGAAGCTGCCCGACACCGAGCGCGCCCGTCTGAAGAAGGTGCTCAAGGAGCATCTGCCTGACAAGGCCGGCGTCATCGTACGCACAGCCGCCGAAGGCGCTTCCGAGCAGGAGCTGATGAATGACATCAACCGCCTGCGGGTGCAGTGGGAGGGCATCGAGAAGGCCTCCACGTCCACCAAGACCAAGGCCCCCGAGCTGCTCTACGCCGAGCCGGATCTGACCATCAAGGTGGTCCGCGATGTCTTCAACGAGGACTTCTCCAAGCTCGTGGTCCAGGGCGAGCACGCCTGGGACACCATCGAGGCCTACGTGACCTACGTAGCCCCCGACCTGGTGGATCGCCTGGAGAAGTGGGAGGGCGAGGACGACATCTTCACCCACCTACGAGTGGACGAGCAGATCGCCAAGGCGCTGGAGCGCAAGGTGAACCTGCCCTCCGGCGGCTCTCTCGTGATCGATCGCACCGAGGCCATGACGGTCATCGACGTCAACACGGGCAAGTTCACCGGCTCGGGTGGCAACCTCGAGGAGACGGTGACCAAGAACAACCTCGAGGCCGCCGAGGAGATCGTGCGGCAGATGCGCCTGCGCGACATGGGCGGCATCATCGTGATTGACTTCATCGACATGGTCCTGGAGTCCAATCGTGACCTGGTGCTTCGTCGGCTCGTGGAGTGCCTGGGGCGCGATCGCACCAAGCATCAGGTTGCCGAAGTGACCAGCCTCGGCCTGGTCCAGATGACCCGCAAGAAGATCGGCACCGGTCTGCTCGAGGTCTTCTCCGAGAATTGCGAGGCCTGTGCAGGCCGCGGCGTGGTCATCCACGACGAGCCGTTGGAGGGTCACTCGCATCAGCCGCAGGTGAAGCAGATTTCCGATCGGCCTACCCGTTCCGAGCGTCGTCGCAACCGTCCGGCGCAGGAGGAGAGCAAGCCCAAGACGCAGGAGAGCACTCCTGTGGATCCGGAGGAGGAGGAACGCGCGCAGAAGGCGCGGGTTGCCTTGGCTTCCATCGCGGCTGCCTCCGGTCACGCCGGTGAGGTCGCCGTGGCCACGGACAGCGCGGAGAAGCCCTCCACCGAGCGCGGAGCCGGAGTGGTCCAGGAAGGCCGCGGGGGGCCCACCCGTCCTGAGGAAACCGCTTCCGAATCCTCCGAGCAGCCCTCCAACGAGTCCACCCCGGACACCGAAGGCGACGAGCAACAGCGCCCCAAGCGCCGGCGTCGTCGTGGTCGTCGTGGACGCGGCGGTCGCGGCCCGGGTCAGCCGGCCCAGGACGAGCAGCAGCAGGACAGCGAGCAGCCCCGGCAGCAGCAGGGTGACAAGGTGCCCGACGAACCGAAGGCGGCTTCGGTGCCCTCCGAGCCTTCCGCTGCGGAACCGAAGGCGACGTCCCGCCGCGAGCCGCGCGTCGCGGTCGTTGAGGAGCCTGCCGCGGCACCCAAGCGGCCGGCGCGCCGTCGCCGCGCCGCGTCGTCGGCCGGTGGGGCCGATGCCAGTGTGACCGTGGTGAACGCGGAAGCGGGCGCGCGCGGGACCACGATCGTCTCAACGTCGGTGGTGACCACCAACAGTGGGGCAGCGGCCGAACCCAAGGCCGCCGAGGAGCCCGTCATGCTCGGTGTGGGAGTCCCCGCCTCGGAGCTCTGAGCGTTTCTTATGGCTCGAAGAGCGCGTGTCGCGTCATGACCTTCATCACGACGCGACACGCGGGGCATCATTCGTTTGCCGCAAGCGTCATCCAGCCGGTAAGATTGATCCTCGGTGCATCACGATCCAACCAATGGTTCGGGGCGGACGATGCCCGTGAGTTTCCCCGTCACTCGTGAATGCGACACAACCGTGTAGCGGCGCAGTGGTGGGACATGTCAATGTCAATGTCGAGAGAAGTGAGTACCAAGTGGTGTACGCGATTGTTCGCGCTGGTGGGCGCCAGGAGAAGGTCGCCGTGGGCGACGTCATCACCCTCGACCGCCTCCAGGAAGAGGTCGGCGGCAACGTCGAGCTCCCCGCGGTGCTGCTGGTCGATGGTGACAAGGTCACCTCGGATGCCGATTCCCTGTCCGGCGTGAAGGTCCAGGCCAAGGTTCTGGGTCACGAGCGTGGTCAGAAGATCGTCATCCAGAAGTACAAGAACAAGACCGGTTACAAGAAGCGCCAGGGTTTCCGCGCAGCGCTCTCCAAGGTCGAGATCACCTCGATCGCCTGATTCAGGCCCATCGAGACTAGCTGAAGAGGTAGGTAGGAACCATGGCACATAAGAAGGGCGCAAGCTCCACTCGTAACGGTCGCGACTCCAACGCCCAGTACCTGGGTGTGAAGCGCTTCGGTGGTCAGGTCGTCAAGGCAGGCGAGATCATCGTCCGCCAGCGCGGCACGCACTTCCACCCGGGCGCCAACGTTGGCCGCGGTAAGGACGACACCCTGTTCGCCCTGTCCGCCGGCGCAGTCGAGTTCGGTTCGGCACGCGGTCGCCGCGTGGTCAACATCGTCGGCGAATGAGTCGACGCGTGATCCATTGATCACGCACCCTCGTTGAACGGAGGGCGGGCACTGAGCCTGCCCTCCGTTTGCGTATCCAGTACCTTTTCCTTACGAATCACCTTCCAGATTCGTACACGACCTTGAAGAAGGAGTGAACGTGGCCGCCTTCGTCGATCGCGTCAAGATGCACCTCACCGGTGGTAATGGCGGGCACGGCTGTGTCTCAGTCCACCGCGAGAAGTTCAAGCCGCTGGGTGGCCCGGACGGCGCCAACGGAGGCAGCGGCGGCGACGTGATCCTGCGAGCCGACACTCAGGTCACCACTCTGCTCGGATACCACCACGCCCAGATCCAGCGTGCCGAGAACGGTGAGCCCGGTAAGGGTGACTTCCGCCATGGCAAGGTCGGTGAGACGCTGGTGCTTCCGGTGCCGGTCGGCACGGTCGTGAAGACTCCCGATGGAGACATCGTCGCCGACCTCGTGAAGGCGGGACAGGAATACGTGGCGGCGGCCGGCGGCCAGGGTGGCCTCGGCAATGCGGCACTGGCCTCCGCCAAGCGCAAGGCCCCTGGATTCGCGCTCCTGGGCGTTCCCGGCCAGGAACGCGAGATCGTCCTCGAGCTGAAGTCCGTGGCGGACGTCGCCCTGGTCGGTTTCCCCTCCGCGGGCAAGTCCTCGCTGATCAGCGCGCTCTCCGCTGCACGCCCCAAGATCGCGGACTACCCGTTCACCACCCTCACGCCGCACCTCGGTGTGGTGCAGGCGGGCGAGACCCGCTTCACCGTTGCGGACGTCCCCGGCCTCATCGAGGGCGCAGCCGACGGCAAGGGGCTCGGCCTGGAATTCCTGCGTCACGTGGAGCGCTGCGCCGCTCTGGTGCACGTGCTGGATACCGCCAGCCTGGAATCCGACCGCGACCCGATCTCCGATCTGGAGACCATCGAGGCCGAGTTGGAGCACTACACCGTGGACGCCGGTTTCGCTGAAGGGACCCCGGTTCCGTTGAACGAGCGCCCGCGCCTCGTGGTGCTCAACAAGGTGGACGTCCCGGACGGCCGCGACATGGCCGAGTTCGTTCGTCCCACCCTGGAGGAGCGCGGGTACCGGGTCTTCGAGGTGTCCGCGGCCTCCCACGAGGGGCTGCGGCAGCTCTCCTTCGCCATGGCCGAGCTCGTGGAGCAGGCCAGGACCAACGCCGAGGTGGAAGTGGAAGAGGTCGAGGTCCCCGTTCTGCGTCCCCGCTCCGTCAAACGCATCGAGTTCACGGTGCGTAAGGAGTCCCAGAACGGCGAGCCGCTGTTCCGGATCCGCGGTGAGAAGCCCGAGCGGTGGGTGGTCCAGACGGACTTCCGCAACGATGAGGCCGTCGGCTACCTCGCCGACCGACTGAACAAGCTGGGTATCGAGGAATCCCTCTACAAGGAGGGTGCCAAGCCGGGCGACGCCGTGGTGATCGGTGGTGACGGTGGCGTGGTCTTCGACTGGGAGCCCACCGTCTCAGCGGGCGCGGAACTGCTGGGTAACCGCGGAGATGATCTGCGTCTGACTCAGAACGAACGCCGCACCACGGGGGAACGGCGAGAGGCCTACCAGGCACGTAAGGACCGCAGGGCCGCTACACGCGATGCGCTCGAGGCCGAGCGTCGCACCGGCACCTGGGGAATCGACAACGAAGAGGATGAATGAGTCACACCGGGATTGAGCACCACACCACACCGCGAACTCGCGAGGGACTGAAGTACGCCTCAAGAGTGGTCGTGAAGATCGGCTCGTCCTCTCTGTCCAGCGTGGACGGGGGGTTGGACGTGGCCGCGTTGGAACACCTGGAGACCGTGTTGGATGGTGTCCTTGATCGCGGCACACAGGTGGTGCTGGTGTCTTCCGGCGCCATCGCCACAGGGATCTCCCCGCTAGGGCTGGAGGCTCGGCCCAAGGACCTGGCCACGCAGCAGGCGGCAGCCGCTGTTGGCCAGGGACTGTTGGTGGCTCACTACTCCCGTGCCTTCGCCCGCCATGGGCGCACGGTGGCGCAGGTGCTGCTCACCGCTGATGACCTGATTCGGCGGGGACACTATGCCAACGCGTACCGCTCGCTCTCCCGCCTGCTGGCCCTTGGCGTTGTACCCATCGTCAACGAGAACGATGCCATGGCCACGCACGAGATCCGCTTCGGCGACAACGATCGTCTGGCCGCGCTGGTGGCCTCCTTGGTCCAGGCCGATGCGCTCGTACTGCTCTCCGATGTGACCGCGGTGCATGACGCCCCGCCGTCGGAGGGCGGCCGACCCGTCAGCGTCGTGAAGTCCTCAGCGGACCTGGCCGAGGCAAACATCGGGGGAGTCGGTGAGGCCGGCGTCGGGACCGGCGGCATGGCCACCAAGGTCCAGGCCGCCACCATCGCGGCGCAGTCCGGAATCCCCACGGTGGTCACCTCGGCCGCACTGGCCGGTTCCGCCCTCAACGGCGACGACGTCGGCACGTGGTTCTCCGCACGCCGCAACCGCCGCCCGCTACGCCTGCTCTGGCTCGAGCACCTGGCGACCACGCAGGGCCGCCTGGTTCTGGACGACGGCGCCGCGCGCGCCGTGGCGCAGGATCGCGCCTCGCTACTGGCCGCCGGCATCACCGCTGTCGAGGGCGACTTCGACGACGGCGACCCGGTGGAGATCGTGGATCGCGCCGGGAACGTCCTGGCCCACGGCCTCGCGAACTTCACATCCGACGAGCTGCCGCAGATGCTCGGTAAGACCATGGGGCAGCTGCGTTCCGAACTGGGCGTGCGCTTCGCCAAAGTAGTGGTTCATGCAGACGATGTGGCGCTGATCGGCGCCGGGACCGAAGAGGTTTACGTCATCTGACTTGGGCTGCGCCTGTGGGTCTCTCGTAGAGTGGATGCCATGTCCACCACAATTGATGCGACTCAACAAACCACTGCTCTGACCGAGGACCAGGCCGATGTGCTGGTCCGTGAGCGCGCAGCGGAATCCCGCAACGCGTCCCGCGTCCTGGCCGGCCTGACCAGACAGCAGAAGGATGATGCACTGGTGGCCGTGGGGGAGACCCTGGTGGCCCACGCGGAAACCATCATCGAGGCCAACGCAGAGGACCTGCGTCGCGGTGAGGCCAATGGGACCTCACCTCAGCTGCTCGACCGGCTGATGCTGGATACCGCCCGGATCGAGGGACTTCGCTCCGCACTGCGGGAGTTGGCGGGGCTGCCGGATCCGATCGGCGAGGTGGTGCGCGGTTCCACGCTCCCCAACGGCCTGCGCCTACGCCAGACGCGGGTGCCGCTCGGCGTGGTCGGAGCCATCTACGAGGCCCGCCCCAACGTCACCGTGGACATCGCCGGAATCGGCCTGAAGTCCGGCAACGCGGTGCTGCTGCGTGGAGGATCCGCCGCGGCGTCCACCAATGCCGTGCTCGTGGAATTGATCCGCACCACCCTGGTTGCCAACGGCGTGCCGGCCGGTGCCGTGCAGACCGTGGATGACGGGGGCAGGCCGGCTGCCGCCGCAATGATGCGTGCCGTGGGCAGCATCGACCTGCTGGTGCCTCGCGGTGGCCACGGACTGATTCAGGACGTGGTGCGCAATTCGCGCGTCCCCGTGGTGCAGACCGGTGAGGGCAACGTGCACGTCTACCTGCACCAGGACGCACCCGTGGAACGCGCCATGCAGATTGTCCACAACGCCAAGGTGCACCGTCCCAGCGTGTGCAATGCCGCGGAGACCCTGCTCATCCATGCGGATGCGGCGACCGCGGGCGCGGCCGCCATGACGGCCCTGGCCGAATCCGACGTCGTGCTCCACACGGATGAACGCGCGGCCGCCCTGGTGCCGCAATTGGAGACGGTCCCCGCCACCGAGGAGGACTGGGCCACCGAGTACGGCGCGCTGGAGATCGCTGTGCGCGTGGTGGACAGCCTGGACCAGGCGCTGGAGCACATCCGCACGTACTCCACCGGGCACACGGAGGCCATCGTCACCGATTCCATCGCGGCTCAACGGCAGTTCGTGGCGGGAGTCGACTCTGCGGCGGTCATGATCAATGCCTCGACGCGCTTCACCGATGGTGGCCAGCTGGGCCTGGGCGCCGAGGTGGGTATCTCCACACAGAAGATGCATGCTCGCGGTCCCATGGGTCTGGCGGAACTGACCACCACCCAGTGGGTCGTGGAGGGTGACGGTCACGTGCGAGCCTGACGCCAGGGGGGTCGCCGCTCGGATAGAATGGACGGCGAGCATCACCGTGAGGACGTGGCTGCACCAGATGGGTACGTCCTCGAAGCACTTGTCGAGGAGAGAACACCTATGAATATCCTGGCCGCTACCTCCGTCATCGCAGAGGCCGCCGAACACGAGGGCGGCAATGGCCTCATGTGGGGCTTCATCATCGGCGGGGGAATCATGCTCGGTTTCCTTGTCCTGCTGCTGATCACCGGCTCCTTCTCCGGCGCCTACAACCGCCATGAGGCCGGTGCAGACGTGGTGGATCCCTCGAAGCAGATCGGGTCCTTCGGCCCGAGCGAGCACTGAGCAGTCGGTCACCTGTGAGCAACCGCCGTATAGGGGTGATGGGCGGGACCTTCGATCCCGTGCACCATGGCCACCTGGTGGCCGCCTCAGAGGTGGCCGCACGTTTCCAGCTGGACGAGGTCGTCTTCGTCCCTACGGGGCGTCCTTGGCAGAAGGAAGGCGTGGGTAAGCACGTCACCGGGTCCGAGCACCGCTACCTGATGACGGTGATCGCGACGGCCTCCAACCCCCGCTTCACCGTCTCCAGGGTGGACATCGACCGTCCTGGACCCACCTTCACCATCGATACCTTGCGTGACCTGCGCGAGCAGCGGCCCGGCGACGAACTCTTCTTCATCACAGGGGCGGATGCCCTGGCGGCCATCTTGTCGTGGAAGGACGTGGACGAGCTCACCGAGCTGGCCACCTTCGTCGGTGTGACGCGCCCTGGACACGAGTTGAGCGACATGGGCATGAAGGATGTGCGATTGTTGGAGGTACCCGCCATGGCGATCTCCTCCACCGACTGCCGAGAGCGTGTCGCGGAGGGTTCGCCGGTTTGGTACCTGGTGCCAGACGGCGTGGTGCAGTACATCAACAAGTACCAGTTGTATCGGGGGCTTCCGGCCCCGGTGGGAGAGAGCCCGTCATGACGGATCCGCAGCGCCCCCTCACTCGACGTGAGGCCCGTGAGCTGCGGCGCGCCCAGGAAGGCGCCGCACAGCAGCAATCGGCCCAGCCTTCCAGCGGCACGCCTCAATCCGCGCCGAGCCTGAGCCCGAGCACGCCCGCGCCGCAACAGTCGGAACCCTCACCGCGTCAGACCGCGCAGCCCGAGACCACGCAACGTCCCGGTGCCGAACACCGCCATGGCCGACGCAGCGCGGGTCCGGTGAACGAGCTTGGGGCACCCACCGTCGCGTCGGCCGCCGGCGCCTCGCCGGCCGGTGCTCCGCGGCCCTCCCATGGTCGTCGCCGCGGAATCGGTCCGGTGGACGGCGGAGTGCGCCGGATCCCGAAGCTGGCACCGGAGTCCCCGAAACCGGATGTCTCGGATGAGGTGCCACCCGCGCCGCTTCCTCCCATCGCCGAACCGCCCGTTTCGAAGCCGGTGGCTCCGGAGTCCGAAGGCGGGCAGCCGCCCATCGCGGAGCCCCCTGCTCCGAAGCCCGCTCCTGCGCCGAAGGCGTCCCCGGAACCGGAGCCTGCCGCGGATCCCGAGGTGGACGACGACGCGACGCAGCTGGGTCTGCCGCCCATCGTTTCCGGTGGACGGGGCCAACCCGACAGTGTCTTCAAGCCGATTACGGCGCCCACGCCGAAACCGGGGCAGGACTCCCGGCCGGAACCGACGCCTTCGGCCGAGTCGATGCCCGTTGCTCCGCCGCCACTGCCACCCGTGCCGCCTCAGGCTGCGGCGCAACCCGAGGCGCCCGAGCCTGCCACGCATTCCTATGATGTCGCGGAACTGAGCCGGTCCGCTCAGGCGGCCTTGTCCAGCCATGAGCCGAACCAGCTTCCCCCCGAGCGGATTGCCGAACTCGAGGAGGAGCGTCATCAGGTGCTGCGCAGCGCCTTGGACCGCGCTCACCAGCAGCGTGCTGCGACCGAGGCCCCGAGTGCGGCGTCGGCACAGCCGTCCTTCTCGGAACTGTTGGGCATCCAGCAGCGTGCCGCGGCTCCGTCGGTTCCCTCGGCACCGACCAAGGGCAGCCAGCGCAGGGCGGCCAAGCGCAGCGCGGAGCCCAAGCCCTTGGCACCGGCCGTTGCACCGCTCAACTCCCCTGAGCAGCGTCAGCTGGAGAACACCGGCCTGATGGCTCCTGCCACGGACACCGTTCCTGTGGTGCTGTCCGCAGCGTCTGCCCGCAGTCAGGACGAAGCGGTCGAGCCGCTTCAGGCCCGACAAGCCCATGGGCTGGACCCGCTGGAATATCGCGTCTCCGGTGTGAACCGGACCAGGGCCGGTCTGGCCGTGGTGATCGGGTCAGTGGTGGTTGCCGCCGCTGCGGTGGTTCTCGCCATCAACCTCTGAACCCTCACTCGCTGACGGTTCAACGGCCGCGGGTACCGGCCAACTGTTTCTTCACCAGCGCCCAGGCGCTACGTTTTCTCTCATCAGACAAGATTTCGAGGTCCTCATGACACTTCCCGCCATCGTCTCCGATCGGGTTCTCACCGCCGCACGCGCCGCTCAGGAGAAAGTGGGGGAGAACATCGTGGCCTTCGAAGTGGGGGAGCGATTGGGTCTGGCAGACATCTTCCTGATCGTCTCCGGTGGTTCCGAGCGTCAGGTCGAAGCCATTGCCGAGGAGATCGAGGAGCAGCTGCGTCTGCAGCATGCGGACCACCCGCTGCGCCGGGAGGGCAAGGGCAACGGCCACTGGGTGCTGTTGGACTACGGCGACATCGTGGTACACGTCCAGCACCCGGAAGACCGCGCCTTCTACGCCTTGGATCGACTGTGGTCGGATTGCCCGCAGTTCGATCTGAGCGAGGCGCTGGCGCAGCCCTCCGGGGCCACTCAGAGCAACTGACGGCTCAGAACAGCTGACGCCAGTTGGTGCTGGCGAGGTCCAGCAGTTCGTCTCCGCGCCCTGAGAGGACGGAGCGCAGCGCGTAGAGCGCGAACCCCTTGGCCTGCTCCATGCCGATCTTCGGTGGGAGCGTGAGCTCCTGCCGACCCGTGTGGACGTCCACGAGCGTGGGGCCGTCGTAGGCAAAGGCTTCCTTGAGCACATCGTCGAGCTGACTCGATTCGGTGACGGTGAAGCCCTTGACGCCGCACGCCTCGGCGATGGCGGCGAAGTCCGGGTTGTCCAAGTCGGTGCCGTAGGTGACGAAGCCGGCAGCCTTCATCTCAAGCTCCACGAAGTTCAACGAGGAGTTGTTGAAGACCACCACGTTGACCGGCAGCTTGGACTGCTTGAGGGTGATGAGATCACCCAAGAGCATGGCCAGGCCGCCGTCTCCGGACAGGGTCACGATCTGCCGGGACGGGTCCACGCTCGAGGCGCCGATGGCATGGGGGACGGCATTGGCCATGGAACCGTGGTTGAAGGAGCCGATGATGCGGCGCTTGCCGTTCATGGTCAGGTACCGCGCGGCGTAGACCACCGGGGAACCCACGTCCGGGATGAACACCGCGTCGTCGTCGGCCAGGGTGTCGATGCGCTGTGCCACGTACTGCGGGTGCAAGGCGTGCTTCTTCCTGGCCGGGGTGGCCAGGTCATCCAGCTTCTCGCGGGTGGAACGGTAGTGCTTGAGAGCATCCTCGAGGTGGTTGCGCTTGGTCTTGCGGGTCAGCAAGGGTTGCAGTGCGGCCGCGGTGTCCTTCACGGTGCCGACCAGGCCCATCGCCAGGGGTGCACGTCGGCCGAGCTGCGCGCCGTCGATGTCCACCTGCACCACTTTGGCGTCCTTGGGATAGAACTGTTGGTAGGGGAAGTCGGAGCCGAGCACCAGCACCACCTCGGACGCATCCATGGCGCGGTAGCCGGAGGCGAAGCCGAGGAGGCCGGTCATGCCGACGTCGAACGGGTTGTCGTACTCCACGTACTCCTTTCCGCGCAGGGCGTGGACCACGGGAGCCGCCAGGGTGTCAGCCAGCGCCACGAGTTCCTCGTGTGCCCCGGCGGCGCCTGCGCCGGCCAGGATGGTGATCTTCTGGGAGCTGTTGAGCAGCTTCGCCAGATCCGCGAGTTCATCATCGGACGGAAGGATCTTGGGCTCGGGGGCGGTGACGGTGGCCAGGTCCGAACTCACGGCATCCTGCAAGGCCACGTCGCCCGGGATCACCAGCACGGCGACGCCGCGTTTGGAGATGGCCTCCTGCATGGCGATACGCAAGAGCCGAGGCATCTGTTCCGGGTTGCTGACGAGTTCGGTGTAGACCGCGCACTCGCGGAAGAGGTCCTGCGGGTGCGTCTCCTGGAAGTAGTTGGATCCCACCTCGTCCGACGGGATCTGGGCCGCGATGGCGAGGACCGGCACGCGGGAGCGTTGGGCATCGAACAGGCCGTTGATCAGGTGCAGGTTGCCGGGCCCGCAGGAACCGGCGCACACGGCCAGGTCACCGGTGAGGGCGGCTTCCGCTGCAGCGGCGAAGGCTGCGGTCTCCTCGTGTCGCACATGCGACCACGTGAGCTTCTTGGAGGTCCGGATGGCGTCGGTGATGCCGTTGAGCGAGTCACCGGGTACTCCATAGACGCGTTTCACCCCCTGCGCCGCGAGGGAATCGACGAGCTGCTTGGCCACTGTGGACATGTGTTCAGGCTCTTTCTGCAGGCTGTGGGCACCAAGGCTGGGCCCCTTCTCCCGGGCATCCTCGACCGGTCATACAAGTGCATCTCCAAGACTGCCCCGGAAGGCCCACGGGGGCAAGAATTCCCGACACGCCGGTGTGTGACGCAATCCGTCAGGGGTGTGAGATTCAATTTTTCTGTGGGTAGTACTCCGACGAGCTTGTGGAGAACTCGGGTGCTCACGTGGTCATATCCGCGTCCTCCCGCGGATGCCTTGGTCCACAGAGGTTGTGGACGAACGGTGGATGAACCACACGCGTGTAAGACAGGATATGGGGGGTGAGGAGGGAATGTGCCACAAGATGTAGTGGTTGTGGTTAGTATGGAGGTGTTGAGGGCGTCGCAGCCCTCGATATCCTCCAGGGGTGAGGAACGAGGGGGAAACCCCGTCCCCAAACCCTGCAGGACCAAGACTTCACCAGCTGAATTCCAGCCTGACACCAGTCATCACGCCGGCTGATCCCCACCCGTCAAGGACGGGATCGAGAAGGAGAAAACGACATGTCCGTCACCGTCTACACCAAGCCCTCCTGCGTGCAGTGCAACGCCACCTACCGTGCTCTGGACCGTAAGGGCATCGAATACAAGAAGGTCGACATCTCCCAGGACCCTGCGGCCCTGGAGCGCATTCGCGACCTCGGCTTCATGCAGGCCCCCGTGGTCATCACGGAGAGCGATTGCTGGTCCGGTTTCCGCCCGGACAAGATCGAGGAGATCGCTGCCACCTCCGTGGCCTGATCACGCCACGAGTTCGTCAGTCACGGGCGGAGCGCACCCTGTGGGTCCGTTCCGCCCGCGCCACACGCTTGGCCAGACAAGCACACTTGGCAAGACAAGGAGGCACAGAGGACATGACCAGCTCAGCAGCACATGCCATAGCCCCGGACCAGACCAGTCAGCAGGGACCGCATCATTACTCGGAACCGACCACGCAGTCCACTCAGGATCAACTGGTCTTCTTCTCCTCGATCTCAGGTAACACGCTGCGCTTTGTGCACAAGCTCGGGCGGGACGCGGCCCGGATCCCGCTGCGCCGCAGCGAACCGGACCTGGTGACGGAGGCACCCTACGTTCTGGTCCTCCCCACCTACGGCGGGGAGAAGGGTGCGCACACCATCCCGCCGCAGGTCCTCAACTTCCTGCGGAACCCGGCCAACCGGGAGCACCTTCGCGGTGTGATCGGTGCGGGCAACACCAACTTCGGCACCAGCTACAACCTCGCGGCCCACAAGATCGCCGCCAAATTGGATGTTCCGGTGCTGTATCTCTTCGAACTGATGGGCACTCCCGAGGACGTGGCCCGCGTCAACCAAGGATTGGACGAGTTTTGGACACGTCAGTAGCGAGCGGAACCCTCACCCGCAGCACCAAGGAGATGCCCGAGGCCTATCAGGGTCTCGGCTATCACGAGCTCAACGCGATGCTGAACCTCTACGACGCAGAGGGGAAGATCCAGTTCGAGGCCGATCGCTGGGCCGCGCGCCAGTACTTCCTGGAGCACGTCAACAACAACACGGTCTTCTTCCACGACCTGTCAGAGAAGCTGGCCTACCTCGTTGAGAAGAAGTACTACGAGCCGGAGACGCTGCAGCAGTACTCCGAGCAGTTCATTCGCTCGCTCTTCGACCTGGCGTACAAGCGCAAGTTCCGCTTCGAGACGTTCCTCGGCGCCTTCAAGTTCTACACCTCCTACGCACTGAAGACCTTCGACGGTAAGCGTTACCTGGAACGCTTCGAGGACCGCGTCTGCATGGTGGCCCTGCACCTGGCCCGTGGTGATGAGCAGCTGGCCATCAGCATCGTGGAGGAGATCATCTCAGGGCGTTTCCAGCCCGCCACCCCCACGTTCCTGAACGCGGGCAAGGCTCAGCGCGGAGAATTGGTGTCCTGCTTCCTGCTGCGCGTCGAGGACAACATGGAGTCCATCGCCCGCGGCATCAACTCCGCCCTGCAGCTGTCCAAGCGCGGCGGCGGCGTGGCGTTGCAGCTGACCAACGTCCGCGAACACGGTGCTCCGATCAAGCACATCGAGAACCAGTCCTCCGGTGTCATCCCCGTGATGAAGCTGCTGGAAGACTCCTTCTCCTACGCCAACCAGCTCGGTGCACGTCAGGGTGCCGGCGCCGTGTACCTGCACGCCCACCACCCGGACAGCTACCGCTTCCTGGACACCAAGCGTGAGAACGCGGACGAGAAGATCCGCATCAAGACGCTCTCCCTCGGTGTGGTCATCCCCGACATCACGTTCCACCTGGCCAAGTCCAACGAGGACATGTACCTGTTCTCCCCGTACGACGTGGAGCGCGTCTACGGTGTTCCCTTCGCCGACATCAACGTGTCCGAGAAGTACTACGAGATGGTGGATGACAAGCGCATCCGCAAGACCAAGATCAATGCTCGTGAGTTCTTCCAGACCCTCGCGGAGATCCAGTTCGAGTCGGGCTACCCCTACATCGTGTTCGAGGACACGGTGAACCGGGCCAACCCGATCAAGGGCAAGAGCACCATGTCCAACCTGTGCTCCGAGATCCTGCAGGTCTCCACGCCGTCCACCTACAAGGACGACCTCTCCTACGAGGTCATCGGCAAGGACATCTCCTGCAACCTGGGTTCCATGAACATTGCCCACACCATGGATTCCCCGGACTTCGGTGCCTCCATCGAAGCAGCCATCCGTGCGCTGTCCGCGGTCTCCGACATGAGCTACATCAACTCGGTCCCCTCGGTTGCAGATGGCAACGCGAAGTCCCACGCGATCGGCTTGGGCCAGATGAACCTGCACGGCTACCTGGCGCGTGAGCGGGTCCACTACGGCTCCGAGGAGGGCCTGGACTTCACCAACATCTACTTCTACACCGTGCTGTTCCACGCGTTGCGGGCCTCCAACGAGCTCGCCAAGGAGCACGGTCACGCGTTCGAGGGCTTCGCGGATTCCAAGTACGCCTCCGGTGAGTTCTTCGACAAGTACCTGGGGCAGGAGTGGGTTCCCGCCACCGAGAAGGTGGCGGAATTGTTCAAGGACATCCACATCCCCGACCATGACGACTGGGTCGCGTTGAAGGCGTCCGTGCAGGAGCACGGCATCTACAACCAGAACCTGCAGGCCGTTCCACCCACGGGATCCATTTCTTACATCAACAACTCGACCTCCTCGATCCACCCCGTGGCCTCGAAGATCGAGATCCGTAAGGAAGGCAAGATCGGCCGCGTCTACTACCCGGCGCCGTACCTGACCAACGACAACCTGGACTACTACCAGGATGCCTACGAGATCGGTTACGAGAAGATCATCGACACCTACGCCGTGGCCACGCAGCACGTGGACCAGGGACTGTCGCTGACCCTCTTCTTCAAGGACACCGCCACGACCCGGGACATCAACAAGGCCCAGATCTACGCGTGGAAGAAGGGCATCAAGACCATCTACTACATCCGCCTGCGCCAGCTGGCCCTGGAAGGGACCGAGGTCGAAGGCTGCGTGTCCTGCATGCTCTGATCAGACATGCCGGTTGCGCCCGGCCCGGACCGTGCGGCGCCACCCCCCCCCCCGCCCGCGGGGCTTGGCGGGAACGAACGCGCGGGAGAGGCCCCCGGGGGGA
>NZ_JALAGT010000008.1 GCF_022712295.1 Galactobacter sp.
CCAGCCCTGGCGGCGGATCGTCAGGATCTGCGCGGAGCGGCCGAACGGGCCGTCCTCGTCGTGCAGAACGGACGAGGTGAGGCCGACGCCGTCGGCTCCGAAGGTCTGCATGGTGTCCAGGCCGAGCCAACGGCCCTTGGGTAGGCGGAACAAGTGGATCTGGAGGTCCACGTTGGGGAAGAGCCAGTCCCCGGGTCCCTGAGACAGTGCGATCCCGTTGGCCGTGTCCACCATGCCGAGGATCTTGGTGACGTCAGCCGTCTCCTGGCCCGCGACCATGTCATAGGGGTTCGTGATCCATACTCGGCCGGAGCCGGCCTCTGCGGACGCATCGCGGCGGCCGTCGAGGGAGGAGATGAAGCCACCCTGCCAGACGCCGGTGATGTCGTACGGCTGCATGGAGTCGTGGCCGGGCATAGGAGGCTCGTGCACGCATTCCACCTCGCGGGTGTCCTGGGTGGCCAACCTCCATGCACGCGCACGGATGCTGGTGCGCCCATGCGCCTCCAACACGGCCTCGACCAGTTCGATGGTCCTCCCCGGACGCAGCAGTCGGGTGGTCACGGTGAACTCGCCGCCAGGGATGAAGCCGATGATGTCCAGGGATATCCGGGCCAGCCGCACGCCCTCTCGGGGCCGGAACTGAAGGAGTTCGTTGACCAACAGCCCCGTGGCTGGTGCCATATGCTGTTCGCCGACATTCCAGGCGCCTTGGGAATGGACGGTGGAACGGTACGTTGCCGTGTCACCGTCCCGGCGCATGAGCTCGTAGTAGGCCTCGACGGAACTCAGGTCAGGGGGCAACTGGTCGGGTGCGTGCATGAGGGGAAGACTCCTTGGCTACTCACGGGTAGTGTCTTCTGCCACCCTAGCCCTGGGGCTGGGTCTCCTCTGCATCGCTTGGGGCGTCCTCATCCGTTTCTGCCGATTCAGAGATCGTGGTGGTTTCCGTCGGAGTGGCCGGAACACCCAAGGTTCCCGGTTCCCGGTCCCAGGTGTTGGGCAGGGCCAACCGCCCGTACTTGCACACCAGTCCTTCCGCGTAGTCCCCGGCACCGCGGCGGGGATCGATGTGCAGTTCGGAAAAGTCCTCGGAGCGCAGCACGAGCCGCGGATCGGCGTCCGTTGGCAGAGAGTTCACGAACCGTAGGCTCTTCCACGAGGTCTGCCACACCTCGCGTTCATCCCTGGAACGGGCCGTGATGCCCTCCTGCGACAGGCGTAGCATCACCGCACCTCGATCCCCGGAAATCGGCAAGGTGATGGGCAGTTCAACGCCCTCGAACTGTTCCAGGTAGGCTTGAATCACCACTCCGGTCTTTCCGTGGACGCTTCCGCGCGCCTTGGAGAGGCGAGAGACCCGCATGGTGACTTGTTCGAGGCCGCCGCCCTGTGCCGGGACCGTGACCGGGACCTCGGTACCCACCTGGAACTCATCGGAGAACTTGCGCCGGGTGCCCCATCCCGGCTTGTCGGTGGAGCGCAGCAGCGGCTGGTCCCCCAGGCGGCCCATCTCGGCGCTGACCGTGCGCTTGCGGCGACGGTGAGTGAGCCAGAATATGTTTTATGAGAAGTCGTCGACGTTGATCTACACCCCGGCCACGGCGTACAACCACGTGGAAGTCAGCGGATCACTCGTCATGGAAGTCAGGCTAGCAAGCCTCCACGCGCAGACGCACCATGAAGGATCACGGATACGTAACAGAGTTGGATCAAAGAGTCTGCAGCGGTGGCGCTCGGCCCGATACGGCGCCTCCAAACCTGGCAGAATGGGCGCCTGCGCCTCAAAGCCTATTCAGGCCTCGCAGCACACTCCGACGAAAAAGCTCCGAACCCAGAGGTATTCACATGTCATCGGCCCCTGCCCGCACCACGGACAACGACGGGATCGATCCCGCCGGAATGCGGGTCATCTGGCTGCTGCTGGTCGCGGCGTTCGTCGCGATCCTCAACGAGACCACCATGGCCATCGCCATCCCGGAGTTGAACAAGAACCTCGGGATCCCGCCCGAGTTGGGTCAGTGGCTCACGAGCGCGTTCATGCTCACCATGGCCGTGATCATCCCGACCACAGGCTTCCTGATCGAGCGCTTCACCACTCGCCAAGTTTTCATCACCGCCATGACGGCGTTCGGTGCAGGAACCTTGCTGTGTTTGGTGGCCCAAGGTTTCCCCATGCTGCTGGTGGGACGCGTGGTCCAGGCGGCAGGCACCGGCATCATGATGCCACTGCTGATGACCACCATCATGAATGTGGTGCCCTCGCGCTCTCGCGGGCGCATGATGGGACGCGTTGGCCTGGTCATGTCCCTGGCCCCTGCCATCGGCCCCACCATGTCCGGGGTGGTCCTGGATTCGTTGGGCTGGCGCTGGCTGTTCGGCATCGTATTGCCCATCGCCCTCATTGCACTGGGGCTCGGTATCAAGTGGATGACCAACCTCGGTGAGAACGAGCGCGTCCCGTTGGATGTGTTCTCGGTGGTGCTCTCCGCTCTTGCTTTCGGCGGCATCGTGTACGGGCTGAGTCTGTTCGGTTCCGCTCACGGAGACGAGACGGCTTCCTCAGCGGTGCAACCATGGGTGCCGGTGGCCCTGGGAGCCGTGGCATTGGCCGGCTTCATCGCCAGGCAGTTGGCCCTCACCAAGCGAGATGCTGCGTTGCTGGACGTGCGCGTGTTCGCGGCCCGGAACTACACCATCTGCGTCATCATCATGGCCGTGGTGGCGTTGTCCATGTTCGGCACCTTCGGCCTCTTGCCGCTGTTCCTGCAGAACGTGGTGGGCCTGTCCCCCACGTCCGCGGGACTGGTACTGCTCCCCGGGTCGATCCTCATGGGATTGCTCGGTCCGGTGATGGGACGGATCTACGACGCCCGCGGGCCCAAGACCCTCTTGGTTCCGGGCACCATCATGATTGCCGCTGCGCTGTTCTTTTATTCCACTGCGGACCAGAACACGCCCGTGGCGCTGCTGGTCGTGGCGCAGACGGTCATGTCGTTGGGCTTGGCCGGTTCCTTCACCCCCTTGTTCTCCGCGTCGTTGGGGTCACTGACCCGTCACCTCTACTCACATGGTTCCGCCGCGTTGAACACCATCCAGCAGGTCTTCGGCGCGGTCGGTACGGCGGTCCTGATCTCCATTTACTCGACGGCCCTGTACACGGGAGCCGATTCGGGCTCCTCCGTGGTGGAGGCGGGAGCCAACGGATCGCAGCAGGCGTTCCTGGTGGGCGCCTGCATCGCTTGCGTTCCCGTGGTGCTCGCGTTCTTGGTCATCAAACCCGAAGAAGAGGACTGACATCCTCCCCGCGGTTGCACCGGCCCACCATGGTTGCACTGACCTACGGAGGCTCCTACCGTGGAGAACGTCAGCGATTCCGCGTGGTTGGACCGTAACCAACAGCTCAACCGGCGGATCGAACTCGACCGGGTCGCACCATGGCCCGGAAGGAGGATCGCAGCATGACCAGCACAACCGATATCACCACCGATCCGGCTCTGAACACCGAGCCCGGCCATGATTGGACGGACGAGGGAGGGGCTCTCCCCCAGGGGTCTGCGACCGGCAGTGTCGGCGACCAGCCGACACGCCTGGAAGCTTCGGAACACGGGTTCAAGGCACCGCGGAAGCTGCGCGATGGCTTGCAGGATGTCCTGGTGGATCTGATCAACCTTCACCTGGTGGGCAAGCAGGCCCATTGGAACATCGTGGGGGCCAACTTCCGGGATCTGCATCTGAACCTGGACGAACTCGTCAACGTGGCCCGTGAGGGTGCCGACGAGATCGCAGAGCGTCTGCGTGCACTGCATTCCACCGCTGATGGCCGCCCGGAAGTGGTTGCCACCCGCTCCACGCTCAAGGAGTTCCCGGCAGGCGAGATCGACACCCATGCCGCCATCAAGGCCATCGTGACGGCGATCGACGACGCGGTGGGGACCATGCGTCGGGTCCACGACGACGTCGACGCCGCGGACCCCACCAGTGCGGATATTCTCCACAGCTACATCAGCCAGCTGGAACAGCAGTCCTGGTTCATCGGAGCGGAGATCCGGACGCCGAGTACGTCCTGAAGGATTGTGCGGATCCTTCAGAGCGTTCGTTCCTGCAACAGGCGGCCACGACACCTTCCATGGTGTCGTGGCCGCCTGTTCTCTGTGCATTGGTCATGTCGCAGAGGCTTAGACGGTCGCTACGGACCCGCCGTCCACGCGATAGTTGGAACCGTTGACAAAGCTGGCCCGGTCGGAACAGAGGAACGCGATGACGGCAGCCACCTCGTCCGGACGGCCGCGCCGCTTGAGTTCCAGATACGGGCGTTTCTCGCTGAGGAAGCTCTCGATGGCGGCGTCACGGTCCACGCCCAGTTCCTGTGCTCGCTTGTCCATCATGGCGTCAGTCATGGGCGTGTGGATGAAGGCCGGTGAGACGGCGTTCACCCGGAGACCCTCACGTGCATACGTCCTGGAGAGGCCCTTGGCCAAGACCAGCGCCCCGGCCTTCGCAGCACAGTAGGGAAGTTCGTCGTCGTAAGGTTGCACGGCGTCCTCGGAAGCAAGGAATATCAGGCGTCCGTTGCCACTGGCCCGCAGGTCCCCCAGGAACGCCCGCGCGATTCTGACGGCGGCCAGCAGGTCGATCTCAAGGGTCTTGACCCAGCCGTCGTCATCGATCTCGTGGAAGAGCCCCTGGGCACCTGTTACTCCGGCCGCATGCACCAGGATGTCGATCCTGCCGACTTCCGAAGCCACGTGCGCCTTCAGCGCTTCGATCTGATCCAACCGGGTCAGATCCGCACCGATCGCGTGCACCGCACCTGGGCCATCCGGAAGCCTGTCCGCGGCCTCACCGACCTGGTCCTGGTTCAGATCGGTCAGGACCACGTTGGCACCCTCCTGCCGCAGTTCGGCTGCGCTCTGCCATCCGATTCCCGAGTCCGCTCCAGTGATCAGGGCTGTGCGCCCCTCGATGCCGAGGTCCATGCTCAGTCCTCCTCCCCGTCCACCGGTATCCGGTGCCGCAGGGCCTCGTGGTCGGTTGCATCGGCGTTCGCGATGGCGTCCCGGGCGTCATCGGTCTTGTCCCACTCGTTCCAGAGCAAGACACCGACCACCTGATCGCCATCCAGGTAGTAGACGATCCTCCCCTCGTCGCCGTGATTGGTCACGGTCTCCAGGGAGGCGTCCAGCGTCCCGACGGCCTCGTAACCGTCATCGAAGAGATCTGAGTAGAAAAGCGGGGTGTGATCATAGGGTTCCAACGCCCCGGCCAGGTTCCGGCCGGCCTTGTGTCCCATCTCGGTGGCGTTGTCCACGTGTTCCACGCGCGTGCGGCCCAGAATCCGATCCGGATAGGACGCGATGTCGCCGGCGGCGAAGATGTGTCCATCAGTTGTCCGCAGGTGCTCATCGACGATCACCCCGTCCTCGACGTCCAGGCCGGCCTCGCTGGCCAGCTCGACGTTGGGCGTCACGCCAACGCCTTCCACCACGGCATCGCACTGGATGTTCTCGCCGGTGGAGAGCTTGAGCGTGATCCGCTCGCCCGATACCTCGGCGGACTCGGCCCGCGCCCCGGGCACCAGCTGCACGCCGTGGCTCGCAAATTTGGCGTGGATGGACTTGGCGAGGTCGTCCGGGAAGGTCGATCCGCCGAGAACCTCATCCGGAAAGACGAGGGTGACCTTGGTGTCGTTCTGAACCAGAGCCGCAGCGAGTTCGGTAGCGATGAAGGAACCTCCGATGACCGCGACATGTTTGCCCCCACCTGAGAGATCACGCAGGCGTTCGTAGTCCTCCACCGTTCGGAAAGCGAACTCCCGGGGATCATCCAGAAGCTGCAGTCGCTTGGGCTCGGAACCGGTAGCCAACAGCAGCTGTTGGTATCCGACGGTCGCGTCGCCGTCCGTGACAACGACCTGCTCGTCTCGGTCGATGCTGACCGCACTGACCCCCGCGTGACGCACGGCTCCGGTATCGTCCTCGGTATTCGTCCAGATGTCATCGAAGGCGAAATCTGGATCGGTCCAGAGCTTCTTCGACAGGGCCGGTCGGGTGGCCGGTGGCACGTGTTCCTTCGAGAGAATGCCGATGCTCCCGTCGGGGTCCAGTTCGCGAATTCCGCGGGCGGCCGCGTCCGCCACCATGCCTCCCCCAACGATGAGATACCTGTAGTCGGTGTGTTCCGTCATGACTTCCTCCGTAACTGCGATTGCCGTTTGGATCCAGCCAAATGCGAGGCCGCCGCACGGTGGTAACGGGCCTCGCTTTTCACGATGCTGCAGTCCACCATTCGCGTCAAGGCCCTTGCACACCCAGGCTCAAGAGGGTTACCTCGGGACTGAGCACCGACCGCAGTGCGCCAAGGAAGCACCGATTCAGGAAAGGCAGGACCAGCGATGCCCAAGACGACCAGCCACGGGAATGCGCGCAAGAATGAGCTGCCCCAAACCCTGCAGCGCTCCGACGCCAAGGCGCAACGTACCTATGCCAAGGCCTATGACTCCGCGATGGAGGAGTACAACGACGAGGAACGTGCCCAACGAACCGCGTGGGCGGCGCTGAAACAGACCCACGAGAAGGTCGGTGACCATTGGCAGCCCAAGGACGAATCGGGCCCGTCCGACAGACAGGCCGAGGGCGGAAAGAACACCGACCGTCGGACCGCCGGCGGTGTGGACGCCAACGCCACCAAGGAACATTTGATGGACCTGGCCCAAGAACTCGACATCGAGGGGCGCTCCACCATGAACAAGAACGAGCTCATCGAGGCGCTGCAGAAGGAGAACGACCGACGCAGCAAGGAAAGCCGTCGCTGACAGTCTGAAAGGAGCCGAACCATGGCAGAGATCTGGGAACAGAACGAAGAGATCGACGAAGAAGAGGAGCTGGTCGCCACCAACCACCGCGATGACGTCGAGCCGCTGATCGAAGGTGAGGACGAACAAGAGATCGAGACGACGCACGAGACCCCTCGTGCGGCCATGGACGAACTCGGTGAGGACGCCTCCTCCTCACCCGCCCGTCGCGGACATGACGACCCTGAGGCGGCCGCTGCTGAGGCGGCCGGCGGGGAAGGATCTCCCGAACCGTGACGGCCCGTGGACCGCCACGGATGTCAGACGGCCCTCTTGCTGCGGCCCACGATCAGTCCATAGACCAGTAGCACGACGATGGAACCACCGATCGCGAGTAGCCACGTCTGCAACGACCAGAATTCCTGCAGATCAGCGTCGAAGAGCACCGACCCCAGCCAGCCGCCGACGACGGCTCCGACGACACCGAGCAGCATCGTGACGAACCATCCACCGGCCTGTTTGCCCGGCAGGATCGCCTTGGCGATGGCCCCGGCGATCAGGCCCAGGACCAGAAAAGCGATGAAACCCATGATCTTCCCCTTCACTCTGCAGTGCGTGCGCCGCAACCGCGAGTCCTTCGCGGCCTCGGCGCTGGTTCTGGAACCGTAGCGCGCTCCGCACGCCGGTGCCAAGGGGCTTGCGGTTGCCCCACACCATGCGGTAGCGGGTCAGCCGCAGCCCGCTTGCCTCGGTGATGTCGGCTATATCACCTCTCCGACGAGGTCAGGAGGTAGCCAGTTCGCATCGCGAGATTCAGCGGCAAGAACCTGAAGCGGTGGTGTCTTTCTGCGGCGGAGGCCAGAAGGGAGACGGCACCGCCGGCGCTATCGGCTGCCGGTAGAACGTGAGCGAGCGCACGGATGCCCTCCCGGTGTCTCCGCACCACGCTCACCACCAGTGCCGTTCGACGCCGATTTCCGTCGATTCGCTCTCGAGTCCGGCGTCGACGAAACGCTCTCCTACGGCGAACACTTGGTCAGCTGGACCATCCAGATTTTCTCGGGCACCCGGTTCGGCCCATGGCCACCGTTGTCTTGGCCGCAGAGTTCTGGGACCAGTCGATGAACACCTTGTTCTCCCGCAGAGACTTCTTCGTCGCGAAGACGATGCGGTTTCCGTGGTCGGTCTGGAAGCTGAGGGCGAGCTCGTGGGCGATCCCAGAGATCTGCTCGAGGTACGTCAGGTCGCCTCGTCATTGACCAACGGATACTGCATGGAGCCGTTGGAGTGCACCGTACGAACGACCCGTCCGTGCCGACCAGGACCTTGACATGCCTGTGGACCACGAGAACATCGATGTGATGCAGTTCGTGCCTGGCGAGCCGTCCTCGAAACCTCCCCGCCGTACACTGGGTCTCTCAATAACATCACCATGAGGAGTGCACTTGGCCGGCGGATTGTTTGCCCTGTTGGATGACATCTCGGTGCTGGCCAAGGCCGCGGCATCCAGTATCGACGACGTGGCCACCGGTGCCGCCAAGACGGCGGTGAAAACCTCCGGCGTGATCGTGGACGACGTCGCTGCGGCGCCCCAGTACGTCACCGGCCTCTCGCCCAAGCGCGAGCTCCCCGTGGTCTGGAAGATCACCAAGGGGTCCCTGGCCAACAAGTTCCTGATCGTCATCCCGTTGCTGCTGATCCTCTCCTGGATCGCGCCCGTCCTGTTCCCGTACCTGCTGATCATCGGCGGGACCTACTTGAGCTACGAGGGCGCGGAGAAGGCACTCGAGTGGATGCACATCGTCAAGGAGGAGCACCACAGCGCAGAGGTGGTCGCCGACACTCCGGAAGCGCTGGAGAAGTCCATGGTCCGCTCCGCGGTCATGACAGATCTGGTGCTGTCGATGGAGATCATGACCATCTCCCTGTCCACGATCCACGCGCACGGGTTCTGGACCCGGCTCGCCACCCTCTGCGTCGTCGCCATCCTGATGACGGTGCTGGTCTACGGTGCCGTGGCCGCGCTGATCCGGTTGGATGACACGGGACGCTTCATGGCCCGCAGGCGATCCCGCTGGGTCCGGATCCTGGGCTTGGGCATGATCAGAGCCATGCCCAAGGTCTTCGACCTGCTCTCCATCGTGGGCACCTTGGCGATGCTGTGGGTGGGCGGTCACCTCATCTGGGAGAACCTGGGCGAGGTCGGTCTCCACTTCTTCCATGACACCCTGCACGGTCTGGAGCACGTCCTTGAACCGGCAGGCGGGCTGGTCTCCTGGCTCGGCACCGCAGTGGTCTCCATGGTGGGTGGTTTGGTCTGGGGCACGGTCGTGTTCCTCCTGGTCCGTGGCGCCATGAAGATCGTGAAGACGTCACGCGGCTGAGACCACCCTCACGGGACGGCCTGCATCCTCGCGGAGTAGGCTCAAGGGCTGGAGGTAATGTGCCCACTCTTCTGCGTCTTCTTCGCTTCACCCGCTCCCTGTCCTCGTACTACGTCGGCATCACCATCGCCGCCGTGATCGTCACGGGCGCGGGTCTTGCCGTGCCTTTCATCACCGGAGCGGCCACCGATCAGGTGGTGTCCGCTCTGAACGGCGACACCGCTGCAGACACCGCTATCCGCAGCGTCGTGCTTCTGGCCGTAGGACTGCTCGCCGTCAGCCTCGTTGAGGCGGTGATCGGCAACATCGGCGGCTATTGGGGGGACGTGATGAGCGCCAAGATGCGCGCCATCCTCTCCTCCCGCTACTTCGACAAGCTGTTGCGCCTGCCGCAGCGCTACTACGACCGCGAGCTGACCGGAACCATTGTGGCGCGGTTGAACCGCTCCATCACCGAAGTCACGAACTTCATGAAGTCGTTCTCCAACACCTTCGTGACACTGATCCTCACCACGGTGGCCGTGCTGGTCATCAGCGCCTTCTACTACTGGCCGCTGGCCATCCTGTTGGCCTGCGCCTATCCCGCGTACCTCTGGCTGACCACGCTGACCAGCAAGAAGTGGCAGGTCTTCGAGAAGGACAAGAACGACCACGTTGATCTGGCTTCGGGCCGTTTCTCCGAGGTCGTGGGCCAGATGCGCGTGGTGAAGGCGTTCTCCCGTGAGGCCTCCGAGTTGAAGAATTTCGACCGGCACTTCGACGAGACTGTCACCCTGACCGGCGGCCAGTCGCGTCACTGGCACGTGATGGATGCCCTGCGCCAGGGCGTGCTTCACGCCATCTTCTTCACGATGTACCTGATCATTTTCATCCGCACCGTCCACGGGCATTTCACCCCCGGTGAGATGGTGATGCTGGTGCAGCTGATGGCCCTGGCCCGGCAGCCCGTGACCGGCCTTAGTTGGGTCGTGGACATGACCCAACGCGCCTCCGCCGGCTCGCGTTCCTACTTCGAGGTCATGGATCTTGACGAAAAAATGGTCGACGGCGGTGGCTCCCGTCCGCATGCCCCGGCGCCTTCCGCGCCCGGCGCGGCCAATGTACAGACCCCGGCGGTTGCGTTCCGCGACGTGAGTTTCGCCTACGACGACGAGGACGTCCTCTCCGACATCTCCTTCACCGTGAGGCACGGGGAACGGATTGCGTTCGTGGGTGAGTCGGGTGGCGGCAAGACCACCCTGACCAATCTCTTGTTGGGGTTCTATGGTGCCCGGACGGGTTCCATCGAGGTGGAAGGTGCAGGCGATGGCTCCGGCAGCCCGGAGGCGCTGGCTCTGTTGCGTGAGCAGATCGGTGTGGTGTTCCAGGACGCCTCCCTGTTCTCAGGCAACATCGCGGAGAACATCGCCTATGGCCGGCCCGATGCCACACGGGAGGAGATCGAGGAGGTCGCCACCCGGGCCGCAGTGGACACCTTCGTGGCGAAACTCGGCAAGGGCTACGACACCGTGATCGGTGAGCGTGGCATGAAGCTCTCCGGGGGTCAGAAGCAGCGCATCGCGGTGGCCCGCGCCATGCTCAAGAACGCACCCATCCTGGTGCTCGACGAGGCAACGTCTGCCCTGGACACCAAGTCCGAGCGGCTGGTGCAACAGGGATTGGACCAGTTGATGAAGGACCGCACCTCCCTGATCATTGCGCACCGGCTCTCCACCATTGCCGAGGTGGACCGGATCGTGACATTGAAGGATGGACGCATCGACGAGATCGGTACGCCTGCCGAGCTGGCGGCCTCCGGTGGGATCTACGCCCAACTACTGGCCCTGCAGGCCTCGGCTACCAAGGCGGATCGGAAGAAGCTGAAGGCCTTCGACGTGGTGCCTCACTGAGGAATATCTTCTCCCATGGCCTCGTTGTCTCTGACGTGAGTCTCAATATCGATATCTGGTCAGACGTGGTCTGCCCCTTCTGCTACATCGGCAAACGCCACCTTGAACTGGCCCTGCAGGAGTTTGAGCACGCGGACGACGTGCGGATCACCTGGCACAGCTTCGAGCTGGACCCCGACACCAAGGCCAAGCCTGGCGTGGATCTCATTGAGTTGATTGCGGCCAAGTACGGCGCCTCTCGTGAACAGGCGGAGGCACAGCACCAGCAGATGGCCGCGCAGGCGGCAGCTGTTGGCCTGGACTTCAACTGGCGCGATGCTGTTCCCGGCAACACGTTCGATGCGCATCGGCTGATCCAGCTGGCCGCCACTCAAGATGTGGCGGATGCAGCAGAGGAGCGTTTCAAGAAGGCGTATTTCAGTGAGGGCGTCAATGTGGAGGACCACACCGAACTGCGTCGGCTGGCATTCGAGGTGGGGCTGGACGCCGCAGACGTGGATCGCGTTCTGGGCTCCGACGAGTTCGCCGACGCCGTCCGTGCCGATGAGGCACAGGCCGCCCAGCTCGGCGTGCGGGGTGTGCCGTTCTTCGTTCTTGACTCCAAGTACGGGATCTCAGGAGCGCAGCCGGTGGAGGCCTTTTCGCAGGTCCTGAACCAGGTCTGGGAGAAGGAACACGCAGCACCGGAGTTGGTGGACCCACTGGCGGGTTCCACCGCCGGCGCCGCGCCGTCGTGCGGCGTCAACGGCTGCGACTGACGTCCGCTCAGCGGCCGCGTTCCCCGCGCGACCCGACCGCGCGCAGTGCGCCGAGGATGGCCACCAGGTCCACGGCCTCCTGCAACCAGGCGCCGAGCAGCGCGGGGAGGAACCCGAAGGCCGCGATAAGCATCAGGACCGCGCTGATGATGATGCCCAGCCAGATGCTCTGCAACGCAATACGCACCGTGTCCTTGCCGATGCGGATGGCCTGCGGCAACGAGGCCAGCGTGTCGTAGCGGTTGACGATGTCGGCTGACTCGCTCGCCGCCGTAGCACCACGAGCTCCCATGGCGAACCCGATGTCTGCGGCGGCCAGCACGGGTGCGTCGTTCAGACCGTCGCCGACCATGATCAGCGGGCGCGGACGGATGGAGCCCACGATGCGGACCTTGTCCGCCGGCAGGCAGCGTGCGTGCAGCTCGCTGATGCCGAGGCCGTCTGCGATGGGTTGCGCGGTGGCCTCCACGTCTCCGGTCACCATGATGGTGCGCTCCACGCCGAGACGCTCGAGGTCTTTCAGGGCCTCGCCGGCGTCCGGACGCACGGAATCTCGCATGATGATGGCACCGGCAAACGTGGCCCCAACACTCACGTAGATGGCCAGCTCTCCCGGTTGAAGGTCAGCACCGACCAGATCCGGGGCGAAGCCACGGATCCAGGCGGGCTTACCCACTCGGGTGACCACGTCGCCGTCGGGCATGGTCAGGGTGGCCTCGACGCCGTTGGTGGCGTTCTCGTCCGCCCTGGACGCCTCCACCAGACGCAGACCACGGTCCTTGGCTGCGGCGACGACGGAGTCGGCCAACACGTGAGAGGAATACACCTCGGTCGAGGCAGCGTGGGTGAGAAGCTGCTCTTCCGAGAACCCGTTGGAGGTCAACACGCGCCGGAGTACCGGTCGGCCGGTGGTGATGGTTCCGGTCTTGTCGAAGGCCGCAGATTTCACCCGCGAGAGCTGCTCCAAGGTGCCGCCGCCCTTGACGATGAGTCCGAAGCGCGCCGCGCGGCTCATGCCACCGAGGAACGCCACCGGAGCGGCGATCAGAAGCGGGCACGGTGTCGCGACGACCAACACCTCGGCGAAACGCACTGGGTCGCCGCTGATCAGCCAGGCCAGCGCCGCCAGCGCCAATGAAAAAATGGTGAACGGCACGGCGTATCGGTCTGCAAGCCGCACCACCTTGGCCTTGGAGCCGGCCGCCTGCTCCACCAGCCGCACAATCTGCTGGTACTGGCTCTCGGAAGCAACGGCGGCGGCCCGAACGGTCACGGCGGCCTGCCCATTCACCGCGCCACTGGACACCTTTTCTCCGCCGACGCGTTCTACAGGCAGGCTCTCCCCCGTCAACGAGGACTCGTCGAACACCGCGTGGGCGGAGACAAGTATGGAATCGACGGGCACCAGCGCTCCGGGCTTCACCAGCAGCAGGTCGCCCACGGTCACGTCCTCGACCGGGATCAGCTCCGTGGTGGCTTGGTCTGTGGCGGCTCCGGTGGAATCGGTGATCCGGACGGCTTGCTGCGGCGATTTCTGCAGCAGGGCGGTGAGTTCACGCTTGGAACGATGCTCGGCGTAGTCCTCCAGCGCGGCACCCCCGGTGAGCATGAGCACCACCACCAAGGCTGCCCAGGGCTCCCCCACCAGGACCGCTGCCACGATGGCGGTCACCGCGAGGATGTCCAGCCCGGCACGTCCTTGGAGCAGTTGCCGAATCATGCCGATGGCTTCCCACGCCGCGATCAGGAGCGCGTAGCTCCCCACCAGCCAGCGGGAGGCGCCATGAGCGGGCGTGGCAAGAAGGATGAGGCCCGTGATGGCGACGACAATGGTCGTGACCACCAGCGGATATGACTTCAGCAGGGAAAGACGACGCGACACAAGATCATTATGGCGCACCGGCCCGGGTGGGGAGGCTTAGGCGAGCCTCCCCACCCTCCAACGTGTCAGGCCCAGTTCTTGTGCGCCGAGGTCTGCCCCACACCGGGGTTGAACATGTTGGTGGGGTCCAGCTCCTTGTAGTGCTCCACCAGGTCCTCTGGTGCGTGGTAGATGCGACCGTAGTTGTGCTCGGCGGGGAAGCGCGCGCCGCGTTCGGTGAGCAGGTCCTTCATCTTGGCCTTGAGGGCCTCGCCGTCCACGCCCTTCTTGGCAACGTAGTCCTGGTGCATCACGTGGCAGAAGAAGTGACCGTAGTAGGAGATGACCTCGAGTTGGTTCGCGATCTCTGCGGGGAGCACCTCGAGCCACTCGTCGTCGTCGCGACGCAGGGCCACGTCCAGGGTCACCAGCTCACCCACCTTGTCCGCCTTCAGGTTGTGGAAGCGGGTCATGGCGCTGGCCGCACCGAAGCGCTGCAGCATGGCTCCCTCTGCCTCGTCCTCGGTGCAGGTGAAGAAGTCGCCCTCGCGACCCGGTTCGGCGAAGAACTTCGTGAGGAAGGCCTCCATGTCCTTGGTCTGCTCGTGGCCCACCACCACGATCAGGTGGTGTTCAAAGCGGTTGCGGTACTCCACGAGGCGCTTGGGCAGCATGTTGGGCAGCAGACCGAAGGCGTGCTGAGAGATGGTGTCTGCGGTGGTCTCCCCGAAGAACGGGAGCTTGGAGAAGACGCCGTTGGCCCAGCTCTTCAAGGCAAAGGCGCGCTTGAGGACGCTGCTGCCGGCGTACTTCAGGCCAACGTAGGTGTCCTTGCCGTACTTCTCGGCGAGGTCGAAGGCCTCGCGGCCCATGTACTCGCCGGAGATAGGCAGTTCCTTCTCTGAGGTCAGGACGGCGCGGCGGTAGTCCTCGAGTTCTTTCGGCGAATTGGTGCCGATGTAGAACGTGGTGGTGTGCTTGTCCTTGGCGAACGTCCGGGTACGCACGGCGAAGACCATGAGTTTGCCGGCCGAGCCCGACGCCTCGTAGAGGTAGCGCGGGTTGGCGTTGTAGCGGGCCGGGGTATCCACGATCTCGCGAACGTGCTCGCTGTACTCGGTGCCCAGGGTGTCCTCCGGCGGGGCGGTGACGGCCGAGTCGGGCCAGTCGCCGGCCTGAAGCTTGTCCAGGATCCGCACCGGATCCTCCCCCAGTTCGATACCCAGGTGGTTGACGAGCTCGAGCTTGCCCGCCTCGTTGACACGGGCATAGATGGCTTCTTCGGTGTAGGCCGGTCCCTTGCGGACCTGGCTGCCACCGGAGTTGTTGGCGATGCCGCCCACCACGGAGGCGCCGATGGAGGTGGAACCGATGACGGAGTGGGGTTCACGGCCGAAGGTGGCCAGCTTGTCCTCCAGCTGGTACAGGCGTGCGCCCGCCAGGGAAACGGCCTCGCGGGCGTCGTTGATGAGGTGGATCTGATCCAGGCGCAGCAGGGAGATGATCACGATCTCGCGGTCGTAGTCCTGATCGCCGGGGCCGGATCCGCCAGTGAGACCGGTGTTGGCGGACTGCGGGATGACGATGAGGTCCTTGTCAACGCACACCTGCAGGGTGCGCCACACGTCGGCGAGACTACCTGGCTTCAACACGGCGAGCACATTGCCCGTGCCGAAGCGGTACCCGTGAATGTACGGGGCAGTGGCGCGCGTGGAGGTCAGTACGTGTTCACGTCCAAGGATCTGCTTGAACGCGTGGACTGCTGACTCGCCGTTGGCCGTGGATTCGATGGACATGCGTGAGCGTTTCCTTCCCAAGGTGGGGTTCGGGGTTGGTTTCTCGGACCCATTGTCTCACTGCCACACGTATTCGCACGGCGTTGCGTGAGCCCAGGAGTTTGGGAGTGACACCGGGCCTGCGTTCTGAATGCGTGCGCCAGAGCTCGCTCGTGGACGACCGATATGATCGGAGCCCGCTGGCACTCATGAGTGAGAGGACATCCCCATCAACGATCACGACATGTCTGGCCCGTTCTTTCATGGCACCATCGCAGATCTGCTGCCCGGCGACCATCTGGAAGCCGGTCATAGATCCAACTACCGTCCTGAGGTGGTCATGAAGCACGTGTATTTCACGGCTCTCGTGAACGGTGCGGGCATGGCCGCCGAACTCGCCTCTGAACTCTCTGGAGGCACGGCAATTCCGCGGGTCTACGAGGTTGAGCCGACCGGTGACTTCGAAGATGATCCGAACGTCACTGACAAGAAGTTTCCTGGCAACCCGACACGGTCCTACCGCACTGGCATGCCTCTCCGGGTGGTCCGTGAGGTCACTGATTGGGAGCGGCTCTCTCCCGAGGCTCTGCAGATGTGGCGCGAGAGGATCATCAACGTGCCGGCCGACCAGCGCGGCGAGATCTTGAACTGACCGGATGTGCGAGTGACGCCGTGCGCTGGATTGGGCGGCTGCCGGCGCAACTCGCGGACCGGCGGCTGTCAGTCATGGAGATGGGTCGCTGCCCGCAGCAGTGGGACGAGGGCCGGCTTCAGCTGCGCCACCTCATCGGGGCTCGTCGGCTTGACGTGTCGCATCGTGGACGTGCCTGTCAGCACGGCGTCGGGATCGGCCAAGCGCGCCCCTTGCATCCAGGTCAGTGAAACCCATTTGGTGTACGGACTCACCGCGAGCATGCCCCACCCGCCGTAGCCGTACTGCTTGGCTCCATATCCGATCACCAGATCCACCTGGTCCACGGAATACGCGATATCGGGCAGGGTATCGAGGATCAGCTGGTGCAGCGCCAAGTACGTTGCAGCACGCTCGCCGGGGAGGTCCGCTACGAGTTCGGATAGCTGTTCGTTCGTTGGGTGGTCGAGGTGCGGGTGCGTCTTCGCCATGTGCGAAGTCTATTCGTGGGCACTCCTTCATGCGCGGGTGAGCGCGACCAGGTTGCTGCGCAGATTCTTGGTGGAGGCCATCATGGGCCGGAGTCGGTGGCCGCTATGCTGCGGATATGCCGACTGAGAGCCAGCTCACACTTCCTGATCCACATCCCCACCTCCGTTGGTCGGCAGCATCTGGGACGACTGGGTGGATACGCCGAGCAAGGTGAAAGACGGCGCTACCACCGAACCCGGGCCCGACAGTTATCACCGGGTCCCGGAGGACGTCTCCCTGGCCGCGGACTTGGGACTGGACCGGTACCGGCATCGGCGATCGGCGCGGCGGTGGCTACAGTGATCGTTCTGGCCGCCTCGTTGTTCGCGAAGTACTACCTGCGGCGGAACCCGGAGTCCGATCGTCGCAAGAGGAGAGCTGAACGCAGGCCACGCAGGCCACGCACGCCTAAGCGGAGACCAATGTGAGATCGCGCCGCGGGAGGAGAGCCACCGCCTTCAGTCGGTGATGCCGGGCGGACTCAGATCGATGGTGGGCCATGACTCGGAGTGCGTACCCCTCTTCGCGAGCAACTCCACCATGTCCTCCTGTCGAGGCTGGCCGAGTGTGAGCCGATAGAGAGTCAGGTCGTGACGCAGCCGTTCATACTTGGCAGCGTCACGGCTGAACGGATACGAAGTCAGAACCCGATCGATTCTGGCCGCGCCTGGGAACACCCACCATGGCGAGAACTCACCCAGGCCATTTTGCTGCGCCTCAGCCGCCCGGAATGCCGCATTCCAGGGGCTCTGGTCCCCGGATTTCAGCACGTCAGGCCAGTGTTCCGATGCTACGTTCTTGCGCACAACGTGCCCCGCGAAACGGTTCACGCGGCCTTCTCGCTGCTCAAAGTCCACAGGATTGGAGGGCAGGTTCCAGTGGAGCACCGAGTGGCTCCACCAGTGGAAGTCGATCCCCTCCTGACCAACACTGGTGGAGGCCAGCACAAACGGTGTGAAGGGACTGTTGAAGGCTGCGCGCACCTCACCCTGACGGACGCCGGATTTCTCGTCGGCATCTGATTGCGCCTTTCCACCATACCGAACGGCAAAGCGAGCATTGAAGGGGATGTCGCCGCGTTCGGGTGAGTTGTCCTTGGCCAGGTATCTGGCCGGGTGCAGGCCAAGTACATCGGCCGCACTTTGTGCAACCGAAAGCAACCCAGCATCATCCAGGGATTCGCCGCCCAGCTCACTGCGTAGCTGGAAAAGATACTCGTCCAGTACGGCACGGAGGTTACCGTCCGCACAGTAGTCCAATACCCACCGCCAATACGGACGACCATCGCCGTACAGGGTCTCGAGTAGTGCAACGGTTTCGGTTCGGTTGAACAGGGTCCGCAGTCCGCGCGCCAATTCCAGCGCGGCGCGCCAGAGTCCTTCAGGTGTGGAGTCAGGTCCTGCCACCGTGTGAAGCGAACGGAGGGCGATGTTCCCGGGACCGAAGGCAACCAGTCCAGCAAGGTCCGGATGCGTCTTCGCGCCGGACACGGCTCCTCCCCGTGCTGCGGCCCTTGCCAAGCTCACGTGCTGGGACGCGCCGTCGGCCGCACCGTCCCCGAGCAACAGGCGTTCGGAAGCGTGTTCCAGGGTGGGCGGCACCATCCCGGGTGCTGCGAAATAGGCTTCCCAGGCACTTCCGGTCTCTTCACCGTTGGGCAACTTCTCATCGATTCCCGCCACGAACTCTCTTGCGTCGACGCAGTCCTCGGCTGCACGGGCGGCAGCCAGTTGGTCTCCCAAAGCAGCCAGACCAGGATGCGGCCAGAACAGGGCAAGGGTGGACATGGCGGCCGGACGTTTGTCGGGTCCCAGGCGATAATTGAGGCGAGCTCCAACCGCCTTGCGGCCTTCGGGAGTGTTCTCCTTCAACAAGGTCTTATCACCGGCGACGCACCGATCAGCCTCATAGCTGAGTAGGGATGCCACCGCGGTGGGAACCGCGGACCAGGCAGAAAAGATGACCCGTTTCGTGACCTCGTGGTTCTTGAACTGGCTGAAGACAGGGCCCGGAGTGAGATAGGGCATCGTCGGTGGAAGCCACAGCAGCCGCCACCATCCGGAGCCGACGGTTTCGGCAGCCAATGCCCGCAGGTGTCCGTTGCCGAGGTCCACTGCGGCAAAGGACTCGATATCAGTTCGGCTCAGTGAGCGGGTGCTCTCCAAACTTGCGGGCATGTCGCCGTCGTCGAGCCGGGATTTGAGCCTCTCCCCCGGTTTGTAGCCGTCCATGAAGTTGACGAAGTACGGGACGGATTTCCAGTACTCCAGGTCTATCGGTGCGTCCAGTTCCGTGCCGAGCCGATGCAGCATGGACCATTCGCGGATATCGTTTTCGGTAGGTGTCGCAGTGTCCATGTGCCGCACCTGCACCAGGTCTTCGGAAGTACTGATCGGTGGTCTCTCCGAACGAGTCATATACGGGATCAGGTTTCGGCTGGCCTCCTTCGCCGCAGCTTGGGCGTCCTGGCCCAGGACAAGTGCTTGGCGATAGTTGGACAGCGAACCCCGAACGGCCGTTTCAGCGGCAGGATCCTCACCGCTCAGAAAGCGGATGGTCGCGAGGAAGTCGGTGGCATGGTCTTCTCCGGTGTCCGTGTGGTTGGTGAACGGCTTGTACGGCGTGGCCGAGAGCAGCAGCACCTTGGCGTTGCCATGATCGAACAACGCGTGCGCCAGGTCCGCGGCATCGCCACCATTCGGGTCCAGCAAGTGCCGGAACCGTTGGAACTCATCGAGGATGATCAAATCGGGTTCCAGTGCCTCGACGCTGGCCTTCGCCAGAGTCTGTCGCAGATCCGCTATGAGAGTACTGATCTTGTTCCACACCACGTCCGGTTTCTCGTGGCGACCGTTCAATTGGTCTCGAAGCTCGACGAAGCGCTCCAGCTGGCCGTTGCCAGTGATCGCTTCTTGGAACGCACCCACGATGCGATCATCCAGTTTGCCGTCAAGGTCCGCGGCAAGCGGTTCAACGTAGTGCTCATCAAAACGTCGCGCCGTTTTCACCGTGCCGTGGAAGAGCAAACGCGTAGCAAGGCGTTCGGCATCAGTGGCGTTGACCAGGTGGTCCAGAATCAGCGTCAGCATCGCACGCTCTTCCGCAGAACCTTGTCTCCAACCGCCCTCGCTGAAGGACGTTCCTGGCGTGAAGGAGACCAGATTGACCTTCTTCCCGCCATCCTCGGACGCCTGTTGCAACCTGCCACTCTCCCTGGCCATGAGGGTGAGACGGGTCGCCATCCCGATATGGTCCTCGCCAGTCACATTCAGCCGCCTCAGGTTCTGCCTGGCCAGGTCAGCGTTACTGCACACGTAGACCACGTCGATACGGTCAATTGAATCATCTTGCTCAAGGTGTTCGATGGCCTTCGCGATCACGCCCTTGGCCACGATGCTCTTGCCCAGCCCAGTTTCGTCGGCGATCAGGAATCGCCCGGAACGGGTGTCACAGCCGGGACCGTAGAACTGGTGGATCACGTGATCCACAGCTGCACGCTGGAACTTCTTCAGTCCACCCATCACCGCGTCGACATCAACAGAGCTCACTGCCCAGCCCCCTTCAGTGCCAGCTGTGCTTGCCACACGTTGCTCCACAGCAGCTCGAAGTCCGGCGTCAACAGGTCACTCTTCTCGTCGTCCTTGCGCAGGAACTCGATGAAATGCTGAACCTCAGCCAATCTTTCGTGTCCTCCGGCCACGGACTTCATCAGGGCTTCGAACAGTCCGGAGCCCACCGCTGTCCCTCGCATGGAGCCTGCTGAACCGCCTTCGATCGAGGCGCTCAGCAGCTCGTCGGGAACGCCTACTCCGGAAAGCTCCAGCATCAGAACGAGCAACCTGATGAATGTTGTACGGTCCTTGAGCTGCCGAGCGATGATCGCATCCCGTCGTGATTCGACGTCATTGAGGAGTTCAGCGAGCAGAACAGTCCGTCGGGTATTGCCCAAACGGTCGCGTCCTTCCAGCACGATGAACGGCGTGATTTCCACCAGCTTCAGATCGGTCAGTGACGCGGCATCCTTTTCCGAAACCGGCAGTGATCTCCCTCCCAGGTCTGCCCTGGTCAGTAGGTGCCAGCGCAGTTCGATGCCTTCACTGGCAGCGGCTTCGGCATGCACCGCGAAGTCTGCATCCGCCCAGACCCGTAACTCGTATGGATTCTCACCATGCACCCGTACGGTCAGCCTTGTGGCGGCCATTCCTCGCATAACGCTCTCCAAGCGGTGCTTGGCTTGGTCGGATTCGTTCGGCTCAGCTCCGCCCGTGGTCTGGTACTCAGCTTTGAGTTCGCCCAGCGCGTCCAGAGTTGCCTTCACACCGAAACTGTCTTTCGCCGCGACCAACTCCACCATCACCTCGACGTTCCGATACCACGCGGCATCCGTGGCGTTCGCGGATCCGAGGATGATGTGCGCACCGTCCTGCCGGTCGGCCACGATCACCTTGGCGTGGAGCCCGGACAACGGCACGGCCCCAGTGTCCGAGTCGGACGCGCCCGCGATGTCCAGTGAAGCGGCGTCGTCCAGCACGTAGGTCACCAGCTCGGTATCGAGTGCTTCTGGGGGCAGCTGGTCCAACGAATCGGTCCGTGACACCAGATACGTGTCCTCACGGACGCCATCACGAAGTAGCCGCAGGCCGTCGCCCGAAACGTACGGGGAAATGAGCAGCGATCGTATCCCGCTGAAATCCGGGAGTGGCGACCTGTGCAGTCCACGCACGTGGAAAGCCAGCTCCCTCATCCTGTCCGGCAGTTCCCAATCCACCAGGCTGATGTGCCGGGCCAGCTGCTGCACGCGTTGCCTGCGTTTCTTGTCAATGGGGCGTATAGCCATGTCCGGCAGAGTATTCAACAGCTGCACCAGTGGCGCGTTGAGCCGTTGAAGGTCTTCGTCGCTTCGCTCGGAATCATCACGCTCATCCAGCCGAATGAAGGCATCCCAGCTGTGGTCGTCGGTGAGGTTGCGGCTGGAGCAGAGTAGTCGATGAGTCCGACGCTCTCCGGACGCATACTGCAGCAGCCACAGTTTCGGATGGAAAAGTCCCTTCTTGAGCGCCACGGGATGAACCATCTGTTCCAGAAAGGCCACGAGATCAGAGTTCTGCCCCATGGACATTTCTCCGGCCTGAGCAAATACGTCCATTCGCTCAGATGCGCGCCTGACCGCTTCGAGAACACCGAGCGATCCGTCCGCCACCGAAACCCGACGCGATGCGAACGACAGCGGTATGGAGAGCGCCGTCGCGAGGTCCAACGTGAACGTAGTGCCAACGGCATAGGAGAGTTCATACCCGTAGGGCGGCGCCAATTGTTCGGTGAGTGCGGCACGCGTCTGCGGTTCAAGCATCCTGTGCACCTTCCATCCCTGTATGAATATCCAGCAGCACGCCCAGCACGGTGTCCCAGCGATAGGTCAGCCGGCGCGACCCGGAACCTCCTGTCCAGTTCTGCAGGCGCTTCGGATGCCCGATCCGTGCCAGCGCACCCTTGTTTCGACGCTCACGTTTGGTGATCAGGTCACGCGCCGCATCATGTTCCGCCATTCGGCGCAGGTCGGCGCCGTTGACCACGTCGATCCACTCCCCGACGAAACGAGTGGTGAGGGGATTCAAAGGTGCGCCACGAACCGTCTCGGCCTGATAGAAGAGTTGCCGAATGCCGCCGGTGTCGAAGCCGTCCACCGCATTCATCCGGTCCGCCCACGTTGCCAACTCTTGACGATATCCGTCCACGGGATCGGAGACTCGGTCCAGCCCAGCCTTCTCGTATTCCTCGGCAAGCAGCAGGTTATAAAGCAGCTGGGCCCCATGCATCACGGTCGAGAACCGGTGGGCCAAGTCGAGTAGATCACTGGCGGGCGGGCAAGCACTGCGGGCGCTCTCGTCTTCCCAAGGGGCCTTACTGTCGGGGGATGGCCGTTCCACCACCAGGTGAGCCAGCAACGTGTCCTTCGCCGTATCAAGAATCCGGTCGCGCAGCCAGGTGGCCTCCTCGGGCCGGAGCGCGAAGCCACCCGGAACGTCACGTGGGAATTCATCGGGCTGGGCCGGGATCGTGGGAGACCACACCGGCGTCTCCTCATTCAGCCCGTCTCCGGTTGAGCTCTGACCGTTGGCAGCTCCTCGAAGCAGGGCCTCGCTGCGGCTCAGTCCAGGGTTCGCCAGGATGCCGTACTGCCGAAGAGCTGACCAATAAATGGACGACGGCAAATTTTTCAGTCCCGTTCCGGCCTGGGCACCGAGCAGACCTTGGGTGTCGCCAGCCTTCTTCAACGCTTCAATCAGCTTGCGTTCGGCATTGTCAGCCCTCCGTCCGGAATCGGACCTCCCGGCAACATCCTGGTAGATCCATGGCACAAAGAGCAGGTAACGGGCTCGCGTGTGCAGCGTCGACGTCCCCGGGAACAGACCATCGCTCAGCGCCTCGCGGACCTGTCCCAGTCCCAATTCGTCGCGGCTTTCCCGATCACTGAACAAACGGATGATGTCCCGCATTCTGCGCTGTTCTTCACTGGAAGCATCCAACCAAGCAATCTTCGACGTCATACGGCCTTCTTCTCCAATCCACCTTTGTTGGCCAGCATGTCACATACCCAGGTCCGAACGGTCGTCGAGGATCTGCTTATGCCCCGGGAACCGGGCCGCTATGCTGCGGACATGCCCACTGAGAGCCAGATCACACTTCCTGACCCACTTCCCCACCTCCGCTGGTCGGCGGCATCCGCCGCCTTCCAAGTCGAGGGCGCACGCACCGCAGGCGGACGAGGACGCAGCATCTGGGACGACTGGGTGGAGACTCCCGGCAAGGTGAAGGACGGCGCCACCACCGAACCCGGGCCAGACAGCTATCGCCGGTTCCCGGAGGACGTCTCCCTGGCCGCGGATTTGGGACTGGACCGGTACCGGTTCGGCATCTCCTGGGTGCGCGTCCTCCCGGACGGCACCCCCGCCGGCGTCAGCCAGGACGGGCTGGACTACTACGACCGCGTCGTCGACTCCCTGTTGGACGCGGGTGTCACCCCGTTCCCCACGCTCTACCACTGGGACCTGCCGGTCGGATTCGAGGCGGCGGGCGGCTGGCTCAATCGGGACACGGCAGAGCGCTTCCGCGACTACGTAGAGGTCGTTGCCCAACGCCTTGGTGACCGCGTGAAGCACTGGTACACCATCAACGAACCGGCCATGACAACCCTGCAGGGCTACGGCCTGGGCGACCTGGCACCGGGGAGGCAAGAACTCTTCGGGGCACTGCCGACCGCCCATCATCAACTGCTGGCCCACGCACTCGCCGCGCCGGTGTTGCGATCCAACGGGGCCGACCAGGTGGGCCTGGCCAACAACCACACCCACGTGCTTCCACTGACCGACAGTCCCGAGGACCTGATGGCGGCCGGCGTGTACAACACGATCCACAACCGCCTCTTCGCCGAGCCGCTGCTGCTGGGCCGGTACCCGGAGTTGGAGGAGCTCGGGTTGCCTGCCATGCCGGTACACCCTGGGGACCTGGAACTCATCAAGGACTCCAGCGACTTCTATGCCGTGAACTTCTACAACCCCACCACCGTGACCGCCGCGCCTCCGGGTGATCCGCTCCCCTTCGACCTGGTTCCCACCCCGGGCGCACCCACCACCGGTTTCGGCCAGGAATGGCCCATCGTGCCCCAAAGCCTCACCGCTCTGCTGACGGATCTCGAGCGGAACTACCCCGATCTGCCTCCCGTGATCATCAGCGAGAACGGCGCATCGTTCCCCGAGCCGGACACCCTTGCCGACGGTGAAGTCGTGAACGACGTGGATCGTATCGAATACTTGAAGGGCCATATCGAGGCGGTAGCCGTGGCTCAGGCCGCGGGCGTCGACATCCAGGAGTACACCGTGTGGGCCCTCATCGACAATTTCGAATGGGCTGACGGTTATACGCAGCGCTTCGGCCTGACCCACGTGGACATGGAGACCGGAGAGAGGACGCCGAAGGCGTCCTTCGAATGGCTGCGCCGCACCATCGCGGCGGCCCGCTCATGAGCCAGACACCACCCGTCGGACATGGCACCACCGCCCGGCCGAAGGTGGGCGGGCGCTGGTTCGCGCTGTTCACCATCGCGTGGCTGCTCATCTGGACGGTGCAGCTCACGCCGCTGCAACTGTTGTTGCCACTGCAACTGGACACCTCCGAGACCGCCGGCGGTTGGGTGGACGGCGTCGTGTTCTCCGGCCTGGTCCTCGGGGTCGGCGGCCTGGCGGGCGTGATCGCCGGGCCGTTGGCCGGTGCCCTCTCCGATCGGCAGACCGGGCTCCGTGCCCGACGGCGTCCGTACGCGCTCGCGGGCGTGTGGCTCACCGCGCTGTGTCTGGTTCTGACGGGGTTGGCCTCCGGCCCGCTGACCATCGGCGCCGCTTGGGTGGGCGTGTCGGTCGGCGTATCGATCGCCTCGGCCGCGTTGACCGCGATGATTGCCGACCAGTTGCCGGTCTCACAGCGCGGAGCGGCCTCCTCCGCCGCGTCGTCCGCGCAGGCGGTCGGCATCGTGGTGGGCGTCGGGACCGTGGTGTTGGCCGGATTGGGGGTGCTTGACGGGTACCTGGTGCTGGCGATCTCCATGGCCGTACTCGGTACTGCGTGCGCCCTGTTGTTGCCTGATCCGTCCGGACGGAGGTTCGTGGAGGGCTCCTCCGGGCTTGCCGTCAGAGGTTCCGGTGCCCGCCGCCTCGCCTTTCTGTATGACCGGAATTTCAGGTGGATGCTCATCGGCCGTCTGGTGGTCAACGTCGGCAATGCGCTCGGGACCGCGCTCTTCCTCTTCTTCCTGATGTATGGCCTGGGGCAGCCACACGATGAAGCTGAGGGAAATCTGCTCCTGGTCATCGTGGTCTACACGGTGTTCGTGGTGGCTGCCTCCGTGGTGGCCGGCGTGATCACTGATCGGCACGGTGGCCGCCGCGGCTTCACCGTCGCGGCCGCACTGGTCCAGGCGCTTTCCGGCGTGGTGATCGTGGCGTCGCCGACCTTCACCACGACGCTCATTGCGGCTGCGTTGATGGGCGTGGGCTACGGCGCCTTCATGACCGTGGGTCTCGCGTTCGCCACCGATCTACTGCCCAGCGAGCGGGACCATGCGCGCGACCTCGGCGTGGTGAACGTGGTCGCCGCGCTAGGGCAGTTGTTGGGGCCCGTCATCGGTGCAGGGCTGGTGGCGCTGGTGGGCGGCTTCTGGCTGGTGTTCGCCGCTGCTGCGGTGCTGTCGGTGGTCGGTGCAGGCCTGACCGCTTTGGCCAACAAGTAGTCTTGACGTCAACGGTCGCCTTCGGCTCTGCTGTCCTGGCCGGCCCGTTGCACGCTGGAAGAAGAACTTTGTCCCTCGCGAGGAAAGACAAGCCACATGCGACCGCTACTGCGTAGGACCCTGACGGCTACGGCCTTGGCGGCCACGATCGCTGCCGGAGCCATCGCCCCGGCTCAAGCCGCCGGACCGGAGTTCGACGACGTCGATGTCGTCGACTACTACAAGCTGCTCAAGGATTCGACGCCCGTGTACCACGGCGCTGCAGCGTCGTGGGGGCAGAAGACAAGTTTGAGCGCGGGAATCAGGGTCGCGGTCACCCACAAGACCTCTCGCAGCGGCTGGTACCGGATCCGTTATGACGGCGGCGCGGGGTACGTGTGGAAGTCCCACCTGGGCGCGGCAGGGTTCCGTCCCATCGATTTCAAGGACAAGATCCGCTACACCAAACACACGTCCCCCGTGTACAACGGGGCAGGGACGTCGTGGGGAAAGCGGCGCACCCTCAACGCCGGCGTCAGGCTGCGCATCACGCACAAGACCAACCGCGAGGGCTGGTATCGGGCCACCTATACCGGTGGTGCCGCCTATATCTGGCACGCCCACCTCGCGACCACGAAGCCGCAGTCGCCCACGTCCTCACCCGGGCGCTCGGGGATCCCGACCTACTCGCAAACCGCAGCGAGTGTGAAGAACGTGGTGATCGGCAAGTACAAGTTCGGCCCGTCCGGCTGCGTCCCGACCTCGTTCGCCATGGTCGCCAAGTCCTATGGGAAGAACGTCACCCCGCTCAGCGTCGGCAAGACGATGCACGCCAAGAGCGACTTCAACCGCACCGTGGCCGGAGCGGGCGGAAAGTCCATCGTCGCCGCCGGAGCAGCCTACGGACTGAAAGTCACCCCACTGAAGTCCAAGGCCCAGATCAAGGCAGCCCTACTGAAGAACAAGCCGGTGCTGGCCGCCCAACGCGGCCCGTCCTCCATCATCAACCCCGGGTACACCCATGAGGTGGTGCTCAACGGCTACACCACCAGCCGGACCACCTCGGTGACCAACCCCTTAGGCGGCACCAAGCGCAGCTACTCGCTGGACACCATCTGGAACTGGCGCTCCTTGGACCCGTTCGACCAGAACGCGGGCGGCGGGGCCGTGTACTGGCAGGTCGGCTGACTCCAGTTCGGTCCCGGTTCGACGTGGCGCGGATGGGCCGTACCGGCACGAAGGCCCACCAAGTCCCCGGGCCACGGCTGCCTTGATCCGTAAAGCCTTAGGCCTGGTGTACGCCGGTTCAGGGCGTGTGGCTCAGAAGTCCCAATCCGGGAAAGTTGAGTGCCCGTCATGGCCCGTTCCTCCCCGGAATCTCAGTGAAAATCAGTGCCCGCAGGTGCCCGATGAAAGTGGGGGCGGGGAACACCCCGGCCCCCTGTCCCCACTCTACCGAGCACCACGCCACGAGGGACCGGACCCACCTCTTCCATTGTGTGGGACATAGATGAATCTATATTTCTGCGAACTACGGCCCGGTTCTTCGACATAGAAAACCCAATTCGGTCGACCCATAGCACTCTTGAACACGCGTTTTAAAGCAGCTTCAAAGTTGTCTCCTTTTCCACCAAGCACATCTACGTAGTATTCTTTAGCTACTTCCACGAAAGCCGCATCCGCGTCGGCGCGCTCAACTATGTTGAACTTCGTTTGATCCCCTTCCGGCCAGACAATATCTTGCGACGCAAAAGCAGAATGGCTGGCCAATTCCGGCGCAGCCGACTCAGAATGGACCACATCACTCTCGATCACCCCCACCCCACCCCAGGAGAATAGGCGACCAAATGAGCCTGACAGCATCATGAGAACACCGGCCACGATAAAAATCGACCACATGAGATCATGATCCCCGATCACTTTAGGTAATTTTCCCAAAAGCTGCAATCTTATATCAAGATATGCCACAATCGGAATCGCCGTAAATAGCGATCCAATTATAATAAGTGCAAAACGAGCCCGCCTGCTACGGATATAGAGGGGCTCGCGCACCCCGTCTCCCTTGGACATTACTGATAATCCTCTATTGCTCTCTCAAGGTTCACTCGCCCAGTGATGGCAAGCCGTTGACAATTTCCTGGGTGCGCAGGGACAAGGCCACCACTCGGCCGATGAGGCCGATGATGTAGCGCGGCTGCCCGTGCTCGCGGGACCAGTCGTTGGGGTCGTTGACGATGCCCGACTTCTTGTCCGTCTTCACCTGATAACGCTCCACCAGCCAGTCCACGCCGGAGCGGGATCCCAGCATGTACTCCTGCGCCTCCAGCGGCAGCCCGGTCAACGTGATCCAGCGGTTGTACTTCAACGTGGTCTTGTCCCACGCACCGGACTTGCCGCCGTACTTCATCTTCGTCACGGCGAAGCGCTCGTACTCATCCGTCGGCGCGCTTGGCAGCACCGTTTCCGTCATCGGGTACGGGTCCAGGTCCTCGTAGCCGATGTGCAGCGCCGAGAGTTCCTGGCCCGCCGTCACAAACGCCTCGAAGCGCTCGCGGCCCTCGACCTTGGGGATGCGTGGCAGCTGCTTCTTCAGGTCCGCCGCATACCTGGTCCGGTATTCGGGGCTGTGAAGCAGCGCGTAGACGTAGAAGAACACGTCATCCTTGGTGACCTGGTCTCCGTACGTCGCCTTGTAGTCCTGGTGCGCCCAATCGGTGATGTTGTCCACGCGCGTGTACCCGTCGGGACCTTCGGCCCCTCCGTCCGTCCCGGCGTCGGCCCCGATGCCCGACGACGCGAACAACGTCCCAGCCGCGGCCACCTCGGTCTTGGTGTAGGAGTAGCGGGCGAAGAACTGGCCCGTGTCGAGCATGTGCAGATCCGGAATGACGTCGGTGGCGAGCACTGCAAAAGTTGGGTAATGGGTGGAGGGCGACGTCAGATAGAAGCCGATGTTGGTCGAATCTTCCATCGGATAGAAGCGGGACACCGCTGACGATCTGCTCACGATCAACTGGTTGAAGGCAAAATTCTGCTTGTTAAACGGGCGGTACAAAGAACTTCGGACTGACGTATCGCTGCTAGAAATTCGCGTCTTTTTCGCGAATGACGACTTCAGACCTGACGACCAACTGATCGCAGCAGGATCCGTTGTAATGAACTTATCGATAGGTGTGGGAGTTCCGGCCGTTATCCAACCATCAATGTCCCGGTTGTAGTTGTCGATCATCCGATTCGACGCTGCGATCACGCTTGTTAAGGATGCGCTGTACACCCAAGCATCCCTGCTTGTGGCTACGCCGGTCGAGAAGAGCTGGAACACACTGTGACCGGATTGAGTCGTCCTGTCACCAATTGGGGCGTATGAATCAAATTTCGCGTCGCGCTGGTTGATCCAGTCGCCGGCCTCGTTGGGGGCAATGGTTTCCCAGTCCAGGTTGGCGAGGGTGGCTTCGCCGACGCGGTCGAGTTTGGTGTCGCGGTTCAGGTAGTCCCCGATGTCCTTGTAATGCAGTGCGCACTGGTCAACGGGGCCTGGCTTCTTGATAAGCAGCAGGATTGCCACGGTGGCACGAGAGCCCGAGTCGAAGATCTTCCCGCCCTCCTTGCGACTCTGCTCCCCCGCCGTCCGCTGATTGCCTCGCAGATTGTAGACATAGATCTCGTGGAACTCGTCGGTGAGGGTCTTACGCAGTCCATCGGCGTTGTTGGAGTCGATGTAGCCGCCGTTGGAGACGTAGCAGACCACGCCGCCCTGGTCTTGGGAGAGGACACGGTTGGAGGCCCAACGGATGGCGCGAATGTATGAGTCGTAGAGGTTTCTTTTCAGCGTCGCTGAAGACTGCTTGGCGTAGGTGTTCTCGATAGTGGCGTCCAGCGTCGGATACCGGAGATTGGCGTTGCCGTCGTTCTCGTTGGTCTGTCCGACGGAGTAGGGCGGGTTACCCACGATCACGCGGATGTCGAGCCGGTTCTGCTCCACGACACGGTCGTTGTTGTTGGTGAACACGGCCTCATCGAGGGTGTCGCCGTCTTCGGTCATCTGGAAAGTGTCGGTGAGGACGATGCCGTTGAAGGGTTCGTAGCCGACCTGGGTGCCCAATACGTCGTCGGGCACGGACTTCTCACCCGCCGCGGCGCGGCGATCACGTTCGGCGTCGATCTGGAGGCCGTGGAAGGTGGCTTCGATGTTGATGGCGGCGATGTAGTAGGCCATCAGCAGGATTTCGTTGGCGTGCAACTCGTTGGCGTACTTGCGGGCCAGGTCTTCTGGCTTGATGAGCCCGGACTGCAGCAGCCGGGTGACGAACGTGCCGGTGCCTGTGAAGGGGTCGAGGATGTGGACACCTTCGTCGGAGAGGCCGACGCCGAAGTGTTCAGTCAGGGCGTCATTGACGGCGCGGAGGATGAAGTCCACAACCGGCAGCGGCGTATAGACGATGCCCAATGATTCGGCGGTCTTGGGGAAGGCGAGTTTGAAGAAGCGCTCGTAGAGCTCAGTGATGATCTTCTGCTTACCCGCGGCGTCCTCGATGCCCTCGGCGCGGATCCGCACAGAGCGATAGAACTCCTCCAAGGAGCCGGTCTCTGAGTCCAGGTTGTAGGAGTCCAAGACGTTGAGCATGGAGTCCATGACCTGAGAGACCGGGTTGTGCTGGGAGAACTGGTAGTCCTCGAAGAGGGCGTCAAACACAGGCTTGGTGATCAGGTGCTGCACTAGCATGTCCACAGCATCGGACTCAGAAATGCCGTCATTGAGGTTTCCGCGCAGCCCCTCCAGGAAGCCGGCGAATTCCTGTGCCGGTCGTGGATCGTCCCCGGTGAGGATGGCGTTGATGCGGGTCACCTGGCGGTCGGCTATCTCCTTGACGTCCCCGGCCCAGTCCTCCCAGTAGCGCTTGTCCCCTACCTTCTTCACCATGCGGGCGAAGATGGCATCTTCCCACTCCTTGGCCCGTGCCAGGGAGAAGAGAGAGTCCTGGAAACCCGACGGGTCGGTGGGGTTGCCCGTGGAGGTCTCGCCCTGGCCGCCCACGCCGATGACGTCGATGGTCTTATTCGACGCCCGGTCCAGGTCGAGTTTGTTGATCATGGCCTCGAAGCGATCATCGTGCGCACGCAACGCCTGCAGCACATCCCAGATGACCTTGTACTTCTTGTTGTCGTTCAGCGCGGTCTCTGGATCCTGGCCACTGGGCACGGCGATGGGCAGGATGATGTAGCCGTATTCCTTGTTGGTGGTCGCGGACTTGCGCATCACGCGGCCCACAGCCTGCACCACATCCACCTGCGAATTGCGGGGATTCAGGAAGAGGACGGCATCCAGGCTCGGGACGTCAACGCCCTCGGTAAGGCACTTGGCGTTCGTCAGGATGCGGCACGTCTCCGCACCCTCGTCCGTGGCCGGAACGGTTTCCTGCAGCCAGCGCAGCTTCTTTCCGCGCTCGGCCACCGAGAACGTTCCGTCCACGTGTTCGGCCTGCATGCGCAACTGGGCCGCGCCGGCGTCCAGGGCCGCCGGCCGGTGGGTGGACGGCGAAAACCGCTCCGCGTCGTCGGGCATAGACTCAGCCCCACTATCGGTGCGGTTGACGGTGAGCTCGGTGCTGACCCGGTCGAATTGCGCGGCCAGCGCCCGGGACTCCTTGATGTTGCGCGTGAACGCGACCGCCCTATGCATGGGTGCGGTATCCGTGACCGAGAGTCGCTGACCGTTCACGCCGCGCTTGGACAACCCGTTCCAGCAGCCCACGATGCGGGCAACGTCGTCCAGGTTCATATCCCCGTCCTCGGCCAGCAGGGACTGGAAGCTGGTGGCGATGGAGGACTCATCCACGGCCAGGATCAACACCTTGTAATCGGCCAGATGTCCCTGGTCCACGGCCTTCCCGAAGCCCAGGTGATGGAACTCCGGCCCGTACATCTCCTCGTTGTCCATGGAGGCGAGCACCGTGCCGGACTGATCCGCTTTGGCTTTGGAATCCTCACCGAAGATCCGCGGCGTAGCGGTCATGTACAGGCGCTTACGCGCGTGGATGGTCTTGTTGTCGTGGACCTTGACGAAGTGGGACTCGTCCACACCAGCGATCGTGGCACCCGTGGTGCGGTGGGCCTCATCGCAGACGATGAGATCGAAGTCCGGGAGGCCTTCCGTGGTGCCGTCGCCTTGCGCGGCCGCAATGACGTCGATGGACTGATACGTGGAGAAGACCACGTTGATGGTCTTGCCCTCGCCCGCGCTGACGGCATGACCCGGATTGGCCAGATGGAAACGCTGTACCAACTTGCCCGCATCCGTGGTCGCCGGGAAACCGAGCTCGTGGGCTCGCATGTCCTCGTTGGCGTTCTTCCGCCCCACGGACGTGTCGGAGCAGACGGCGAACGGACGGATGGTCGCATCCGCCTGAGCCGTCCATTCGTTCAGGGTCTGCTGAAGCAGCGCGATCGACGGGACCAGGAAGAGGACCGTGCCGTCGTTGGGGACGAACTCCTCCACGAGGCGCAGGGACGTGAACGTCTTGCCCGTGCCGCACGCCATGATGAGCTTGCCCCGATCATGCAGCTCGAAGCCCTGCTTGACGGCCTCGATGGCTTCCCGCTGGTACGGGCGGGGATGCTTGTGCTGGGCCTTGGCCAGATCATCCGGCTTGTCGAAATCGAAAAGCGACCAGTCGATGGAAGAGTCCTCGAAACCTTCCAACCCGAAGAGCTGCGTCTCCTTGGTCTGAGCCTTCAATGCCGCATCCAGGTTCGGGGAGATGCCGCCGGCCGTGTGAACAATCAGCCCCTGGGAGAAGTCCGTGGTGCCCAGCTGCGTGAAGAACGAGTCCACCGCAGACTTTTGCAGCGGGCGGGACGGGTCATAGAACTTCGCCTGGATGGCCGTGAGCTCGCCCGTGACACGATCCTGCGCCACCAGATCCGCACCGGTGTCCCTCCCGGTACGACCGGGCCACTCATCCCAGAGCCAAACCTTGGAGAACGTTTCGGCGAACTTGGGATCCAACTGCAGGAACCGCTTGAGCATCCGCTCGAACTTCACGCCCTTATCGTGTTCGCTCTTATTGCTCTGATCGAAATACAGGCGGTCGAAAACTTCGGCGAAGGTCTGAGTGCTCACCCTCACAGATTAGCCGTGGATTGGCATCTGGGACCGCAACGACAGGGCTGCTCACTCCAGGCGTTCACCCACTGCTGCAGCGAACCTCGGAACCCCCGAGCGTTCAAGTGCCAGCAGAAAACCGTCGACAGTCATCGCAGGCGAGTCATACTCGTCGGCAAGATCGACGATCGCCCGCAGAGTTGGTGCACGATGAAGGTCAAGTTGGTCGAGCAAGAAATCGTCGGGGTGAACGACCTCGAGATCGAACCCGGTGACGGACGCATCCGGGAAGTCCCTAAGGTTGAAGGTCACGACGATCTCAGCGCCGCCGCGTACAGAACGTTGGTGTCGAGAAACGCGCCGAACGTCATTCCTCTTCCAATTCCGCCTTGCGCTGCAAGTCTCCCCGGCGGCCCACCTTGACCTTCGACTCGAGGCTGCTCCGATGCAGCTCCCGCAACGCGGAGCGCCTTTCACTTCTGGACCTCTCCTGGTACGCAGCTAGCCGAGGTCGCCCAAACACACTCACCTGTGAACGTGCGCGTTTGCGCAGTTCCAGTGCAGCGGTGACTCCGTGGCGCTTACAGCGGTGCGGGTTCCGGCGATGCGGCTGGGCTGCTCAGTCGCCCCGTCGGTGGAGCCAGTAGCCTGGTTTGCGGCCTTCGTGCGCGTAGGCGAGGATCAGGATCGAGTCTGGTTCCACGGTGTAGACGATTCGGTAGGGGTAGCCGCGGACAGCCTTGCTGCGGATCACGGTTCCATCGTCAGCAGTCGTGAAGGGCGGTGCAGCATTCGGCCAGTCGGTGATGTCCTGTCGAGCGTTTTCTGCCCGGTCGATGAGCCTCAGACCGATCCCAGGCTCCTGCGCCTCGTACCAGCGCACCGCTGTGTCGAACTCGGCGACGGCTTCGGGATGCTCCCGCTGCGGAAGGGTCATGCGGTGAGTGAGGCGCGCAGACGTGCGTAGTGCTCGTCAGCGTCCACCAGCTCGGCTGCGCCATTGCGCACCTCCGCCAGTCGGCGGATGGCTTCTGCACGCCAGGCCTCATCGACCTCGCTCGTATCGTCTTCGTCGTGAAGGCTTTCAAGGAGAACGTTGGCGACGACCGAGCGCTGATCAGCATCGAGCGCGAGTGCGTCTCGGATCAGGGTTGCGGTGTTCGGTGTCATGTCCCCAAGTGTACTTCGAACTAGAACACGGGCCTAGGCACTGCTGGCCTCCGTAATGTTAGCGTTGACCTCGGTGAGCCAAGCGTTGATGTCGCTCAGTGCGTAGCGCGGCTCTCGCTTGGCTATTCAGACGACGTGGGGGCTCGCGTCCGATGTGCACCCAGTTGGGTCAGGTCCAGGAGTTGATGCGCTTCTCTCATGCCGGTACCTATGCAGTCACTTGCAGATTCGCTGTTACAACCCGGCTGGGGCGCGAAACCGGGGAGCACACCCACCATCGAAAGTGGGGACTAATACTGGGCAAAGCGGGGAGCGATACGACAAGGCCCGGATCCGCACATCTCTACGAATGCGCGGGTCCGGGCCTCGATATCTCTCGTGAGAGGTGCCTACATCAGAAGTCCCAGTCCTCGTCCTCAGTGTTCACGGCCTTGCCGATCACGTAGGAGGACCCGGAGCCAGAGAAGAAGTCGTGGTTCTCGTCGGCGTTCGGGGACAGTGCGGACAGGATGGCGGGGTTCACGTTCGTCACGGTGGACGGGAACATGGCCTCGTAGCCCAGGTTCATCAGCGCCTTGTTGGCGTTGTAGTGCAGGAACTTCTTCACGTCCTCGGACAGTCCGACTCCGTCGTAGAGCGAGTGCGTGTACTGCACCTCATTCTCGTAGAGCTCGTAGAGCAGGTCGTAGGTGTAGTCCTTCAACTCGGCCTGACGATCCGCGGTCTCCTTCTCGAGGCCCTTCTGGAACTTGTAGCCGATGTAGTAGCCGTGCACGGCCTCGTCACGGATGATCAACCGGATCATGTCCGCGGTGTTGGTCAGCTTGGCGTGGGAGGACCAGTACATGGGCAGGTAGAAGCCCGAGTAGAAGAGGAAGGACTCCAGCAGCGTGGACGCCACCTTCTTCTTCAACGGATCGGAGCCGTGGTAGTAGTCCATGACGATGGAGGCCTTGCGCTGCAGATGCTCGTTCTCCAGCGACCAGCGGAAGGCGTCGTCGATCTGCTTGGTGGAGGCCAGCGTGGAGAAGATCGAGGAGTAGGACTTCGCGTGCACCGACTCCATGGAGGCGATGTTGGTGTACACGGCCTCCTCGTGGGGAGTGATCGCATCCGGGATCAGTGCCACGGCGCCCACGGTGCCCTGGATGGTGTCCAGCAGCGTGAGACCGGTGAACACGCGCATGGTGAGGAGTTTCTCCTCCTCCGTCAGCGTGGCCCAGGACTGCACGTCGTTGGACACCGGCACCTTCTCAGGCAGCCAGAAGTTGTTCGTTAGGCGGTTCCACACCTCCACGTCCTTCTCGTCCTGGATCCGGTTCCAGTTGATGGCCTCGACCTTGCCGAGCAGCTTCACGCCGTCGCTCATCGTCGTCTCTTTCCTCTCCCCCGTGCGGGTGCCACCTGGGGTCTCTCACGCTCGTTCGTTGACGCCAATGCCCGACGTCGTGTGGTGGGGTTGCGCCGGAACGTTACAGGACGGCGCAACCCGCATGGAAGATAAGAGACTTAAGAACCCGCAGCCATAGCCCGCGGG
>NZ_JALAGT010000009.1 GCF_022712295.1 Galactobacter sp.
CCTTCCAGTGGTTCAAGCCCGCCACCGACGGCAAGCACTGGGCAAAGATCACCAACGGTGGCAACAAGTCCACCTACACGATCCCTGCCGCCCTCAACGGCAAGAAGATCCTGGTCAAGGCCACCGCCACCAAGGCCGGCTACACCTCGACCTGGAAGAACTCCTCCGCCAAGACCGTTGCCGCGGGAACCCTGTCCCTGGCCAAGCCGACCATCTCCGGTACCGCCAAGGCAGGCAAGAAGCTCACCGCCAAGGTCTCCTCCAAGACTGCAGGCGCTTCCGTGTCCTTCCAGTGGTTCAAGCCCGCCACCGACGGCAAGCACTGGGCAAAGATCACCAACGGTGGCAACAAGTCCACCTACACCGTCCCCTCCGCCCTCAAGGGCAAGAAGATCCTGGTCAAGGCCACCGCCACGAAGACCGGCTACGCCTCGACCTCGAAGAACTCCTCGGCCAAGACCATCGCCAAGTGACTCATCCGGACTGAGCCACTCGGGCTGTCTTCCGAGCTGATGCGGCGGGCCGGTACCTCAGCCAGAGGTACCGGCCCGCCGCCGTCTTGCCCCTCACATCGGTGCGACTCGAATTCGTAACGGTCCACCGCATAGGCTCGTAGGTGACCTGCTCACTTCCTGCGGAAGGCCCCAACGGATGCAGACCACCGAAACGGACCGCACCCCGTGGCACGCCCTGGATCCTGATGAGGTCCGGCAACGCCGGGAGGCCCCGGAGGACGGGCTCTCGGCAAGCAAGGCCGCCGCCCGTCTGGCGGAGATGGGCCCCAACGCCCTGGCCGAGTCCAAGCGTGATTCGTGGTTCATCACGCTCACCAAACAGTTCCGCTCCCCCATGGTGGCCTTCCTCGCCATCGCCGCGGTGATCACGGCGATCCAGCACGAGGTCTTCGATATGGCCGTGATCCTGCTGGTGTTGGTCCTGAATGCAACCATCGGCTTCTGGCAGGCCCGAAAGTCGGAGGCCGATGTCCGCGCCTTGCAGAACCTCTCCTCCCCAGAGGCCACCGTGGTGCGTGACGGGCTGACCCAACGCATCGATGCGGCTGACCTGGTCCCCGGGGACACCGTGCACCTGGAGTCCGGCGATCGAGTCCCGGCGGACGTTCGCCTGACCGATGTCAATTCCCTTCAGGTTGACGAATCCATGCTCACCGGAGAGGTGCTGCCCGCCTCGAAGAACACGGCCACCGTCGCCGAGGAGGCCGGCGCCGGAGACCGGAAGAACATGGCGTTCTCCGGCACCATGGTGGTCTCCGGTCGGGCCACCGGCGTGGTGGTGGAGACCGCCGACCGCACCGAGCTCGGCGCCATCGCCACGTTGGTTCAGACCGGTTCCTCCAAGACACCGTTGCAGGAGGCCACGGACCAACTGGAGAAGTACATCGGCGTGGCCCTCGTGGCCTCCGCCGTGGTCATCTTCGCCGCCAGCCTGGTGATGGGCGAGTCCCTGTCCAACACCTTCCGCACCACCGTTGCCCTGGTGGTCTCCGCGATGCCGGAGGCCCTGCCGATCGTGTTGTCGGTGGCGATGGGCGTTGGTGTCTCGCGGATGGCCAAGCACAATGCCGTGGTCCGCAATCTCCCCAGTGTGGAAACCCTCGGATCCACCACGGTGATCGGTTCAGACAAGACCGGCACCCTGACCGTCAACCGGATGACCGTGGAGCGCGTCTGGACTCCGGACGGCCGCGTCCTGGAGGAGCTCGACGCTCCCTCGGACCTCACCCGCGCTCAGCGTGCGTCGCTGCGCACCGGAGCGCTCACCAACGACGCCACTCAGCATCCCGAAGACGAGTCGAAGTTGATGGGCGACGCCGTGGATGTCGCCATGGCGACGGCAGGGCTTCGGGTCGGCGCGGTCCAGGAGTCCGAGCGCGCCGCCCGCCCCCTGGCCGATATGCCCTACGAGCCGGATCTGGCCTATTCGCAGACCTTGCACTCACACGAGGATCGTGCCGTGCTGCACGTCAAGGGCGCACCCGAGGTGATCCTGCAGTTCTGCACGGCGATGGCCGGGCCGGAAGGCCTCCTTCCGGTGGACGTGGATCTGGTCCGCTCCACCATCGACTCCATGGCCGAGGACGGCCTGCGCGTGATCGCCACTGCTCACCTGGAAATGCCCGACGGCGCGGATCGGTCGGGCGCCGAAGGCACCCGAGGTTCCGCCTCCGGCGGGACCCTGCCCACGCCGTCGGGCATGGTCCTCACCGGGCTCCAGGGCATGATGGATCCGCCGCGACCGGGCGTGGCCGACGCCATTCAGCAGTGCCGCGAGGCCGGCATCCACGTCATGATGATCACCGGAGACCACCCCGTCACCGCGGCAGCCATCGGTGCCCGGCTGGGATTGGACGGCAAGGCACCGGCCCTGACCGGGGCCGAGATGGCCACGCTCGGGGACCTCGACTTGCTGGAGCGCCTCCGCACCACGTCGGTGGCCGCGCGGATGAGCCCGCAGGACAAGCTCCGGATCGTGAAGGTGCTCAAGGCCGACCGCAATATCGTGGCCATCACCGGCGACGGCGTCAATGACGCACCCGCACTGAAGGCCGCGTCCATCGGTGTCGCCATGGGCAAGTCGGGCACCGACGTGGCCAGAGAGAGCGCCGACCTGGTCCTCACGGACGACAATTTCGTGACCATCGTGGACGCCGTGGATCAGGGCCGCGTCACCTTCGAGTCCATCCGTAAGGCCACGTTCTTCCTCCTCTCCAACGGCATCGCTGCACTGATCGCCGTAGCGATCAACACCTTCTCCGATCTACCTCTGATCTTCCTGCCGGTCATGTTGCTGATCATGAACGTGGTGACCAACGGGATCCAGGACATCGCGCTGTCCTTCGAGAAGGGCGAGGGCGACGAGCTGAAACAGAAGCCGCGGGCCGTGGGTGAGGGCGTCCTCAACCGCGCCATGTGGCTACGCACCGTGATCACCGGCTGCTGGATGGGTGCTGGCACCCTGGTGGTCTACCGGCTGGCGCACGAGGCCGGGTTCGAGTTGGATCACTGCCGCACCCTGGCGCTGATCACCATGGTGATGTTCAACTTCTTCCAGGTCTTCAGCGCCCGCGCGGAACGCAAGTCCCTGTTCACGCTCAACCCGTTCGGCAACCCGTTCCTGCTGATCTCCGCCGTGACCGCGTTGGTGATCCAGTGGGCCCTGACCGTCATCCCACCGGCTGCTGACCTGATCGGGCTGTCACCCTTGAGCTCGTGGGAATGGCTGATGTGTGCCCTGGTGGGCGCATCGGTGCTTGCCATCGTGGAGGCCGAGAAGTTCGTCAGGCGGGTGGCTCACCGTCGGGACGCTCGGCAGGCGCAGTCGGCGTCCGCGTAGCGGGGTCTGCTTCCTCGTGACCGCAACGCCAACAGGGCTCGGTCGGGTCTTCGTTGAACGCACCGCATTCCGGGCACACCTTGTTGAGCCAGCAGACGGGGTCACCCATCGTGGGCCTCCTCCGCTGCTTCCGCCAACCATCCGTCTATGACCTCGAAATCGAGTTCCGGGTACTCCGGGATGGGGGTCGCGTCATTGCCGTCCATGATCTGATCCTGCCACCCGCCCGTATCACGAGGCATCAATTCACCCGCGGTTCACGCTTTCCCACCCCCACGGCCACTCCGGGGGTCCACGCTGGATCACGTGCGCAACATCGTTCACCGCTCACTGACCACCACCCTCGCCGCGCTCGTCGCATCGGCCGTCCTCATCTCCGGCCCCGCCGTCCAGGCGGTCACCGAGTCCCCCACCGCCTCGACCGCCGAATCGGAGCGGACGCCCGCTCCGGTCGTCAACGAGGTGGAGACCAACGGGGACGACGTGGACTGGGTGGAACTCGCCAACCCTGGCGACGCGGCACTGGACCTCTCCGGATACGTATTCACCGATTCCGAATCCGCGGAGCACAGCTACACCCTGCCCAGCGACACGGTGATCCCGGCCGGCGGACTGCTCGTCGTGACGCAGCAGGAGAACGCCGCGCCGGGCTTCGACTTCGGCCTGGGTTCCGAGGACGCCGTCAAGATCTTCGAACCCAATGCATCCCTGACCGACGAACCGCTGGTCGAGTACTCCTGGACGTCGCATGCGAAGAAAACCTGGGGCCGTTGCCCCGACGTCACCGGCGACTTCATGGACACCTACGAGTCCTCTCCTGGCGAGGCGAACGTCTGTGAGGACCCAGGCCCGTCTGCACCGGCCGGGTCGCCCTGGCCTGGCGGCCAGGACCTGAAAGTGCTCGACGACGGGGACGAGGACCGCGGCGACTGGAGCGGTATCGACGTGGAGCCGTCGGCCCCCGACACCAAGGCGTCCGACGGCGGCCACGGCCGCCTCTGGGTGGTCCAGAACGGAGACGGCGAGCTCTATCGCTTGACTACCCCGGACCATGGGGACTCATGGGACCAGGATTCCGGATGGCGGCTGCGCTATCCGAGCGGATCCGGAACCGTGGACGCCGAGGGAATCACCGTGACCACGGATTCCACGAACGGGATCTACGTATCTTCCGAGCGCGACAACGACAAGGACGACGTCTCCCGCCCCTCAGTCCTGCGCTACGACGCGCCGGACGACTCAGCCGACGGGGACGACCTCAAGGCCGCCCAAGAGTGGAACCTCGCCTCCGATTTCCCGGGACTCGGCGCGAATTCCGGGCTCGAAGGCATCACCTGGATCCCGGACTCGTGGCTGACCGAGCGGGGGTTCGTGGACGAGGCCAAGGCCGAACCGTACGATCCTGCCAACTACCCGGGGCACGGCGACGGGCTCTTCGCTGTCGCCGTCGAGGGCACCGGGGACGTCTACCTGTACGCGCTGCAGGCGGACGGCAGCGCCAAGCGGGTCTCCAGCCTTGACCCCGGGTTCGACTCGATTGCCGACGTACAGTTCGACGCGGACCGCAACCGACTCTGGGCCGTGTGCGACGACGCCTGTGACGGACGGATCGCGACCTTCGACCTCATCGACGGGGAGTTCACCAAGAACGCCGTCTACAACCGGCCCGCCGACACCGAGAACTACGGCAACGAGGGTTTCGCGATAGCGTCACTGGCCGCCTGCGAGGACGGGGCCGTGAACACCTACTACGTGGACGACAACAACACAGACGGGCACTCCCTCCGCTCCGGCACGCTGGACACGCAATGCCCGGCCACCAGTCCGACCGAGTCCGACGATCCGAGCGAAACCCCGGGGAGCACGGAACCGTCGGCGTCCGATTCGCCGAGCGAGGACCAGGACGACGAACCGACGACCGGTGCGTCGCAGACGTCCGGCGATACTTCGGCGGGTGCCGACACGGGCGGGGCCTCCACTGACCAAGCCGCGGCGGAAACCGCCGTGGCGGCGGGAGGCGAGGACACGCCGTCGGGCCCTACCCAAGCCGGGGCCTTGGCCCATACCGGCGTGCCGGCCGGCACACTGATCACCGCGGCAGGGGCGCTGCTCCTGGTGATTGCGGGACTGATCATCTTCAGGACGTCGCGTCAGCACTGATGTGCGCGTACTACGCTCGGGTGCATGAGCACCAACGACATGAATCAGGTCATCATGTACGGCGCGGACTGGTGCGGTGACTGCCGCCGGTCCAAACGACTGCTGGATGAACTCAGTGTCGACTACGACTACGTGAACCTGGTCGACGAGCCGGAGCAGGCCGTCGTCGCGGAGGGTATCTCCGGACGCAAGAACATCCCGGTCATCACGTTCCCCGACGGCTCCCACCTCGTGGAACCCAGCGATCCGGAGCTGAAGAAGAAGCTGGAGGTCTCGGAACTGCTCTGAGGCTGAGCGGTCGCTTCACCATTGACGTAGGGCCGCCGCCGGACAACACTCTGAGTTACAGGTGTTTCAAAAACCTGAGGACCTGTTGACGACGTCTATCTGAAGTGAGGCCACCAATGACCGCCCTTACCGCTTCCAGCACCATCGGCACCTGGCTCGACGACCCAGTGGGCGGCCCCATCGTCAAGGGACTCCTGGAAGCATCCGGCGCCACGGAGGAAACGCTCACCCCACTGCGCACTCTGCCCCTGCAGCAACTCGTGACCCTGTCCCAGGGCAAGATGCCGCAATCCGTGGTGGATGATCTCGTCAAGCAGGCCAACGGTGGCGTCATCCCGGAGGAGTCCGAGGCCAGCGGGGCGTGGCAGGAAACCGTCACGTCCGGGCGCTTCGGCGGGCAGACCGTAGTGGTGACGGGCGCGGCGTCGGGGATCGGACTCGCAACAGCGTCGCGGATCGCCCGCGAGGGCGGCCGCGTCGTCGCGGTGGATGTCTCTGCGGAGAAACTGCAAACCTTCGCGGCGTCGCTGCCCAACGCGGAGATCATCCCGGTGGTCGGGGACATCACCAAGCAGGAGTCCGTGGACGCCATCGTCGCCGCGGCCGGCGAACGCATCGACGGGCTGGCCAACGTGGCGGGCGTGAATGACGACTTCTCCCCGCTGCACGAGACCTCGGACGCCATGTGGGATCGCGTCATCGGCATCAACCTGACGGGCGCCTTCAAGCTCTCCCGCGCGGTGATCCCGGCGATGATTGCCGCGGGTTCCGGGCGGATCGTGAACGTCACCTCAGAGGCGGGGCTGCGCGGTAACGCGTCCGGCAACGCCTACACCACGTCCAAGCACGGCGTCATCGGCATGACCCGCTCCGCGGCGTTTATGTACGGCCCGCAGGGCCTGCGCGTCAACGCCGTGGCCCCGGGCGGTGTGGCCACGGGTATCCCGTTCCCGCCCAATGTCTCCGAGGCTGGTTCCGCGCGGTTGGCGCCGTTCCAGTCCGCGATTCCCACTTTGGCTACGGCCGAGCAGCTGGCAGCGTCCATCACCTTCCTGCTCTCCGAGGATTCGGTGAACATCAACGGCCAGGTGCTGGCCTCCGACGGCGGCTGGTCCGTGCAGTAACTCTTCCAGGAATCAGCGGGCGGAGAGCCAATCACGCAGGATCGCGGCATGATTGATGTGTTCGTCCTTGGCCCCGTAGACCAAGGTGACCACCGGGGCATCACCGATCAGCTCGCGCCAACGCTCCCACACATCCTCTGGCATGTCATCAAGCTCCGCCGTGTAGGCGGCATTGAACCAGTCGAAGCGTTCCGGGTCGTGGCCCCATTCCTTGCGCAAAGGCGGGGAGGGGGCCACGTCCTTGAACCATTGAGCGTCGAGGGCATCCTTGCGCACGCCGCGCGGCCACAGTCGGTCCACAAGGATGCGGAGACCGTCCGCGTTCTCCGCAGTTGAATACGCACGTTTGATCCGGTACTCGGTCATGAGCACACGCTACGCCCGGTCTCAGAACGTGGTGCGGTACAACACCTCGCGGAAGGTCCGTCCGGGACCCGCTTGAGAGATGGCCAGGCTTGTTCCGTTCGGGGTGCAATGGGCCTCGGATCCTGTCATCGTGGAACCGGTTTCCGCCTCCATGGTGTTGAATTCACCGGACTCCAGGTTCAGGAAGTACTGAGGAGAGTCCACCAACGGTTCATCGCCCTCGAAGCTGAAAGTGGCAACACTGCCACAGACCGCGGCACCGGATCCCGGCGTCCCTTCGTCCTCGGCTGCGCTCACCTTCCAGGCGGTGTGTTCCTTGGGGTTTGCTGCGATGAGCTCACCCTGATGTTCCACGAGCAACCAGTCTCCTGCCGCCGCGAGAAGAGACACCTCCCCCTTGGAGGCCTTCAGCAGGAGCTGCTTGGAACCGTCCTCACCCACTTGGACCACGGACTTGGTGAGGGGCTGGTAGATGTCGTCCTGCAGCTCCCAGGTGGTGGCTCCGGCCGCGACCCCGTCGCGAAAGGCAACAGGATCCGTGATCCCTGTGGTCACCTTGCTGGTCTTGCCACCACCATCTGCTTTCTGGGCCAGCAATGTCGTGACGGGCACAGCGCCCTCCTCTGCGACATCGAGAGTGTTCCACCAGACCTCGTCACCGACCAGCACCGGCACCGTGTCGACCTCGCGCGGAGGCAGCCAAGCCTTCTTGGCCTTCGCGTGGTCCTCCACCGTCCCAAGAAGATTCACCTGCACATCGTCCGGATCAGTCGAGGAGCTCTGGAAGAGCTTCCACCGGAGGGGAGAGCTCGCAGTGTTCCCCCAACCGTTCTCGGTCCACACCACACCTGAGTCATCCGCATCCACTCCGACCACGTTGCGGGGCCCGTCCTGCGGCTCGATGTTCGCGGCCGTGTACAACTCGCTGACCTCACCCGTGCCCGGGTCGATACTGACCAGTCGGTCCCCCTCCTCCGGGGCACCCCCATCCCCTACGCCGACAACACCTTCTCCGGTGGGACCTGTCACCCCGATCCAAGCATCATTCGTGGCCGCCGCGATCCGGAGGAACTCTCCCTTCTTCGCAGAAAGTTCCGCCACCTTCTCAGGAGCATCGCCTTCCGCGAACGGGGCCGCGTCACCGGTCGAGAACCCACCGGCCTCCACCGGGCTGTCGTCGTCCCAGGTCAGCCCGGTTGCCACGTGCGAGGGTTCGGCGAAGGGAGTTGCCTCGGCCGGCTCAGCGGACTGCGCTGCCCCGGATGAACTCGGTGTCGCCGAATCCGTAGGCGTGGGGCTGCCGCTCAGGCCCGGTTGGGGAGAACACGCACTCAACGCGAGCAGGCTCAACGTCAAGACCCCTGCGGTACCTGCTGACAACAATTTGGAACGTGTGCTCATGGACCGAACAACTTTCGTGGCATGCGGAATCTTCTACCCTGTCAATTGTTCACACTAGCGCGGTCTGGCTCAGTCAGGCGGAGCACCTCCCGGTCCCCCAGCGGGGCGTCCAGCTGCACCACCAACGAGGCGAACATTGCCTCCATGGTGCAGTTCCTGGGTGCTTCCGGAAGCGTGCCGGTCCACAGGGTGACCTCCACGGCGTCCGGGGCCTCACGTACCTCCGCCCGCGCCCCGGAACACTTGGGGCTCCCCAGCTGGAAGTCGATGCGCAGCTTGTTACCGGATTCCGCTTCGATGCGATCCCACGAGGCACTGCGCTCATTCTCCAGATCGTCGCGAGCGTCGATGATCGTGTAGTTGATCCTGTTCGATGCGCCTTGGCCCGCCGACGGCGAGTCCGTACCGTCCGTGTTCGCCGTCGGCCCCGAGGTATCCGCAATACCACTGGCAGGAGGCACCGACCGCTCCGGCGAGGCACAACCTGCCAGGGCAAACATCACCACCGCCGCACCGGAGAGAACTCGTCGGATCATGAGCAGCCTCGTTTCGCTCTCGTTCCGCCAGACTCTACGCGTCCGGGGTCAGAGTGGCGGCCGGGACCAGGTTTCCGTCGGAAGCGCTCCGAGGCGGAGCGGATCTCACGGATACCCGGTCCCCAGCGCACACCGGGGAGGGCACGGCCGGTCAGGCAGCAGAGGCCGGGCGGGGAACCGAGTCCAGCAGGAGCCGCGTGTAGTCGTCCTGCGGATTGGTCAGCAGCGCCTCGGTGGGCCCGGCCTCCACGATCCGACCGGCACGAAGCACCAGAGTCTCGTCGCAGACCTGCCGCACCACACCCAGATCGTGACTGATGAACAACACGGTCAGCCCACGCTCGATGCGCAGCTGCCCCACGAGTTCCAGCACCTGCGCCTGCACCGAGATATCCAACGCGGACGTTGCCTCGTCCATCACCAGCAACTCCGGCGACACCGCCACCGCCCGAGCCAGCGCCACGCGTTGACGCTGCCCGCCGGAGAGCGTGCGCGGCAACGCCTGCATCTGCTCACGGGTGAGCCCCACCCGATCCAGCAGCGCCACTGCCTCCGCCTCGCCACCGCTGCCGTGCAGCTCAAGCGCATCCCGCACCGCACGCACCACAGGGATGCGCGGATCCAGCGACAGGTAGGGGTCCTGGAAGACCATCTGCACGGCCTTGGCGCGTTCCAACCGGGCCTTCTTGCCCCGCGCCGGCTTCGTGAAGTCCCGCCCGCCCACGCGGATGTGACCGGTGTCGGGGGACTCGAGCCCCACGATCATCCGGGCCAACGTCGACTTCCCCGCG
>NZ_JALAGT010000080.1 GCF_022712295.1 Galactobacter sp.
ACGAGACCGAGGGATCGTCTTGACTTGCTCGGTCATGGCCCAACTGGGCCGTTGGAGCGCAGTGTCAAGCCGAATGTGATTGGGCCATCCGCGGTCGGTGGTCGTCACCGGCACAACGAGCGCCGAGGTGGTCACCGTGGAGAGGTATTCCTCGCCCGCCACGATGACCACCGGGCGACGCCCTGACTGTTCTCGGCCGATGGCGGGGTCTGGCTTGGCCCACCAGACCTCACCCGCGTTCAGTTCCATGCGTCCGACTGCCACTCATGTGCTTCGCGGAGGTATTCCTCGTCCGGCGGCGTGGCCGTCATTGCGGCTCTCAAACGTTGGAAACGGACTCTCTTATCCTCCGCTGCTGCGAGGTGTTCCAGATGTTCGGCCAACGTCCGGTGTTCCTGTGCAGCCTGCCGCTTGAGGACGTCGCGGATCTCGGAAGGAACCTTGATCGTTGTGACTGTCATACCAAGAGTATGACGTTGGTGCTGTGAGGCATCAAGGGTTTCGGGTGGCCCTGTGCTTGGGGCCGGGCTTTCATGGGAAGGATCCCGAATCGGAGCAGGTCTCACGAAAGCCTGGTCCGGGTGGGGTAGTGCTGGTGCAAGGGAGAAGCGGGGAAGATCTGAGGAGGTGCCGAGTGCGGCAGGCGCCGGAGGCGGCGAACGTGACCAATCAGGCCACACGTCGTCGGGCACAAGGTGGCACGCGCACTAGACTGGGGGTAACCGCACAATTCCTGTCCATGGGAGTGATATGTCTGCCATCAGTCGTGACGACGTGGCGCACCTGGCCGAGCTGGCCCACATCGCGATGAGCGATGAGGAGCTTCAGCGTATGGCCGGGGAGCTCGATTCCATCGTCGCCGCCATTGCATCCGTCTCCGAGGTCGCGGGGGAGGACGTGCCCGCCACGTCCCACCCGATCCCGCTGACCAACGTGTTCCGCGAAGACGTGGTCGGGGAGACCCTGACCCAGGAGGAAGCCCTCCTGAACGCACCGGACCAGGAGGATGGCCGCTTCAAGGTGCCCGCCATCCTGGACGCGGAATAAGGGAGAGCAACACATGAACCAGATCATCACCCTGTCCGCTGACGCGCTCGCCGAGAAGCTGCGCGCCGGAGAGATCACGTCCGTCGAGGCCGTGCAGGCCCACCTGGACCGCATCGCCGAGGTCGATGACGCCGAGAACGGTGTCCATGCCTTCCTTCACGTCAACACGGAGGAGGCGCTCGCCGTCGCCGCCGAGGTGGACGCCATCCGCGCCGCCGGAGGCGCAGAGGCCGAGGCCCTGCACCCGCTGGCCGGCGTCCCCATCGCCATCAAGGACCTGATCGTCACCAAGGGTCAGCCCACCACGGCCGGCTCCGCGATGCTCGAGGGCTGGATGAGCCCCTACGACGCCACCGTGATCGAGAAGATCCGTGCCGCCAAGCTGCCCATCCTCGGCAAGACGAACCTGGACGAGTTCGCTCAGGGCTCCTCCACCGAGCATTCCGCCTACGGTGACACCCGTAACCCCTGGGACCTGACCAAGATCCCCGGTGGCTCCGGCGGCGGTTCGGCCGCAGCGCTGGCCGCATACGAGGCACCCCTGGCCCTGGGCACCGACACCGGTGGCTCCATCCGCCAGCCGGGCTCGGTCACCGGCACCGTGGGCGTGAAGCCCACCTACGGCGGCGTGTCCCGTTACGGCGCCATCGCCATGGCGTCCTCGCTCGACCAGATCGGCCCCGTGACCCGCACCGTGCTGGACTCCGCGCTGTTGCACGAGCTCATCGGCGGTCACGACCCCAAGGACTCCACCTCCCTGAACGAGCCGGTGCCCGCGCTCGTGGACGCCGCTCGTCAGGGCGCCGAAGGCGATCTCTCCGGCGTGCGCATCGGCGTCATCGACGAACTCGAGGGCGAGGGTTACCAGGGCGGCGTGCTGAGCCGCTTCCATGAGGCCATCCAGGCACTGGAGGAGCGCGGCGCCACGATCGTGTCCGTCTCCTGCCCGCACTTCAAGTACGCGCTCGGCGCCTACTACCTGATCATGCCGAGTGAGGTCTCCTCCAACCTGGCCAAGTTCGACGGCGTTCGCTACGGCAGGCGCGTCCTCCCCGAGGACGGCCACGTGACCATCGAACGCGTCATGGGTTCCACCCGCGCTGCCGGTTTCGGTGACGAGGTCAAGCGCCGCATCATCCTGGGTACCTACGCCCTGTCCGCCGGCTACTACGACGCCTACTACGGCTCGGCCCAGAAGGTCCGCACGCTGATCCAGCAGGACTTCGCCGCGGCCTTCGAGCAGGCAGACGTGCTGATGTCTCCCACCTCTCCCGTGGTGGCCTTCGACCTCGGCGCCAAGCTGGACGATCCGCTGGCCATGTACCTGAACGACATCGCCACCATCCCCGCGAACCTGGCCGGCGTCCCCGGCATCACGGTCCCGGGCGGCCTGTCGGAGGACCTGCCGGTGGGTATCCAGTTCCTGGCCCCCGCCCACGAGGACGCGCGCCTGTACCGCGCCGCGGCCGCACTGGAGAACCAACTCGAGAAGACCTGGGGAGGGCCCCTGCTGAACCAGGCGCCGGACCTGGGTGAGGCCGTCGCCGCCCGCACCAACGCCGCAGCGGCACAGGAAGGACAGCACTGATGACCGACGCAATCGTCGACTTCGATGACGCGCTGACTCGTTACGAGCCCGCGCTCGGTTTCGAGGTGCACGTGGAGCTGAACACCAAGACCAAGATGTTCTCCGATGCTCCCAACGCCTTCGGTGACACCCCCAACACCAACGTCACCCCCGTGGACCTGGGCCTGCCCGGCGTCCTCCCGGTGGTCAACGGCAAGGCGATCGAGTCCTCCATCCGGCTGGGCCTGGCGCTGAACTGCTCCATCGCCGAGTCCTGCCGCTTTGCCCGGAAGAACTACTTCTACCCGGACAACCCGAAGAACTTCCAGACCTCCCAGTACGACGAGCCCATCGCGTTCGACGGCTGGGTGGATATCGAGTTGGACTCCGGGAAGGTCTTCCGCGTGGAGATCGAGCGTGCACACATGGAGGAGGACGCAGGCAAGCTGACCCACCTCGGTGGCGCAACCGGCCGCATCCAGGGTGCCTCCGCTTCCCTCGTGGACTACAACCGCGCCGGTGTGCCGCTGGTGGAGATCGTCACCAAGCCCATCCTGGGTGCAGGTGCCGACGCCCCCGAGCTGGGTCGCAAGTACGTTGGCGCCATCCGCGACATCGTGCGTGCGCTGAACGTCTCCGATGCCCGCATGGAACGCGGCAACGTCCGCTGCGACGCCAACGTGTCCATGATGCCCATCGGCTCCACGACGCTCGGCACGCGTTCTGAGACCAAGAACGTGAACTCCATGCGTTCCGTTGAGCGCGCCGTCCGCTTCGAGATGCAGCGTCACGCCGCCGTCCTGGACGCCGGGGAGAAGGTGGTCCAGGAGACTCGCCACTGGCACGAGGACACGCGGTCCACGTCCTCCGGCCGCCCCAAGTCGGATGCCGATGACTACCGCTACTTCCCGGAGCCCGACCTGGTTCCCGTGGTGACCTCGCGCGAGCGCGTCGAGGAACTGCGTGCCACACTTCCGGAGCTGCCGGTGGCCCGCCGCGCCCGCCTGAAGGCGGAGTGGGGCTTCTCCGACGAGGAATTCCGCGACGTCGTCAACGCCGGCCTGGACGAGGCCATCGAGCAGACCATCGCCGCAGGCACCTCCGCGGCCGTGGCCCGCAAGTGGTGGATGGGCGAGATCTCCCGCCTGGCCAAGGACTCCGGCGCGGAGCCCTACGATCTCGGCATCACCCCGGCCGACGTCGTGGAGGTCAACGCCCTGATCTCCGCCAAGAAGATCAACGACAAGATCGGCAAGCAGGTGCTCTCCTTCGTCGCCGCAGGCGAGGGCCGCCCCAGCGAGATCGTCGAGGCCAAGGGCCTGGCCGTCGTGTCCGACGACGGCCCGCTGCTGGCAGCCATCGAGGAGGCCATGGCCGGTGCACCGGACGTGGTCGAGAAGATCAAGGGCGGCAAGGTTGCCGCCATCGGCGCCCTCATCGGCCCCGTCATGAAGGCCACCCGCGGCCAGGCCGACGCCGGCCGCGTGCGCGAGCTGGTCATGGAGAAGCTGGGTCTCTGACCTTGATTTGAGCGGCCTTCGGGGGCCGCGTTCAATGCCCGACGGCGTGTGGTCCGGTTGCGGACGCAACCGGGCCCCACGCCGGCGGGCATTGAACGCGGCCCCCGAAAGCCGCACAAAACAAGGTCAGAGACCCAGCGTATCCAAGACCCGCTCGCGCACGCGGCCGGCGTCGGCCAGGCCG
>NZ_JALAGT010000081.1 GCF_022712295.1 Galactobacter sp.
CTCCGCGACGAGGGCCTGCCTGGCCAATGACCAGATGTCGGTCACCGGCGCCATGATCATGAGGCACACCGTGTAGACCACGAGGGACGCTTCGGAATCCGAGGCCAGCGTCAGGGCCATGGTTCCGAGCACCAGCACCGCCGTGATGCCTGCGGTGACCATGGCCACGGTGTCGCCCACGCGATCGATGAAGATGCCGGCCGGGATGGTACCGATCAGGGACACGGCACCCATGATCCCCACCAGGACCGCGGCGTAGGACGTCTGCGCGCCGATGCTCAGCGCGGCCAGAGCCAACACCGGCATGATGGCACCGAGCGCCACGGCCAACAGCCACGAGGGGATCAGGACGGGGACCAGGATGGGCGCGTACGTCCTCATGGCTTTCACGCTCCTCCCGATACCCCCGTTGATCCGAGAATCACCTTATCGCTGTCGACGAGGCGCTCTGGATTCGCCCCCGTGCTCGGATTCGTCCTGGTGCTGGCATCCGCCCTCGTCCTCGCATCCATGGAGCCGATTCGGTGACCCAGATCCGGGAGTGGGGGCCGATCCGGGAATGAGGGCAACATGGCGCAGGGATAGGCTTGGCCACGTGCCTGCCGATCCCGTCTATCTCGACCACGCCGCAACCACCCCCCTGAGTACACCCGCACGGGAGGCGCTGGAAGCGCACCTGGGACTGGTGGGCAATCCCAGCTCCCTGCACACAGCAGGTCGCCGGGCCCACCGGATTGTGGAGGAGGGCCGGGAACGGCTCGCCGCTGCACTGGGTGTGCACCCGACCGAACTCATCATGACCTCCGGCGGGACCGAGGCGGACAATCTGGGTCTCAAGGGCGCGTGGTGGGCCGCCCGCAGCAAGCACCCGGCACGGGACACCATCGTGGTCACCGGGGCCGAGCACCACGCGGTGCTGGACACCGTGGAGTGGCTCGTTGCCCACGAGGGCGCACGCATGGTGCAGGTTCCCCTCCTCACAGACTCCTCCCGGGACGGCGTCGTGGACCTGGACGCATGGACGCGAACCTTGCGGGCCAACGCGGATCGCGTCGCCGTGGCCACACTCATGTGGGCCAACAACGAGGTCGGCACCATTCAACCCGTTGAGCAGGCGGCCGAGGCCGCGGCAGAGGTGGGGGCCACCTTCCACACCGACGCGGTCCAGGCACTCGGCCACGTGCCCGTCCAGCTGCGCGCTCCGGGTATCGCATCGGCGGCCGTGACCGCCCACAAACTCGGGGGACCCGTAGGCATCGGGGCGCTGGTGCTCGGGCGGGACCAGGCCCCAACACCGCTCATCCACGGCGGCGGTCACCAACGTGGATTGCGCTCGGGGACCCTGGACGTGCTCGGGACCGTCGCCTTCGCCGCCGCTGCGGAGCATGCGTTGCAGCACACGGATGACGAGGCCGCTCGACTGCGGGCCTTGAGTGCGCGGCTCATCTCAGGCGTACGTTCCCTGGCTCCCGACGCCGTGCTGAACGGACCGGATCCCGACCTGCCGGGTACGCAACAGCGTCGCCTGCCGGGAACCGTTCACTTCACCTTTCCAGGCTGCGAGGGGGATTCCGTGCTGTTCATGTTGGACATGGCAGGAATCGCCACCTCCACCGGATCGGCCTGTACCGCCGGAGTCGCGGGCCCCAGCCACGTCCTGGTGGCCATGGGCCGCAGCGATGATGACGCCCGCAGCGTGCAGCGTTTCAGCCTCGGGGCCGGAAGTACCGAAGGTGACGTCGATGTCGTACTCACGGCGCTGCCAGGTGTGCTCTCCGCGGCGCGAGCAGCAGGACTCAACGCGGCGGCCAGGACGAACGCACGCTGAGGCCGATGCTCTCGCGGCCGCCTGGCTGCGCTCGCCGGCGCTCGCCGCCTCTCGGGTGCTCGCGGTTGCGGACTCTGCGGCGGATGACTCGGCCGCCATGGGAACAGATTCGGCCCCGTCCGCGTTGCACCACAGAGGTGTGTTCACTCGAGTTCCACATCACTACACTTGACCGGTCAGGCACTGTGCGGACAGCGGGACGCATCACGCTGAGGATGCGGCGCACGGAAGACGCGGCATCCGGACGACGCAGCGCACTGAAGAACCAAGATCACGAGGACAGGTAAGCAGCATGAGGGTATTGGCAGCGATGAGCGGCGGCGTGGACTCTGCGGTGGCCGCAGCCCGCGCGGTCGAGGCGGGGCACGACGTGGTCGGCGTCCACCTTGCGCTCTCCCGCATGCCCGGAACGCTGCGCACCGGCTCGCGCGGATGCTGCACCATCGAGGATTCCAACGACGCCTTCCGCGCCTGCGACACCCTCGGCATCCCCTTCTACGTCTGGGACTTCTCCGATCGCTTCAAGGCAGACGTGGTGGACGACTTCGTGGCGGAGTACGCAGCGGGCCGCACCCCGAACCCATGCCTGCGCTGCAACGAGAAGATCAAGTTCGAGGCCCTACTCGACAAGGCCATCGCGCTCGGATTCGACCAGGTCGTCACCGGCCACTACGCCAAGGTGGTCCGCGACGAGGACAACCGCCCCACCCTGCTGCGCGCCGCCGACCACGCCAAGGACCAGTCCTACGTGCTCGGTGTCCTGCGGGAGGACCAACTGGACCACTGCTGGTTCCCCCTGGCGGACACCCCGACCAAGGCCGAGGTGCGGGCCGAGGCCGAAGAACGCGGACTCGGTGTGGCCTCGAAGCCGGACAGCCACGACATCTGCTTCATCCCGGACGGCGACACCAAGGGCTTCCTTGCGGAACGCATCGACATGACCCCCGGTGAGATCGTGGACCAGGACGGGGTCACGGTCGGGGAACACGAGGGCGCCAACGCCTACACGGTGGGCCAGCGCCGCGGCCTGAAGCTCGGCCATCCCGCACCGGACGGCAAGCCGCGCTTCGTGCTGCAGATCCGGCCCAAGGACAACCGCGTGGTCGTGGGTCCCAAGGATCTGCTGGACGTCGACCGGCTCTCCGGCCTGCGTCCCTCCTTCGCCGGTCCCGTCCCGGACAACGCGGTCAGCGGTCAGTGGTTGGACGTGGAGGTCCAGGTGCGCGCCCATGCGGAACCGGTCCCCGGCCGCGCCCGCTGGATCGTGGACCCCGCGCTCGCCGTCGACCCGGCCACCAATGTTCCCGCACCGCACGGCATCACCGCTGTGGAGGTCGAACTCGGCGAGACCGTGAAGGGCGTGGCGCCCGGACAGTCCATGGTGATCTACGATCACGCACGCGTGCTAGGCCAGGCCACCGTCTCCGAGGCGCACTCCTCTGCATGGGATCCGTCCGTCCTCGAATACGCCTGACCAACTGATCATCGCGCCCGGCCAAGGCAAGCCAAGGGAACAGGTGACCAGCCGCCGCAGGCGGTACGGCGAGTAACAGTGCAGAGGCACCGTGCGTCGGCTTCTAGGATGGGTACATGAGCAGCGCAGCATCCCCCTTCGACCCGTCCGCCTCCTCACTCAGCGATGATGTGGACCCCAAGGTCATGGAGGAGTTGTTGAGCATCCGCGGGAGCATCGACAATTTCGACGCCATGCTGGTCTACCTCCTGGCCGAACGCTTCAAGTGCACCCAGCGGGTGGGCTGGCTCAAGGCCACCTACCGACTGCCTGCCTCCGATCCCGACAGGGAGGTCGCACAGATCCAGCGACTGCGTTCCCTCGCCGAGGACGCGCATCTGGATCCGGCCTTTGCGGAGAAATTCCTGAACTTCATCATCGACGAGGTCATCCGTCACCACGAGGCCATCTCGGAGTCACACCAGGCCGCCCGCGCCACGGAGACCGAAGAGTCCCCGGACAAGTGAGCGACGCCGGCATCGAGATCCCGGTCAGGGCCACCATCCGTGCGGAGGTCTTGGGGGACGACCTCGTGGAGCCGTCCAGGATCCTGCGCGGAGAACTCGGGGACCCGCACCTGGTCCCGCTTCCGGGTGCGGTAGGCCTCCCCGGAACCATCGCGCTGCCGCGCACCGTGGTGCACCTCGCCGACCTCCCGGTTTCCCTCACCGCGCACGGCTGGAGACTGACGGGTTCACGGGCAGGCTACGACGCGGCCGCCCGCCGCACGCGGTCGCACCAACGCACCCTTCTGGGAATCGCTGCCGACCTCGCGGAGGGTCGGCCGTTGGGTCCCACCTCGATGAGCGTGGTGGGGCCGGCCACCCTGGTGGCCAGGCTGGCTCTACCGAGCGGAGAACCCGTCCTCTCGGACGCGGGAGCCGTCCGCGACGTGGCGCAAGCATGGATCGAATCCATGGCGGCCCTCGCCGGCGCCACCGAGGCCTCGCTTCCTGGCACACAGGCAGTGCTCGACGTCGTAGAGCCGGATCTTGCGGCCGTCACCTCCGGGACGGTCCGGTCCTCCTCCGGCTACCGCCAGCTTCCCGCCTGGGACAAGGCTCATGTCGGCGAAGCCTGGACGGAGCTGGCCCGGCGGGCCCGAACCATCCTGCCGGTGCAGGCTGCGGGCCTGACAGCTCTCCGGGACCTCCCGGCGCTGACTACGGCCGTGGCAGGCCCGGACGGAGAACCCGAGCGTCAGGCAGTGCCTCGCGTCGCCGTCAGGATCCGGCGTCCCGACGCCCCCGAGGGATACGTACCGGTCGCCACCTGGGTCGAGTCCGGGCACGACGTGGTGGTGGAGATCCCCACGCCGGACCCGGCCCCCGGGCGGGTCGCGAACCTGGCTCGGTCCGTCGCCGTTCCCTGGCGGAGGCTGGGGCTCGACGCGGCCGCGCTGACCCACGTCGTGGTCGCCACCGGCGCCGATGACCCGGTGACACCGCTGCGTCTTCGTGGGCACGCCGCCACCGCCCGAGACTGTGCGGACGCCCTCGAACTGGTTCGGCACGACGACCTCGAAGCCATCGCGTAGCGGTTCCATCTCCTAGGATGGGATGACGGCGGCCGCGCCGGCAGTGGCGCGAGACCGACTCAACGAACCAAGGAGCGTGTGATCCAAGCGATGAAGGGCACCATTCTCGTCGTGGACGACGACGAGGCACTGGCCGAGATGATCGGCATCGTCCTGCGCAACGACGAATACGATCCGGTCTTCTGCCACGACGGAGCGCAGGCCGTGGACCTCTTCCACCGAACGCGCCCGGACCTGGTTCTGCTGGACGTCATGCTGCCCGGGCAGGACGGTGTGCAGATCTGCCGCCAGATCCGCCAGGAATCCGATGTCCCCATCATCATGCTGACCGCCAAGTCGGACACCTCGGACGTGGTGGCCGGGCTCGAGGCCGGTGCAGACGACTACGTGCCCAAACCCTTCAAACCGGCGGAACTCGTGGCCCGAGTCCGGACAAGGCTGCGCGGCGGGGAACGGCACGCACCCGAGGTGCTCCATGCCGCCGATCTCACCATCGATCTTGCCGGGCACTCGGTCACCCGGGGCGGAGCCCGCATCGCACTGACCCCTCTGGAGTTCGACCTCCTCGTGGCCCTTGCCCGGAAGCCGTGGCAGGTCTTCACTCGCGAGATGCTGCTTGAACAGGTCTGGGGATATCGGCACTCGGCAGACACTCGACTCGTCAACGTCCACGTGCAGCGACTGCGCTCCAAGGTGGAGAAGGACCCCGATGATCCCCAGGTGGTGCAGACGGTGCGCGGCGTGGGGTACAAGGCGGGCCAGGCCTGATCCGGGTGGGATCTCGTCATGCTGCCGACGTCGGACCGCGGGCTCAGCGGGCCGGCTGGGATCCTCGTGGCTGGGTTCAGCATGGACTGAAGGCCTGGCGCCGTTCCATGCAGGTGCGCATCGTGGTCATCACGGTGATCCTGTGTGGACTCGCAGAGGTCGTGACCGGGGCACTGCTCTCGGCACGGATCGCCGATGGCCTCTTCCAAGAACGCCTGGCCCAAGTGCGTTCCGAGGCCACCACGTGGTTGAGGGCAGCCGACTCGTCCTTCCGCTCCGCGGCAACCGGTGACAGGTCCTCCACCCAGACGCTGGTGAACGACACGTTGCGCAGCCTGCGTGGCGACGACACCATTCAGCGCGAGTACGTGCTGCGAGTGATCTCGCGTGACGGGACCTCATGGGTGCCCGAGCAGAACTCGTCGCCGGAAGCGGAAGACGCGATACCCAGCAGCCTGGGATCCTCCGTCGAGGACGGCAACGAGATCTATTGGGAATCGGTGGCCCTGCACTCCGGGGACGAAACCCATCCCGGAGTGGCCTTCGGGAAACGGGTGCAGATCGCTCCGAACCGCGACTACGCCCTCTACATCGTCTATGACTTCCAACAGGTCCAATCCACACTGGAGCTGGTCCACCGCGTCCTCTGGCTGGGCTTCAGCCTGTTGCTCGTGGTCATCGGAGGCATCGCCTGGTACACCGTGAAACGGGTTCTGCATCCGGTCTCCCAAGCGGCGCGTACGGCAGAGAAACTCGCGGAAGGAAGCCTCACCGAACGTATGCAGGTCAACGGCGACGACGAGGTCGCTCGGCTCGGCCGGTCCTTCAACCGTATGGCCGATTCCCTGGCAGCACAGATCGTGCAGCTGGAGAATCTGTCCCAGATGCAACAACGCTTCGTCTCCGACGTCTCCCACGAACTGCGGACACCGCTGACCACGGTGCGCATGGCTGCGGAGGTGTTGCACGATGCCCGTGAGAACTTCGATCCCATGAATCGGCGCAGCGCCGAGCTGCTCTACGACCAGGTGGAACGCTTCCAGGAACTGCTGGCGGACCTGCTGGAGATCTCCCGATTCGATGCCGGCGCCGCCTCACTGGATGCCGGCCCATGGGACATGGTCCCCGTGGTGGATCGTGTACTCGTGACCGCCAGGCCGCTGGCGGAGGCAGAGGGAGTGGAGATCGTGACCCATTTCCCGCCGGAGCCCGCCATCGTGGAGATGGACCCACGACGAGTGGAGCGCATCATCAGGAACCTCGTTTTGAACGCAGTGGAACACGGAGAAGGCCGACCGGTGGAGGTCACCGTGGCCGGAGACGCAGAAGCCGTGGCTGTGTCCGTCCGGGACCACGGGATCGGGCTGAGCCAGGAGGACGCCGCCCGCGTCTTCGACCGCTTCTGGCGCAAGGATCCGGCGCGGACCAGGACCACCGGTGGGTCGGGTCTGGGCTTGGCCATCGCCATGCAGGACGCACGTCTGCACGGTGGCTGGCTGCAAGCCTGGGGCGAGCAGGGGCAAGGGTCCGTGTTCAGACTGACCCTGCCACGGAAGGCCGGGGGAGGACTGACATCCTCCCCGCTGCCGCTGGCAGACCCGACGCCGGCCGAACTGGCCATGGCACAGGCCATCGAGGCGGACGACTCCGAATGGTTCCCCCGCACAGGGCTCGCTCTGCCTGGCAGCTCCGAGACGGACGCAGCGCAGGAAGATCCCGCCGCCGAGACCGTTCCGGGAACCCTGCACATCGGTCTTCCCACCACGGGTGGGATCACGATCCTACCGAGGCGTGGGGCCCCCGAAGACGTCGACGCCTCCGATCCACAAGCCGACGAAGGCACCCAGGAGGACGACGACCACGAGGGAGGGAAGTCGTGATGCGTGGAACAAGGAGAGCCTCACGATCCCGTGCCGCGCTGATCGCAGCCATGTGCTTCGTGTTGGGCCTCACGGCCTGCTCCTCGATACCCACCTCGGGGCCGGTCGGCACGCTGAAGGCCGAGGACGGTCGCGCCAACGCGGACACACCCAATTACAACGTCCACGGCCCGAGCGGGAACGAGAACCCGCAGGCCATCGTCTCCGGCTTCCTGGAGGCAGGTCTGGACTCGGAGGACAACTATTCGGTGGCTCGGGAGTACCTCACCACGGACCTGGCCCAGACCTGGGACGCCACGGCCGGAGTCCTGGTCACCAATGGCGAAACCACGTTCGCCGATGCGGACGGGGCGCAGGACTCACCCAACCAGCGGGTCACGCTGGCCGTTGAACGTCAGATCGACGCCAACGGGATCCGCACCGATGAGCAACGCGAGACCAGCCTGAACTTCAGCCTCGATGAGGTGGACGGGCAGTGGAGGATCTCGGATGCGCCGGACGGGCTGGTCCTGGACAGGGCGAATTTCTCCAACATCGTGGCGCCGGTGACGCTGTGGTTCTACGCGGACTCGGACTACACGGCGTTGGTCCCGGACGTGCGATGGATGGTGCGCAGACAGGGCAGGGTCGCCTCCGTGGTCTCGGCGCTGATGTCCGGACCCGCACCTTACCTTCGCGGAGCCGTGACCTCGGCCTTCCCCAACGGCGCCCGATTGTCTCGTACCTCCGTCCCCGTGGAGGACGGCACCGCGACCGTGGATGTCCCCTCGTCGGTGGTGGCCGCCGCCAGCGAAGCCCAGCGTGGACGTATGCTGCAACAGCTCGATTCCACCCTCGAACAGGAGGAGGGCGTCAAGGACGTGGACCTCACTGTGAACCAGAGTTCCGTTGCTCCCGAGTCCATGCCAAACGACGTTCCTGTCGGAGAGACCGACGGCGAATTGGTCGGAGTGGCCGATGACCAGCTCATCCGCTTCAAGGACGGAGAGGTCGAACAGATCAAGGGGGCGGACGGTCTCGATCAGGGGCTCTCCGGTGCCACCATGGCCCCGGGGCAGGACGCGTACGCCGTGCTCAGTTCCCACCGGAGTTCGCTGCAGGTGCTGGACTCCGGCGGCACCGTCAGGACCCTGGTCAAGGGTAAGCAGCTCGCGGATCCGTCCTACGATGCGCGTTCGTGGGTATGGACGTCATCGGCCGACCAACCTGGCAAGCTCCAGGTGAGCAAGGCCTCCGGTAAGGAGCGGGTGGAATTGGAACCCGACTGGTTGGCCGGCGACAGGGTCACAGGTGTGCGTGTTTCCGCGGACGGCAGCCGACTGGCGCTCGTGGTGGAACGCGAAGAGGATGGAAAATCCAATCTGTATCTGCTGGTTGCAGGCATCCAACGCGACGACGACGGACGCCCAACAGGGCTCGCCGCACCACTGGACCTCGGAGTCACAGAGGCCGATGCCACCGAGGTGGTGTGGGAGGACGAGAAGTCCGTGGTGGTCTACCGCGCCGATCCCGAGGACAGGATCCAGCCGCAGACCTCCGGACTGGATCTGCAACACGAGCTGTGGCCGCCGATGCTGCGGCTGGCGGCACTCACGGCGACGCCGGGGGCGTCCCGGCCTGCGATCGCGGTCAACGCTGCGGGAACGGTCTACCAGCGTGACGATCGCAATTGGCGAGAGATCGGTAAAGGCGTCCAGGAACTCTCCTATCGCGGTTGAGCCGATGTGAGACGGGACGGCTGACCTTCGCGTCGGCCGTCCCGGCGGGTTCTCCACATGAGTGGCGGCCCGAGCGCCGCAGTCACCGGGCCGTAGGGCACCATGGGTGCATGGGATTCTCGACCGGTGGCGGTCGGCTTCGCGGTTGGGCCGATACGGCCTGGCACTCCGTGCCGGCCCGATGGGGCAGGGCTGCCGCGGATGAGTTCGCGGTAGCCCTGTTTCCCTCCACGTGCCGAGGATGCGGAGCCGATGGCGGGGTGTGGTGCAGAGCCTGTGGCCGTCGGTTGGCGCGGTCCTTGGCGCATCCGCGCATCGTGGACGACCTGGCCGAGCTGGACGTCCTGGCGCCACGCCGGCCGGCCCCGGTGGTGGCTGCAGGACGCTACGGCGGCATCGTCGCAGCCGCCCTGCTCACGGCGAAAACTCGGCACGGCAGGCCCGTCTTGACCCGCTTCGTGCCGGCCATGACGCGGCTCGTGGCCTGCGTTCCGTCGGACACGGTACTGGTACCGGTGCCGCCGGCGCCCGGTTCTGTGTCCAGACGTGGGTTCGTTCCGGTCGAGGAATGTCTCAGGCGTGTACCAGGCGGAACCCGGCGCGCACCCGCCTATCGCCGTTGGCTCAGGGCGCGTCGAGGACTCCTGAACGGGACGACCCAGAAGGGGCGGGACCGCAGGCACCGAGGGAGCGCGGTGAGAGGCCGCTTCCACGCGAGCGCCGAGGTGCAGCCCGGAAGTCGAGTGGTGCTGGTGGACGACGTCATGACCACTGGAGCCACCTTGGCGGAGTGTGCACGGGTCCTGCGCGCAAGTGGCGCTCGGGTGCTCGGAGCACTCGTCCTGGCCCACGTTCCGGACCCACACTCGGTCGTTGAACATATGTGACGCGCGACACGCCCGACGTGAAGCTCTTCGCGCCAGGAAGTGGGCAACCGGGCCTTCCACGGGTTACGGTGAGACATGGGCACAGACGACAGTGACCCATCGTCTCCAGTAGTCGAGGCGGGGGTCCAGAAACCTCCGACCCGTCAACGCTTGAGACGCTCCCGAAGTCATCCACAAGGAGGATGCCATGGACCTGAACGTCAGCGGCCGCAACGTCAAGATCTCGGAGCGGTTCCAGGAGTACGTCGAGACGCGCACAGGGAAGATCGAGTCCCTGGTGCCCAAGGTGCAGAGGGTGGAAGTGAAGGTCACTCGCGACGTGAACGTACGCGCGTCGGCCGAGCAGGGCACCGTTGAAATCACCGTGCTTGGCGTGGGGCCTGCGGTGAGGGCTGAGGCGCGATCCTCGGACAAGTTCTCCGCGTTCGATCTCGCCTTCGCGAAGTTGATGGAACGATTGCGCAGGGCAAGGGACAAACAGAAGGTGCATCGGGGGCGCCATGCCCCCACCACGGTGCATGACGCCACAGGTGCGCTTCCGGTGGTGACTCCCGGCATCCCGCTGGCCGAGCAGGTGCTTCAGCAGCAGGCGGAGGACGCGGCGGTCGAAGCTGACGAGACCCCGGTGGAGATCCGCACCAAGTCCTTCCCGACGGTGGCGATGAGCGTGGACGACGCAGTGGACAACATGGAGCTGGTGGGGCACCCGTTCTACCTCTTCGTGGATTCCGCCTCCGGGCGGCCCTCGGTGGTCTACCGCCGCAAGGGCTGGTCCTATGGCATCATCTCGCTGGATCCCGAGGCGCAGGACGCGTCGGAGGAATCGGTCTCCGGTTACCGCGGGGCGGAGCCCGTGCCGCAGGCCTGACCTCGACAGCATCGCTCCAGGGGCGTACCGGGACCACCCGGTGCGCCCCTGGCGCGTGAAATCCTGGGAACATCCTGGGGAGAGACGGTTCCGCGAACCCGTAGACTGCCCTGGGGCCTTGGTGGGCTCACGACCGAACACGTTAGCGACGGGAGAGACCCAAAGGTGGCAAACCTTTTCGAGAAGATCCTGAAGGCCGGGGACAAGAAGGTCCTCAAGCGCCTGAAGGGATTCACCGAACAGATCAACGCCCTCGAGGACGCCTACAAGGAGCTCACCGACGAGGAGTTGCGCTCTCTGACGGATGAGTTCAAGGAGCGCCTTGCCGAGGGGGAGGACCTGGACTCCCTGCTTCCTGAGGCCTTCGCCGCAGTGCGCGAGGCCGCAGACCGGACCCTCGGTATGCGTCACTTCGACGTTCAGCTGATGGGTGGGGCCGCACTGCATCTCGGCAACATCGCCGAGATGAAGACCGGTGAAGGCAAGACGCTCGTCGCCACCGCTCCCGCCTACCTCAATGCCCTGACCGGTCGGGGCGTTCACGTGGTCACCACCAACGACTTCCTGGCCTCATACCAGGCGGATCTCATGGGACGCGTGTTCCGCTTCCTCGGTATGAGCACCGGGTGCATCGTGTCCAACCAGGACCCGGCCACCCGCCGCGAACAGTACGCAGCGGACATCACCTACGGAACCAACAACGAGTTCGGTTTCGACTACCTGCGCGACAACATGGCCTGGAGCAAGGACGAACTGGTCCAGCGCGGCCACTACTTCTCCGTCGTCGACGAGGTCGACTCGATCCTGATCGACGAGGCCCGTACCCCGCTGATCATCTCCGGGCCCGCCTCCGGCGACGTCAACCGTTGGTACGTCGAGTTCGCCTCCTTGGTGCGTCGTCTCAATATCGACACCGACTACGAGGTGGACGAGAAGAAGCGCACGGTGGGCGTCCTGGAACCCGGCATCGAGAAGGTAGAGGACTACCTCGGAATCGACAACCTCTATGAGTCCGCCAACACCCCGCTGATCGGTTTCCTCAACAACGCGGTGAAGGCCAAGGAACTCTTCAAGCGGGACAAGGACTACGTCGTCATCGACGGCGAGGTCATGATCGTTGACGAGCACACGGGCCGGTCGCTGCCCGGACGCCGCTACAACGAGGGCATGCACCAGGCCATCGAGGCCAAGGAAGGCGTGGAGATCAAGGCCGAGAACCAGACCTTGGCCACGGTCACCCTGCAGAACTACTTCCGCATGTACGAGAAGCTCTCCGGCATGACCGGCACGGCCGTCACCGAGGCGGCCGAATTCATGGGCACCTACAAGTTGGGCGTCGTGGAGATCCCCACCAACAAGCCCATGCAGCGTGTCGACAAACCGGACCTGATCTACAAGAACGAGATCGCCAAGTTCGACGCCGTGGTCGAGGACATCGTGGAACGACACGAGGCCGGTCAACCCGTGCTCGTCGGAACCACGAGCGTGGAGAAGTCCGAGTATCTCTCACAGAAGCTGGCCAAGCGCGGCGTCCGCCACGAGGTCTTGAACGCGAAGCACCACGAGCGCGAGGCCGGCATCGTGGCTCAGGCCGGTCGCAAGGGCGGCGTGACCGTGGCGACCAACATGGCGGGCCGCGGTACCGACATCATGCTCGGCGGTAACGCCGAGTTCAACGCGGTCGCCGAGATGAAGCGCCGCGGCCTGGACTCGGTCAAGAATCCCGAAGCCTACGAAGAGGCATGGGACGAGGTCTTCGAGGCAGCCAAGCGTGAGGCCGACGTCGAAGGAGACGAAGTCAGGGAACTCGGGGGGCTCTACGTGCTAGGCACCGAGCGCCACGAGTCGCGCCGAATCGACAATCAGCTGCGCGGTCGTTCCGGTCGTCAGGGTGACCCCGGCGAGTCACGCTTCTACCTGTCCATGACGGATGAATTGATGCGCCGCTTCAACGCGGGTATGGCGCAACGCATCATGAACGCTCCGAACATGCCCGACGACGTGCCGCTGGAGTCCAAGCTGGTCTCCCGCGCCATCGAGTCCTCTCAGGCTCGGGTCGAGGGTGTCAACGCCGAGCAGCGCAAGAACGTGCTGAAGTACGACGACGTCATGAACCGTCAGCGTGAGGCCATCTACTCCGATCGCCGCCAGATCCTGGAGGGCGAGGACCTGCGCGAGAAGGTGCGCAACTTCATCGAGGACTCGGTGGGTGCCATGGTGGTCGAGGCCACCGCAGAAGGCAGCGGTGATGACTGGGACCTGAAGGCGCTGTGGAACAACGTCAAGGTGCTCTACCCCATCTCCATCACGGCCGATGAGATCGTGGACGAGGTGGGAGGAACCGCTCACCTCTCCTCGGAGATCCTCAAGGAAGAAATCGTCTCGGACGCCTTGGTGGCCTACGACCGCCGTGAGGAATACCTGGGCGCCTCGACCATGCGCGACCTGGAGCGGCGCGTGGTGCTCTCCGTGGTGGGCCGGAAGTGGCAGGAACACCTCTACGAGATGGATTACCTGAAGGAGGGCATCGGCCTGCGTGCCATGGCTCAGCGCGATCCGTTGGTGGAATACCAGCGTGAGGGGTACGCCATGTTCGAGACCATGATGGAGTCCATCCGTGAGGAAGCCGTCTCCCTGGTCTTCCACGCGGAGGTCGAACCCGGGCAGGATGCCGGCCAGGCACAGGGCGCCGGACTGGAGGAACACGAGGAGCCCTCCACCTTGGGTTACTCGGGTCCGGACGAGAGCGGCGACGCCGAGGCCTCCGTGCGCCGCACGGGTACATCGGATCAGGACGAATCCTCCACGTCCGCCAACCGGAACTCGGGCAACGGCAAGTCCGGCAAGACCAAGGGCAACAACAAGAAGAAGTCCAAGAAGCGCCGCTGAACGACCGCGCAGCGCCTGGACCGAGTCGTCGGTCCGGGCGCTGCGTTGTCTCCCGGGCGGTGCCGATGGGCCCGGTGGCGGGTTTGAGCGACGCCCGGCTCCGGTTCACCCGAGCTCCAGAGCGACCACGCGCCAGCGTCCTCGTTGTGATTCCAGCCGGAAGCCCAGTGCGCGCACCCTGCCGCCCAGGCCGAAGGTGGTCGACCCCTCGACTCCGTCTGCCACCATTTGGGTGTGCGTGCTGAGCAGGCGTAGCCGAGGGCGGCCGGGTTGGCGTCCCACTGCCTGCCTCGAGGACGGAGCAGGGCTGCGTCGGTCCTGCGACTCGCACTCCCACCTGACACGTCGACGTAGCTTCTCGTAGGTCACCAGGTCGCAGCTCTGGGCCAGATGGACCACCGGGCGCAGTCCTGCAACGGCCTCGATGATGCCCCTGGCCGCGGCGCAGGCAGCCTGCTGAGCCGCTTGCGGGACGCCCCTCGAGGTCGGTGCTGCCGATGGCACGAGATGTAAGTGGCGTTTCGGGAGGGGAGATTTCGGACCGGGCTCAGTGGCTGAACCGGTGTCTTCCGGGCAGGTATGCAGGGCCAACGTGGTCATGGTGTGCTCCGAACGGTTGGTGTCTTGGCGACGGGGGAGTCTTGATGGATGGGAGCGTGGGTGGGCAAAGGGGACGAACGCCCTCACCCGTCCGGAGGAAGCAGTCGCGTGCCCGGGATGATCAGATGCGGATCGCTCCCGATGACATCCCGGTTGGAGTGGAACCACCTGGGCCACTCCTGGGCGATGTCATGAGAGTTGGCGCTCGGACCCAGGTGGTCAGCCGCGAGGTCCCACAGGGTGTCTCCGGGGGACACGATCACTTCGGCCCTTCGAGATCCCCCGAGGGAAGCGGGCAGATCCGTGGCGGGTCGTGGCCCTCTCCACGTCTGTGGCGTATCGGATGCTCGCGGGGCAGGTGAGACGTGCTGAGCCCGGCTTTCCGGAGGATCGGCGTCTTGAGGAGTTTCCTCCTCGACGGAGGGCCGGGGCGTGGACGGGTAGTCGGGGGTGATGGGCTGTTCCGCGCGGCCGAGTGGCCACCCAGGATCCACCTCGTGGGCTTCCGCATCAACCATGGGGGAGATCGAGGTGACAGCAACATGCGATGCGGCGTGCGCGGGGGCCAACGCCGACAACGTGACGGTGGCCGCGAGACCGGTCGCTGCAAGACAGCGTCGAGGAAGTCGCTCGGCCCATGCCGGCATGGTTCCGGTCATGGCCCGACGCGCCCGGGCGATACCGGCGAGAAGGCACGCCCCGCTCCACCACAGTCCCCAGCCGCAGAGGCCGGCCGTGGCGCAGACGGTTGCCAGCTGCGTCCAGGTCGCTGTCGGCGATGCCACTCCCGGAACGAGTGGATGCCTCAGGAGCCAGAACGCCGTGAAGATGGCGCCGGGGCCGAGGGCCAGAAGGCCAAGGCGTCCACAGATCGCTGATACGCGGGCGGCCGGTGCGATCGATGCTCTGGGGTTCATGACCCGATGTCCCTCTCAGACGCTACTACTGACTGTTCAAACATGTTGTTTGATGGAGTTTGATACTTGTTGATGTGGGTTAGGAGTGTGTCACCGATGTGCCGAACTTGTCCAGAGGAATTTTTGAGCGGCTGTGGACAGATGGGTCGCGCCACTGAGCGCAAGAATGATGCTCGGCGGTGCTCCGCTGTCAGGAAGTCGCTGAAGGGCCTAGGATTCGCGCATGCGATTCGAGGAGTTGTTCGACGACCTCGCGGCTCAAGCAGCTGCCGCGGGCGAGCGCGTCCTCTGGGACGAGGCCAACGAGATGGTGCGGGCGGAGAACGTCTCGAGGACGTTGCTTGACAGGCTGTCGCCTGGGTCCAGGATTCGTCTGCAGCTGCGCGGGGCGCACGTCATCGAGGGGCCGGTCAGCCGGGTGGGGCGCGATGTCGTCGTCGTGACGCCCGATTCGGGGACGGAGTGGGCCGTGCGCTCCAGCGCTGTGCGGCAGCTCAGGCTGCTACAGGCGGGTTCTCCACAGGTCCGCGACAGGGTGGATTTCTCGGCGCTGCTGCGCCGCCTTGCACGAAGCCGACCAGCGCTGGCGCTGGCACAGGACGACGGCCGGACGGATCACGGACGATTGCTGTCAGTGGGACGAGACCACCTGGACATCGCGCTGGAGTCCGCGGAACGCGTCCTGATGGCGCTCGACGGCATCAGCGCGCTTCGGTGGCGGTCCGGGAGCGCACCGGGAACCGGGCGTCGCTGATCCACAGATCGGAACTGGCTCTTGTTCCGGACGAGGTTTCTGCGCCATGCTCTGTCGTTACAGCGATACAGCGCAACGATTCCTGGCCATGCACCGCAGAGCGGGAACGTTTCCGGCGGTCGAGCGAGCGTGTGGAGGAACCATGGACCAGGCAGAAGCGGCACCGGGAGCACGCTGGCGCCCCTCCGGGTGGAAGGATCCGCGATTGCTGATCGGCATCCTGCTGATACTGGCCTCGGTGATCGCAGTGGCATGGCTGGTACGTTCGTCGCAGCACACCACACCGATGTGGTCTGCTGCCGTGGACCTGGCCGTCGGCCAGGAGGTCACGGGAGAGGACCTCGTGGCGGTGGACGTCCGGCTGGGGAAGGCGGGCGATCGCTATCTGGCGGCGGACGCGGCCCCGCAACCCGGTACCCGTGTTCTGGCTCCCATCGCCGAGGGGGAACTCATCCCCGTCAACGGTGTCGGGCGTCCCGATCCGGCCGGCCGTAGGGCGCTCGCCGTCACGGTCGAGGGGGAACGACCGGTGGGTGTCGAACGTGGAAGCCGTGTGGACGTTTATGCCACACGGGCGGGCACCGTGGGAGGCGAGGCAGGAACGTCGAGCGTCCTCCTCTCAGGCGTGGAGGTCACCACACTGCACACCGCGGAGGCCACCATCGGTGCAACGATGTCCACCACCATCGAGATCCTGGTTCCGCCGGAGTCGGTCGCGGACTTCATCCGCGCCCGTGGCGCAGGGCAGCGCATGGATGTGGTCGCACTACCACCGGGGAGCAGCGAATGAATGCCATACCCGTCCTGGTCTGGGGGGACCGACCCGATCTGGTGTCCGACCTGGAACGCAGCCAAGCACACGTGGTGGTGGTCAGGCGTTGCGACGACCTCGCTGAAGTCCTGGCCGTGATCGGTGCGGGCATCACGTCCCATGCCGTCTTGGCCGGGCCCACCGTGGAGATCACGACGGCCTTCACCGAGGCGCTGACCCGAGCGGGAGGCCGCGGGGTCTGCCTGGTGAGCCATCCCTCGGAGGAACCACGATTGACCCGGATGGGCCTGCGCGTGCTCCCGTGGGACGCTTCCGTCGCAGAAATCGTCGCTGCTCTCGAAGCGCAGGCAACGATCGGGCCGGCCGAGACCACGGCGGGGGTCCCACCGGACGCGGCAGCCGAGTCTGTCCCCGGGATGGCGCCGCCGCTCGGCGCGTGGCGGCCCGCTCCACCGGCGGGGCAGGCGGATCCCGGACCGTGGTCGCCGCCGGTCGCACCGTCCACCGCCTCCAGCGCAGGATCCGGTGAAACGTCTGCTGAGCCCGGCACCGGTCACGCCTCGGGTACCGACGCGCCAGGGAGGATCACGGTGGTCTGGGGAACGCATGGTGCGCCCGGTCGATCCACCGTGGCACTCAATCTTGCGGTGGAGGAAGCCACTCTGGGATCCAGAGTCTGCCTGGTGGACGCCGACACACATGCGGCGAGCTTGGGGCCCATGCTCGGACTCATGGACGAGACCGCTGGCCTGGTCAGGTTGACCAGGGCGGTGCAGGAGGGGGAGTTCGACCCGTTGCCGGACACCGCGGCGCACGCGAGGGTGAGGGTCGGTCACCACACGCTGCGTTTCACCTCCGGCCTTCCCCGACCGCAGCGCTGGGCGGAGATCTCCGCAGAGGGATTGCGCACGGCCCTGAGTGTGCTGGAGCGGATGTCCGACCACGTCATCGTGGATGTGGCCGCCGCTGCCGGGCAGGACGACGACTTGGCCATGGACACATTTGCGCCCCAACGCAACGACGCGACCGTGGCGGCCCTCGGGATGGCTCACCGGGTGATCGTTGTCGGGACCGCAGACGCGATCGGCCTGCCACGCCTGATCAGGGCCTGCGAAGAATTGCCGGAGAGGATCGGCCCAGATACCCGGGTCGAGGTGGTGGTGAACAAGGTGCGTGCCGGATGCTCCGGGCCGCGGCCCGAAGCATCCGTTGCGTCTGCGTGGCGGCGGTTCGGTCCCCGGCAGATGGTCCCGCACCAGTTCCTCCCATGGGACCTGGTGGCCGCCGATGCTGCCGTGCTCGCCGGACGGGCTCTCGCGGAAGCGGCCCCACGCTCGGCCCTCCGGAAAGGGATCGCTGCCCTCGTACTCGGTGCGCC
>NZ_JALAGT010000082.1 GCF_022712295.1 Galactobacter sp.
GCGGGTGGGGAACCTGGTTGGGCCGTTGTTGGGGGCCGCCATCATGTTGGTGGCGCCCATCTGGTCCGTCTTCGTCCTGGCAGCCGCGATGGCCGCGGCCGCCACCGTGGTGGTCTGTCTGCCCGCTGGGCGGGCTTTGGACGCGCCGCGTCCGTCGCGACGGCGAGTCCGCGCCCCCATGCCCGACGAGCGCGGCTCGGCACCCGCCACCCCGGAGGACGAGGGCGCGACCGACGGTCGCGCTACGCCCGTCGGCACCGCCTCCCGCCCCTCTCTGCGGCAGCTGCAGGTCCGCTGGAACGCGGTGGTGTTGGTGGGAGTCTCCATCACCGCTCTGACGGTGGCACGTGCAGGACAACCCATCATCGTGCAGCTGTGGGGAGTCCACCTCGGACTGCACGAGTCGGCGATTTCCTCCTTGATCGCCATCGGAGCCGCGGTGGAACTGCTTTTCATGTTCCTGGGCGGGTATCTCAAGGAACGTTGGGGACGTGCGGCGATCCTGGTGACCTGTCTCGGTGTCTTCGGCATCGGCTTCCTGGTGATGGTGTGGTGGCAACACCTGACCGGTTTGATCGTGGCCGTCCTGATCATGGCGCTGGGCAACGGGCTCGGGGCCGGCGTGAACATGACCATCGGCGCGGATCTGTCCCCGGCCGTGGGCCGGGCCCGGTTCCTCGGGGTCTGGGCCATGTTCAACAACATCGGGAGGCTCGGAGGACCCGCGCTGACCTCCTTCCTGATCGCGGCAGCCTCACTGAGCACGGGAATTGCTGTGACAGGTGGCATCGCGCTGGCAGGCGCGGCGTGGATGTGCGTCGTGGCCCGCCGTGTCGGCCTGCCCGGGCCCACGCGTAGCGGACGGCAATGAGCCTGGCACACTGGGCAACGGTGCCCGCAATTTTCCGACCGGGCCCACCAGGACTGCCCGCCAGCCCCGGACTGCCAACCGGCCCAATACTGCCGACCCGTGCCGTATTGCCCATCAGCACCGAGACATTCACCCCGGACACAAGCCCCGGATCAGGAGACCAGATGCCACTCGCCCTGCCACCGCTACGCCACCCCGTTCATCGGTTGGGCGCCAGGGAGATCGACTTCTCACGAGCGGTGGCGGTGATGGCGGTGGTGAACCGGACCCCGGACTCCTTCTTCGATCAGGGGCGCACCTTCGCCTTGGACAGCGCGGTGGAGTCCGCGCTGACGGCCGACCGTGACGGGGCGGACTGGGTCGATGTCGGGGGCGTGCCCTTTGCGCCCGGTCCCCCGCTGCCCTGGCAGGAGGAGGCCGACCGGGTGGTCCCGGTGGTCCGGGGCATCCGCGATGCGGGCTCGGACGTGGTGATCTCCGTGGACACCTTCGATGCCCGCGTTGCCGAGGCCGCACTGACGGCCGGTGCTGATGTCATCAACGACACCACGTGCCTCTCCGACCCTGACCTCGCGTCCGTGGTTGCGGAGGCCGGTGCCCACCTGGTGGTGACCCATTCGCTGGCAGCACCCCGCACCGTGTACCCGCGCCCCCACTACAACGACGTGACGGCAGAGGTGATCCAGCGGCTGTGGCAGGCGGTGACGAAGGCGGTGGACGGGGGCGTCCCCGAATCCCACCTCTTCGTTGACCCCGGCCACGACCTGAACAAGAACACCGAGGACACCTTGCGCATCACCCGCGAGCTGTCCGAGGTCGCGGCCATGGGCTTCCCCACCCTGGCCGCCGTCTCCAACAAGGACTTCATCGGAGAGACCTTGGACCTGCCCAAACAGGACCGTGCGGCCGGTTCCATCGCGGCGGCCGTGTACTGCCTGCACGAAGGCGCCCGGGTCATCCGGATGCACAACGTGACCCAGTCCGTCCACGCGGCGAGGATGTTCGAGGCCATGGCAGGATGGCGGCGGCCTGCCTATACACGGCACAACATGGGCGAGATCAATCTCCCCTGAGCCCCGCGTCATCAAGCCGCATCCCGGTTCCGGCCGGGGCCCGACGGCCCTCCCCCGTCTCCCAACCGGCTGACCATGCGATCCATGGAGCGAAACCCCCACTCTGGCAGCTTGCCCGAGTCCACGAGGGCCAGCAGCAGTGCGGCCATGCGGAGGCTCGGGTCCAGGCGCAGGGCCTCCTGCAAGTGGGCGCCGGCCGCGCTGCCGCCACCTGCTGCCCAGTACAGCCAGCCGAGCACGCACAGCACCGGTGGCCGCGCCCACGTGGGGCAGTGCGCGGCGATGTGGGCCACCACGTCTTGGGCGTTCTGCAGCCGATCCGCGTCCGGTGCGTCCGGCCAGTCCCCCATGATCATCGCTACATCGCGTTCAACCACCCGCCCCTGGGCCAGATCCCGCATCGCCAGCTCGTCCGAGCTGAGTCCGGTCGCTTGCATTCGTTCGTGGTGGCGGATGTTGTAGTCCCTGGCGGATGCTCCGACCGACTCACCGAAAGCCAATTGCACCAGCATGGGGTCCCGGAACGCGGGTTGCAGCGCACTGATACAGAACCGCGCCATGGTGATGACCGGCAATTGCGGTGGGCCCTTCTCCAGGAGCTGTTCCACCAGCTGCACGTGATCCACCGGCTGGGCGGGAATCAGGACACCGAGTGCCGTGCGTTCCCGTCCGGCGGCCAAGAGGTCGAGTTCGTCGCAGAGTAGTTGGGCACGGGCCGTATCGGGTTCCGGCAGCCGTGCATCACGTTCCGGCGGAGTGGGTTCATGGGCGGTGGGCCGCTGCAGCCCCGCGGGGAGGGCCGCCTCGAGTTGCGCCGGATCGTATCCGCCGACCGGTGCGTCCGGATCGTCGATCTCCGACCAGCCGTCCGCGGCTCGGACGAACGTACGCCGGATTCCGAATCCCTGGCGCAAGAGGGCCAGTTCGAGCCGTTTCAAGGTCATCCGATACCCACGGACGGCCCTGATGAAGGATTCGTCGGTGAACACAGCCAGCATCGCGGCATTGCAATGATCCATCTTGGAAAGGCTGGAAATGCACAGCGAGGCCAGAGTGTCGATGGTGCTGCTCGAGGCGCGTGGTGGCAGGTTGATCCGCATCCCGGTTCCGCAGTGTTTGCCCGCAAAGGGGATCACGATGAGGGATTCCTTGGGGTGGTAGCCCATGAGGCTCGGAACCAGGCCGAGCAATTCGGCGTCGGAGCCGGCCTTCACCACTGTGACATCCCCCTCCTTCCGGGTACGGTTCGCCGCGGCAGGAGGCTTGTGGCGACGCGGCGAGATGGCATTGGTTGACATATGGTGGTGACGGCGGTCACGTGCTGAAGAGTTCATGCCGACAACCTTGCGCCCCGCCACACGGTGTGGACCAGACCGAGTTCGCTACCTGTGGACAACTCGACCACACGCAGGATGTTCAAGGGATGAGCCGGTAGAATCTCGGCTCATGCAGCGACTGTTCCCGCCCCCCGGCTCGGGTGGGCCCGCGCACTCCCCGAACGGCGAGTCGGGCGGAGCGAGCCACCGGTTCGTGTCTGACGGCGATCTCCTGGCAGAGGCCGCGGCCCCGACCTCCGGCTCCTTCGTCCGCTTCTCCATGGTGTCCTCATTGGACGGGAGAATCAGCGTGGACGGGGTCTCAGCACCGCTGTCCTCTGCCGCCGATTCCCGCCGGTTCCACCTGTTGCGTTGCGCCGCGGACGCGGTGGTGGTTGGTGCAGGCACTGCGCTCGCCGAAGGCTATCGGGGCGAGATGCTGCCGAAACCCTTGCAGGAGATCAGGTCCGGCCAGGGGCGTTCCCCGCTTCCTACCACCGTGGTCCTCTCCGCCTCCGGCAGTATCCCGGCCGACGCCCCTGTACTCACGGATGCGCCCGCGCCGACCATCGTGGTGGTCTCCGACGAAGCCCCCCGCACGAAGCGCGAGGCCCTGTCCGACGCGCTGGGCACGCATGCAGTGGTCACCGTGGGCCCTGGCGCGAATCCCCGCGACATCACCGCTGCCCTGGCCGCCCGCGGCCTGCTCCACCTTCACCACGAGGGCGGGCCCACCGTCCTGAGCCGCTACCTCAGCGCGGACGCAGTGGATTCCCTGTGCCTGACCCTGGCGCCGAGCATCCTCATGTCCGGCCCCGGCCTGGTCCCGGACCTGGACTCGCCCTTGCTGCGTGATTTCTCGCTCCACGCCCTCTTCGAGGAGGACTCCGTCCTCTTGGCCGACTACCGTCGCCACCACAACCACGCCGCCGGGACCATCATCGGGGGCGGGCAGTGAGCGAGGATCATTACCGCGTGCTCGGCCTGGCCCCGGACGCAGACGATGAGCAGATCCGCAAGGCCTTCCGCTCGCTCTCGCGTCGTCATCACCCGGACCTGGGCGGTGACGCCGAGACCTATCGGGCCGTGACGGTGGCGTACACGGTGCTCTCCGACGCGGAACAGAGGCGTCGTTACGACGCCAGGCGAGGTGCCGCGACCGGCCCCTCGGCGCGGCCGGCGGGAGCCGGCCACACGTCGTCGGGCACCGCCGCCCCCCAGAGCCCACCGTCTGCATCCTCTGCCCGACGTCCCCCGTCGGCTTCCGTTCCTCGCCGCAAGCCGGTGCGTCTCACGGGATCCGTACCGGGTGTTGACCCGGGGCCGTTGGTTCGCGGCAGCGTGCCCAAACGCGGCTTCCTGGACCGTACGCGCGCCGTCCGGGAGACCGTGGTGAGCAACCTGAGTGCTGCGGTAGCGAGGGACCTTCCCGCGACCAGGGCCGTGCTCGGCACGGATCTTCCCGGCAACGGTGAGCACGATGCCGTCCTGTCGGCGGGCCGGAGGTTGGTCATCGTCGACGTGGTCATGAGCCGCGACTCCCCTCATGGTTGGGACGGGACCTCGCTGAGGATGGACGGGAAGCGCCGTGCGGTCCCCGATGTGGCCCGCGCCGCCGCGGAACTGGAACGGAAGGTGCGTGGCTCACGCGCCATCGGACTCGTGGTCGTGGCTTCATCGCCGCAGGACATCCATCGCCCCGTCGTGGAAAGTTACACCCGCAGCACCACCCAGCCCGCTCCCGCCAATCCGGCCGGGGCCAGACGTGAGATCGTCACGTTCCTGGCCGGTGGCGCCGACTCGGATGCGGTGGATCTCGGGGTCCTGGCGGACCTCACAGCCCTGACCTGACCGTGACCGATTCGTGACATTTCTCGCTGAATCGACCGTTTCCCCCACATTTCTGCACCGGCACACGGGTCCGCACCCATAAGATGGGCTGCGTGTTCCGCTTCGTCTTCAACGCCCCGGAGATCCCCGGCAATACCGGAAATGCCATCCGGCTGGCCGCCGTCACCGGCGCAGAATTGCATCTGGTTCAGCCGCTGGGCTTCAGCCTCGAGGATTCCAAGCTGCGCCGAGCGGGCCTCGACTATCACGATCTGGCCTACGTGACGGTGCACCCCGACCTGGACGCCTGCCTCACGGCACTCGGCGCAGGCCCCGGCGGATCCCGTGTTTTCGCCTTCGAGCCAGAGGGACCCACGACGTACTCCGACATCGAGTACCGCACCGACGACATCCTGCTCTTCGGCAAGGAGTCGGTGGGGCTGACCGCCGAGGAACGGGCCCACCCGCTCATCACCGAACTCGTCTCCCTTCCCATGCAGCCTTCACGCCGCTCGCTGAATCTGGCCGCTTCCGCCTCCATCGTGATTTACGAGGCATGGCGACAGCACGGATTCGCTGGTGCAGGCGCACCCCAGATCACCACTCCCACCGTCTGAGAGGACATCCATGCAGAACGATTCCCCGGACGACGCCCGGCGCAACCGTCAGCTCGACGAGGCCGAGGAGGTCAACGGACTCGATCTCTTCGCCGAGGTGGAGGAACCCGCGGCTCCCCGCAAGCGAGTCAAGTCCGTCTGGATCTTCGCCGTAGCGGCCCTCATCGTGGTGATTCTGGCCGTGGTGGTCGTGGTCAACCTGACCGGGAAGCGGGAGAGCCCCGCGGATTCCGCGTCCCGGTCCGTGGCGTCACAGGTGCGCAAGGCCGCAGATGCCGAGACCATCAGCGCCGAGGCCGGAAAGGGCAAGCTCACCGTGATCTACTCCGCCGAGGTTGATGCCTTCGCGGTTCAGGCGGGCGGCGTCGGTACTGCACCGGACGGCCAGGAATACCAGATCTCCGTGACCCACACCGACGCATCGGAGAGCTTCGAGCGCGTCGGCCTGTTGGGCGCCAAACCCTCCGGCTGGCACGGCTACCGCGGCTTGGACAACATTCGTTCCGTGCACCTGACCCTGGTGGCAGAGGGCGGCGAGGACGCTCCCGAGCAGGCCGACCTCGCCGAGGTCATCGTCAAGAAGTGATCGGCCCTCTGAGTCACAGACGGCTCAGCGCCACAGACGGCTCAGCCGCGGCGGCGGATGATCTCCTCCACCGCCTGCGGCAGCACGTCTTGCAACTTGCCCACGATCCCGAAGTCCGCGATCTCGAAGATCGGGGCGTCCTCGTCGGTGTTCACGGCGACGATGGTTCCTGCCTGACGCAGGCCGACCACGTGTTGCACGGCACCGGAGATGCCCGCGGCAACGTACAGGTCCGGAGCCACCGAACGCCCGGTCTGTCCCACCTGGGACTCGTGACCGATCCAGCCCTCATCGGCGGCGACGCGCGAAGCGCCGATGGCTGCGCCAAGCGCATCGGCCAGCTGCTCCACGGCCGTGAAGTCACCTTCGGTGCCGCGGCCTCCTGCCACGACCACGTCTGCGGTCTCCAGATCGGGGCGTCCTCCTGCCGAGATCGGCGTGCGCGCGAGCAGCCGCGCCGCAGCGGCGGGTGCCTCGATGGGGAGCGGGTACAGTTCAGCGGGCCCGGCCCCCTCACTCGTCGCGGCAGCTGAGGCTCCCGGGAGCACCGTGACATAGGCGGTGGCGGTGGTGGGCCGCACCACCGTGTACCCGGTGCCGGAGAGCACCGGCTTGGACACGCTCAGATCGGGCGCCACCGTCTGGGCCCCCGTGATGATGGCGGAACCGTCCAGCGCGGCGGCGCGGGCCACCACCTCGGTCTCAGCGGGCTGTGCCGGTGCAAGGACCACTCGGGCCTCGAGCTCCGCAGCGGCGGTGCGCAACAATTCGCCTTGCCCAACGGCAAGGCTCTGGTCCACATCCCCCTCCGCAACGATCACGTGGGACACACCGAGATCTCCCAACGCCGCAAGGGCCTCGGCGGACGGTGTGGAGCCGGAGACCACCATGAGGTCTCCCAGAAGGGTTCCCAGGCCGACCAGTTCCCTGGTCTGGGTGGACAACGGCGTCTGGATCGAGTCCAGGTAGACGATGCTGCTCATGGTGCTCAGGCCCCCTGCTCGGGTTCGATGGTCCGGGTTGCTGCGCTGGGCATCCGGGTTGCTGCGCTGGGCAGCAGCCCGCGCTGGTCCAGGAAGTCCACGAGCGCCAGTCCGGCCTCGCCGTCGTCCACAATGGTGCGCCCTCCCTGGCGGGTGGGGACCGTTCCGGCCTCCACCACGGTGGTGGCGGAACCGGAGCGGCCGACGCCGGCTGCGTCGAGCCCCAGGTCCTGCAGGGACAGGGTGTCGAGCGGCTTCTTCCGTGCGGCCATGATGGCCTTGAAATTGGGGTAGCGCGGCTGCGTGTACTGATCCGTCACGGACACGACCGCAGGCAGATCCACCTCAAGATCATCCACATGGGTGGCAGTGGACCTGCGCCCGCGCAACCGCGCTCCTGAGGCGTCGAGTTCCAGCTGGTCCGCGAGCGTCAGCTGCGCCCAGCCGAGTCGAGCGGCCAACATCGACGGGATCACGCCGGTCTCCGCATCGGTGGACGCCATGCCGGTGATGACGACGTCCGGCGCCAGACGCCGCACGGCGGCGGCCAGCACCACGGAGGTGGCCTGCGCGTCGGATCCGGGCAGGGCGTCGTCGGACACGAGGACACCGGCGCTCGCTCCGATCTGGAGGGCCTTCTTCACCGCGGCGGAGGCTGCGGACGGGCCCATGCTCAGCGCCGTGACCTGAAGGTCCTTGCCGTCCCCGTGTGCCTCGGCGAGGCGTAGTCCGGCCTCGAGCGCGTACTCGTCCAGCTCCGACAGCACGGACTCCGAACGATCCAGGCGATAATCCTCGTCGGCCGGCCCCAAGGACCTGGGGAACTGGGGGTCCGGGGTGTACTTGACCAGGACCAACACCTTCAGGGGTGTCCCGTCTGTCGTTGGCATGTTCCGCCTTCCTCGTGAGCAGCGCAGCGGATGAATCGGGGTCTGTTCTCCCGCCTCCGCCACCGTCTCCATGCTAGTCAGTCATCAGCCTAGAGGTTCAACACGCATGACTTCCTTGGCCCGATCGGGCTCCTTCATAGGTTCCACCAGGATTCCTGGGTACCGTTGACCTCAGGACCGGTTCGCTCTGTGTCCGGCCATACCCATCGAAGACGGCGCTCCGACGCGGCCCTACGACCGTGTGGATGTGCTGGCCCCAAGTTCACCAGAGGAAAGCAGGAGAAACCATGGCGAAGAAGCAGTCGATCTTCAGTCGGATCGCCACCCTGACCAAGGCCAACATCAACGCCCTCCTGGACTCCGCGGAGGACCCGCAGAAGATGTTGGACCAGATGGTCCGTGACTACACCAACAACATCGCGGAAGCGGAACAGGCCGTCGCCCAGACCATCGGCGACCTGCGGATGCTGGAACAGGACCACGCCGAGGACGTCCGCGCGGCACAGGAATGGGGTCAGAAGGCCCTCGCCGCTTCCACCAAGGCGGACCAGCTGCGCGCCGAGGGAAACACGGCGGACGCTGACAAGTTCGACAACCTGGCCAAGGTCGCCCTCCAGCGGCAGATGAGCGAGGAGAACGAGGCCCGCTCTGCCGAACCGACCATCGCGTCGCAGACCGAGGTCGTGGAGAAGCTCAAGACCGGCCTGAACGGGATGAAGTCCAAGCTGACCGAGCTGAAGTCCAAGCGCAACGAGCTGGTCTCCCGCGCCAAGACCGCTCAGGCCCAGACCAAGGTCAACGACGCCTTGAAGTCCATCGACTTCATGGACCCCACCTCCGAGGTGGCTCGATTCGAGGAGAAGATCCGCCGCGAGGAGGCCCGGGTCAAGGGCCAGCAGGAGTTGGCGGCCTCCACCCTTGATGCGCAGTTCGACCAGTTGCAGGATCTGGGCGAACAGACCGAGGTGGAAGCTCGGCTGGCAGCCCTGAAGGGCGGTTCGGCACCCCGGGCCAGCCTGGAGTCCTCCTCGGCCGCCACGCCGTCCTCCCTCGAGAACGAGACCGAGCTGTCCGTGGACTACTCCAAGGGTCAGTGAACTCGGCGGGCCGGTACCGGTTCGCCGGTACCGGTTCGAGTGCCGACCCGCAACGACGACGGGGCCGTCCCGAGAGATTTCTCTCGGGGCGGCCCCGTCGTTTCGTGGACTCTCAGCCTCGGGGCTGGTCTCCTGGGGTGTCGCCCTCGTCGCCCTCGTTGTCGCCGTCCTCATGGTCGGTCGGCTCCTCCGGCTGCTTGGGCCCGTCCAACCAGGCGGACAGCGCAGCATCGAAGTCCTCGTCGCTTGCACCGATCAGTGCGCGGCGGGCAAAGAATCCTTCCGGGTCCTCCAGGTCCTCCGCGGTGGGGACCAGCGCCTGCTCCAGCCACAGGTCGTCACGCCACTGCGTCCCCTTCTGAGACGCGATGGCTTCCCAGAGCGCGGAGGCCTCGCGGGCCTTACGCGGACGTAGCTGCAGCCCGATCAGGCCCTGGAACGTCTGCTCGGCCGGGCCACCCAGCGCGCGGCGGCGCCGCAACGTCTCCCGCAGCGCGGGGGCCGACGGCAGGTGGTCCGCTGCCGCCGTCACCACGGCATCCACCCAGCCCTCCACCAACGCCAGGATGGTCTCCAGTTTCTCCAGCGTGGCCTGCTGGGCCGGCGTGTTCTTGGGCTCCAGGCCACCGGAGCGCATGATCTCCTGCAGCTGTTCCGGATTGGTGGGGTCGATCCCCTCGAGCCGGTCACGGATCTCCGAGGTGTCGATGCTGATGCGAGCGGCGAAGTCCCTCACCAAGGACACGATGTGCTCGTTCAACCACGGCGCCGCACGGTAGAGCCGCTGATGGGCGGACTCACGCAGGGCGAGGTAGAGCAGCACCTCCTGCTTGGGAAGTTCCAGACCGTCGCCGAAAATGTCGATGTTCTGTGGGACCAGGGCGAAGCCCTTCCCTGCCAGCGGAAGGCCGGCGTCGGTTCCGCCCAGGACCTCACCGGACAGTGTTCCCACCGCGCGACCCAGCTGAGCGCCGAAGAGCGCGGAGCCCATGGAACGCATCACGCCGCCGAGCTGCGAGACCATACCCAGGACCTCCGGTGGTACCTGCGCACCGGTCTCCTGGTCCAGCTGCTGCTTGATGGTCTCCTCGACCGAGGCCGCCGCGCTGGTCGCGACCGGTTCGGCCAGCACCTGCCACTGCGGCAGCGTGGATTCGACCCACTCGCTGCGGGTCATGGCTCGCACAGGAGTGGAATCCGACGTGAACTCCGTGGCCGCATCCAACCAGAGATCGGCGAGCCTCGAGGCCTCCACGACGTCGCGCAGTGCGGTGTGGTCAACGGCGGCAGAGTCCCCCATGGCTTCCTTGGCCGCGTCCTTGGCCAGCTCCCAGGACACCGGGGAGGCGGCTCCCGCACCGGCCGACGAGGCCATGGCGCCGAAGAAACTCTGGAGCTGACCGAACATGGCCTGCAGCTGGGACGGATCGAAGCCGTCCTGATCGTCGCCGGGCGCGCCGGACCCACCTGGCGTGCCAGGCATTCCCGGCATGCCCGGGATCCCAGGACCGCCCGCTCCGAAGAGCTTGCCGAAGAGTTCGGAGAAGGGATCCTTCGGGTCCTCGTCGTCAGGGTCGGGGCGTGAAGAGTTCTCGGCCATAGCCACGAGATTACCTGGCCATCGGCCTGGTGTTCAGGGCGGTTCGCTGTCGGCTCACCCTCGACTGGCCTACCCTGGGGTTGTCCTTCTTCCATGCGCTCGGGGCTCACACAGTCTCAGCACCACGTCTTCAACGGAGCCTTCCCCAGTGACCCAGCCTCCCGCCGCGCCCTCCTCCCGTCCCCGCGGCCGGATCTCCGCATTCAAGAGCATCAACAAGACCACCGTCATCGGAGCGTGCACCTTCCTGCTGTGTATCGGCGCCGTGGTGGCACCGAGTGCCTACGTCGTTGAGGGCCCCGGTCCCGCGGTCAACACGCTGGGAGAGGACCCCACCAGCGGTGACAACGTCATCCAGGTGTCCGGCACCAAAACCTATCCAACCGAATCCGAGCTGTCCCTGACCACGGTGTCCGTCGCAGGCGGTCCAGGACGATCCATCAGCGGAACTCAAGCACTGTGGGCCTGGATCGACGGATCCGAGGACCTCAAGCCACGCGAGTACGTCTACCCGGCAGGCACCACCTCGCAGCAGCAGGACCAAGAGAACGCCTTGGCCATGACGAACTCGCAGCACACCGCGACCGCAGCCGCACTGACCGAGCTGGACATCGATTTCAGCACCCGACCCGTGGTGGCCGGTTTCGCTGCCGACCTCAACAAGGACGTACTGAAGCCGAAGGATGTCATCACCTCCGTGGCCGGCACCAAGGTGACCGGATACGAGCAGGTCCCGGATGCGGTCAAGGCATCAACAGGCAAGAGCATCGGCCTGACCGTGGAACGCGGCGGCAAGAAAGTGGAGGTGAGCGCCGAGGTCGGTACCGCGGAGACCGAGGACGGCACCAGGCAACGCAGCCTGGGCATCTTCATCACCCCCGATTACGACTTCCCGTTCAAAGTCGATTTCGGGTTGCAGGACATCGGGGGTCCCTCGGCCGGCACCATGATGGCGCTGGGTCTGATCGACAAGCTGACCGAGGGTTCTCTGGCAGGAGACGCCAAGGTGGCAGGCACGGGAACCGTCACGGACAACGGTGAGATCGGGGCCATCGGGGGTATTCCGCAGAAGGTGGTCGGCGCTCGCAAGGCGGGAGCCACCGTGTTCCTGGCTCCCGAGGCCAACTGCGCGGAACTGAACGGACGTGTACCGGACGGCATCACGGTCTACTCGGTCTCCACCGTTCATGACGCACGGGAGATCCTGGAGAAACTCAGCGGCAAGGGAGGCCCATCGCTCGTCGGGGACCAGCGCTGCGGCTGAGCCGGCTCCGGCGCGCTCGCGCGCGACCCGCGGCGAAGGTGCCATGGTCGACGGCGGTGGGCGCCTCCGTCGGACATGGCACGACTCCCGCTGAACCGGTGAGCGAGTTCCCACGGTTCGCACAGGCAACACTTGGCCTGGCAGAATGGATCGGACGCGCACCCTGACCCATGGGTGTAGCCCGTACACAGGCGTAACAAGTGAGGATCGCCCTTGAGCACCGGCCCCTTCCCCTTCCCCTCAGGAAACTCCAGACCGAGAGAATCACGTGAAGACACCGGTAAACGCCGGGTAGGACCACTGATACCGGCCATCGTCGTGGTGGTCCTTGCCGTGGCGGCCTTCATCGGGTTCGCTCACTTGTGGACGGACATCCTCTGGTTCGACCAGCTCGGCTATGGGACGGTGTTCTGGACCAAGAACATCACGCGAATCGTGCTGTTCGTCATCGCCTTCCTGGTCATGGGTGCGGCCGTGTGGCTGCAGCTGCACCTGGCTTGGCGCCACCGCCCCGTCTACGCTCCGTCAGAACGAAGCGATGACCCGCTGGCCAAGTACGAGGACCAGGTCCAAACCTTCCGCAAGGCCGCCTTCATCCTCATCCCGGCCGTGATCGCTGCGTTCGCGGCCATCACCTTCGCCTCGGGTTGGCAGACCGTTCAGCTCTTCCTCAACGGTGAGTCCTTCGGTGAGAAGGATCCCCAGTTCGGCCTCGACGTGGGCTTCTACATCACCGTGCTGCCGTTCTTGAAACTGATCGTGGGCTTCCTGTCCTCGGTGGTCCTGTTCAGCGGCATCGCCGGCATCCTGGCTCAATACCTCTTCGGCGGCATCCGTATCCAGGACAAGGCCGGACTGCGGATCTCCCGCGCCGCCGGCTGGCAGATCGGCGTCAGCGTCGCCCTGTTCGTCCTGGTTCAGGCCGTCAACTTCTGGCTCGGGCGCTACTCCACCATGCTCAAGCAGGACGGCCGAGTTCCCGGTGCGCTCTACACCGATGTGCACGCCGTGATCCCGACCCGCACGATCCTGGCCATCGCTGCTGTGGCCGTGGCCGTGGTGTTCATCATCGGTGCGGCGATGGGCAAGTGGAAGCTTCCACTGATCACCACCGCCATGCTCGTCGTGGTGGCCGTGGTGGCCGGCGCCGTCTACCCCGCCATCATCCAGCAGTTCAACGTGCGCCCGTCCGAGAAGACGATGGAGCAGAAATACATCCAGCGCAATATCGACATGACCAGGCAGGCCTACGGTCTGGACGACGTGGAGGTCTCCTCCTACGACGCCCAGCTGCAGCCCAAGAAGAACGCCCTGGCCAAGGATGCTGCCACCACCACCAACATCCGCCTGTTGGACCCGTCCATCGTCTCCCCCGCGTTCGCTCAGCTGCAGCAGTTCCGCTCCTACTACAAGTTCGCCGACACCCTTCCGGTGGACCGTTACACGGTGGACGGCAAGACGCAGGACACCGTCATCGCGGTGCGTGAGGTCGATGCACCCAAGGACTCTTGGGTCAACCAGCACATCACCTACACCCACGGCTACGGCGTCGTGACGGCCGACGGCAACAAGGTCACCTCCGCGGGTGACCCCGAGTTCTCGCTCTCCGGCATCCCTTCCGAGGGCAAGCTGTTGGGGGGAAAGGAATACGAGCCGCGTATCTACTTCGGGCAGAACTCCCCCGAGTTCTCCGTGGTGGGTGGCCCCAAGGATTGGAAGGCCCGCGAGCTGGACCGTCCGTCCTCCGACGGTGAGAAGGAGGAAGACGACGACGCGGCCGACCTGCGCAACACCTTCAAGGGTGATGGCGGTCCCAAGGTCGGGAACCTGTTCAACAAGCTGGCCTACGCCATCAAGTTCGGTTCGATGAACCTGATGCTCTCAGACGCCGTGAATTCTGAATCGCAGATCCTCTACGATCGCGACCCCCAGAAGCGTGTCAAGGAGGTGGCCCCGTACCTGCAGGTGGACTCCACCGCATACCCGGCCATCATCGATGGCCGAGTGAAGTGGATCGTGGACGGCTACACCACCACCAACGACTACCCGTACTCCTCCTCCCAGACGCTGGGCGACGCCGTGCGTGACACCCTGACCGGGGACAGCGCTCAGACCTCCGACCAGTTCTCTGACAAGGTGAATTACATCCGCAACTCGGTCAAGGCGACGGTGGATGCCTATGACGGCTCGGTGGATCTCTACGCGTGGGATGACAAGGACCCGTTGCTGAAGGCCTGGCGCTCCGTCTACCCGGACACCGTGAAGCCGATGTCCAAGATGAGTGCCGACCTCATGTCCCACGTGCGCTACCCAGAGGACATGTTCAAGGTCCAGCGCGAGCTGCTCGGTGAGTACCACGTCACCGACGCGGACGACTTCTACGAGGAGAACGACGCCTGGCAGGTCCCCAACGACCCCACTGGTGGGTCGGGTGACTCCACCACCAAGCAGCCTCCGTACTACCTCTCCGTGAAGATGCCCGGCGCCGATCAGGAGGCCTTCTCCCTGACCAGCGCGTTCATCCCCCGGCAGGCCGGTGCGAACGCTCGTAACGTGATGTACGGCTTCATGGCCGCGGACGGAGACGCCGGCAACACCAAGGGCAAGAAGGACGACAGCTACGGCAAGATCCGTTTGTTGAAGCTGCCCACCCAGCCCGGCGTGCCCGGCCCAGGCCAGGCACAGCAGAACTTCGACTCCAACGGCACTGTGTCAACGCAGCTGAACCTGCTGCGTCAGGGTGCTTCCACGGTGAAGAACGGTAACCTGCTGACCCTTCCTGTGGGCGGCGGCATGCTCTATGTGCAGCCCGTCTACGTGCAGTCCACGGGTGCCACCCAGTACCCCACGCTGCGTAAGGTCCTGGTCTCCTACGGCAACTCCGTCGGCTTCGCAGACACCCTGCCGGAGGCGTTGGATCAGGTCTTCGAAGGCGAGTCCGGAGCGGAGACCAGCGATGGCGCCGGTAATACCGACGGCGGCGACGAGTCGGGTGAGAGCACGGAGAATAAGCCTGAGGCCACGGACGAGCAGAAGCGCTCCGAGGCCTTGAAGGATGCCAACGAAGCCATCAAGGAGGGTCAGGAGGCCCTGGGCAAGAGCGACTTCACCGCCTACGACAAGGCACAGAAGAAGCTGGAGAAGGCCCTCGAAGAAGCCACCGCTGCCGATGATGCCATCAACGGCAGCGCCAAGGATGGCGAGGGCAAGGACGGCGACACCGAAGCCGACTCCTCGAGCGAACCGGCCAAGGAGAACAACTGACCGGTCGATTCCTGACGGGTGATCCCCGGTTCTGCGAGTGATAAGCCTCACCCGCGGAACCGGGGATTCTCCCTTTCCACCCGTCAGATCCGCAAGATTCCGCGGATCTCTGCTCCTTCCGGCTCCGCGGGCGCCAGGAAGCCCGATTTAGCGTCAAGGCTGCGAAGCGCTAGACTGTAGACATCGCCGCGGGGTGGAGCAGTTCGGTAGCTCGCCGGGCTCATAACCCGGAGGTCGCAAGTTCAAATCTTGCCCCCGCAACGAAA
>NZ_JALAGT010000083.1 GCF_022712295.1 Galactobacter sp.
CTATACTCCTGCTGCACTCCCACATCCTCCGACGCCACCCACAACGGCCGACGGCGGTGCTCGCCTCGCGTACGCGAGGCGAGCACCGCCGTCGGCCGTTGTGGGTGGCGTCGGAGGATGTGGGAGTGCAGCAGGAGTATAGGAGTGATGTAAATCACAACGCAATGGGTTGGAAATTGTGACACAGGAAACACCCCATGTTGCGACTTGAATCACGTTCGAAACGTGAAAGTGGCTCAATAGGGGGCATGTCGGATCTGTTCGAAAACTACGGCGAGATTCCTGCGCGGCGCTCGGTGGCGGGTGTCTCCGCTTGGGACGAGATGTTCTCCGACCCGGGATCGAGCTCTCTCGCCAGGCCGCCCTACCAACAGGTGCATCGCGCACTGAAGGTCATCGACAGCGGCGAGCTGCGCAACCGAGCCGACGCACTGGCCACCAACTACCTCTCATCCGGCGTGACCTTCGACTTCGCCGGCGAGGAACGAGCCTTTCCCCTCGACCCGCTTCCACGCATCATTCACGCTGCGGAATGGGACCACATCGAATCCGGCGTGAAGCAGCGGGTCAAGGCGCTCGAGGCGCTGTTGGAGGATGTGTACACCGAGGAACGCGCCATCAAGGACGGCGTCCTGCCTGCCACCGTGGTGGCCTCCTCATCCGACTACTTCAGGCCGGCGCGCAGCGTGCACCCGGCCAACGGGGTGCGCATCCACGTGGCGGGTATCGACCTGATCAGGGACGAACACGGGACCATGCGGGTGCTGGAGGACAATGTCCGGATCCCGTCCGGGGTCTCTTATGTGATCTCCAATCGAGAGGCCATCGGTCAGACCTTGCCGGAGATGATGCGTTCCTCCCGCGTGAGACCGGTGGATCACTATCCGTCCATGCTGCTGCAGTCGCTGCGGAACTCTGCGCCGGAAGGCGTGGAAGACCCCACCGTGGTGGTCATGACGCCGGGCGTCTACAACTCGGCCTATTACGAGCACACGTTGCTGGCCCGGCTCATGGGCGTGGAGCTGGTGGAGGGCTCGGACCTCTACTGCCGTGACGGGCGTGTGTTCATGCGGACCACACGCGGCGCGCGGCAGGTGGACGTGATCTACCGCCGCGTGGACGACGCCTTCCTCGACCCGGTGAGCTTCCGGCCGGATTCCGTGCTGGGTACGCCTGGCCTGTTTGCCGCGGCACGGGCAGGGAACGTCACCCTGGCCAACGCGGTCGGCAACGGCATGGCCGACGACAAGTTGATGTACACCTACATCCCGGACCTGATCAGGTACTACCTCGGCGAGGAACCCATCCTGGAGAACGTCCCCACCTGGAGGCTGGAGGAACCGGACTCCCTGGAGGAGGTCCTGGATCGGCTGGACGAGCTCGTGGTCAAGCCCGTGGACGGAGCGGGTGGCAAGGGCATCCTGATCGGCCCGGACTCCTCTGCACGCGAGCGGGAACTCATGGCGAAGAAGCTGCGGACCGACCCGCGCGGTTGGATCGCCCAGCCCATGGTGGTGCTCTCCACGTTGCCCACGCTGGTGGACGGGGGCATCCGGCCGCGGCACGCCGATCTGCGTCCCTTCGCCGTGAACGACTCCGGAAACATCCAGGTGCTGCCGGGCGGACTGACCCGAGTGGCGCTGCCCGAGGGGCAACTGGTGGTGAATTCCTCGCAGGGCGGCGGTTCCAAGGACACCTGGGTCATCGACGGCGTGCGTTCCTCCAACGTCCTGGGCCTGGACTCGCTGCCCGACGACGCCGCACCGTCCGAGGTGGGGCTGGACACCGTGGCGTTGAACATCGTGGTGCAGGGCGGTGACCTCGGCATCGCCGAGGACTCCAAGCGGCCGAGCGAACCCGCACCGGACACCGTCGAGGTCCCGGAAGTGGCGGAAGCGCCTGGGGTGGCGACCCCGGCGGATCCGGCCGAGGACGGGGAGGCGGCCGCGCCCGTCGTGCATGGGAAGCAGGCAGAGTCTGGGCAACCGGCAGAGCCCGAGGAGGCCACCGATCCTGCGGAACCGGAGTTCCCCGACGTTCCTGAACTCGTGGAGATCGCGCCGACCCCGGAACCGGTACGTTTCCCGGCACCGGATGTGTCGGGCGCGGACGCGGGAGCAGCGGGTGAAGAAGTCAGGGGCCTGCAACAACAGCAGGAGCAGCAACAGCAGGGAGGTGGCTCATGCTGAGTCGCATCGCAGAGAGCCTGTTCTGGATCGGGCGGTATGTCGAGCGCGCCGAAGGAACGGCACGCATGCTGGACGTCAACATCTCCTCCCTGGTCACCGACCCGTGGGCGGATGAGGACCTGACCTGCCGGGGCCTGCTGGCCGTGTTGGGGTGCCCGGAGCCGGAAGAAACCATCACACGGGATGAGCTGATTCAGCGACTACTGATCGAACGCAATGATCCGGCCTCGGTGGCGTTCTGCTTCGAGGCAGCGCGTGAGAACGCTCGTCGGATTCGTGAGGTCATCTCCGCGGAGTTCTGGGAGGCACTCAACACCAACCGGGCCAAGCTGCCCAAACAAGTGCGGCCGGGGCGAGAGCACGGAGTGTTTGTTTGGGTGCGGCACCAGGCGATGCTGGCACTGGCCATCGCGGACGCCTCCATGATTCACGACGAGGGCTGGCAGTACATGGCCCTGGGGCGTGCGCTGGAGCGGGCGGACATGACGAGCCGTCTCATTGCCTCGCGAGGCGTTCCGGCCAAGGACGCGCGCACCCCCAACTGGGTCGAGGTGCTGCGTTCCTGCGGTGGTTATGAGTCCTTCCTGAGGGCCCAGCGTGGCGTCATCTCCGACCGTTCCGTAGCCGAGTTCCTGGTGCGCGGGCGCGTCTTCCCCCGGTCGGTGCTGACCAGCCTCGACCAGGCCATGGAGTCACTCGTGGCTCTGGAGCCGGACCGTACTCGGACCTTGGTGCCCGGCGGTGCCATCGCGGTGCTGGGGCGTACCAGGGGCGACCTTGCTTACGTTCCCGCGGTCGAGATCGCAGAGGACCTGCAGGGATGGATGCACAGGCTCCAGGATGCTGTGGTCGCCGCGACCGAGGCCGTGAGGCGCAGATACTTCCCCGATTACATCCAACCCGTCTGGAGTGGGAGCAGCACATGGCTCGACTGAGGATCACTCACACCATCGATTTCGACTACGAGTCACAGATCGCCGCGTCCTACAACGAGGTACGGGTTTCTCCGTACGGGTTCGGAGAGCAAATGCTGCTGTCCCACCAGGTCAGTGTTGATCCGGCGGTCCGCACACGTGAATCCGTGGACTGTTTCGGCACCCGGGTGCATGAGTTCGAGATTCAGCAGCCCCACAGTGGCCTCTCCGTTCGGGCGGACTCCACCGTCGTGGTGACCCGTGGTGCGCAGCAGCCGCAGGAGCCCATCTCGCTGAAGGAAGTGACGCGACGTAGTCGCTTGGATCTGATCCTGGCGGAGTCGCTGACCTGCACACCGCTGACGGCGGCACCTGACGAAGTCGCTGAACTCGCCTCCGGGCTGGTGGACAGGCACAACGTCGGGGCCTCCGCCCTCTCGATCGCCCAGGAGGTGGCGTCTCGGATCGAGTACGTCCCTGGCGTCACCACCGTGCATTCCAAGGCCTACGAGGTGTGGGAACAAGGCAAAGGCGTCTGCCAGGACATGGCCCACGTGGTGATCGGCGCACTACGGTCGGTCGGGATCCCCGCACGCTACATCTCCGGTTACCTCCATCCTTCCAAGGAGCCCGAGGCGGGCGTGACCGTAGAGGGCGAGGCCCACGCTTGGATCGAGTTCTATGCGGGGAAGTGGATCGGATTCGACCCGACCACCGCCACCATGATCGGCGAACGCTACGTGATGGTTGGCCATGGCCGCGACTATCGCGACGTGCCGCCCGTTCGTGGCGTGTATGACGGTGTCGGTGGGTCCAAGATGGACGCCAAGGTGGAGATCACGCTGCTCTGATCGACTCCCCGGAACCACGGCCTTGAAGCTCGCGGGTGAGCGCGCTTTGGGCGGCGCGCCCTGAACGACCGGCATGCCCTGAACGACGGCCCCGGAACGCACCACGTTTCAGGGGCCGAGCTGCGTCCGGGCAGCCGGCGATTGTCCAAAGGATATATCGGGAGGGAACCTATTCTTCGGACTGCCGTAAGCGAATTCATGGGTGCACGTAATCCGCTGTAGTCCTGATCCTTTTGTTGTTCGCTGCAAAATCACCCACGACAGAATGACATTCGCCCGGCTTCCAGTGTCGCTTCTTAGGCCCCGGGGGGATCAAGCGGTTTGAAGGGGCATCCCATCTTGCTTGCCCACAAGGGTGGGCATACCGAGTCGGTGGCGCCCGAGATCGAACGCCCTCGCCGACACTCAGATCGCTTCGGTTCGTTGCGCCGCCCATTCAGTCCCTACCAACTCTGCTTGGATTCGTTGCACCCTGCCGTGTCCTGCCGGGCTGCGCCCTGCCGGGCTGCGCCCTGCCGTGCCGTGCCCTGCCGTGCCGTGCCCTGCCCTGCGGCGCCCTGTGTCAGCTCGTATCGATGCACTCCGGCTCGCACTCTGTTTGTCCTGTCGTCTCTGACACGGCGGCCCCTCCGCCAGCGGTACGCGCGCCCCACCCCGCGCGTGCGGGACACCGTGGGTATCGTGCTGGCCGCCGCTATCCACTTCCCCTAGGGAATGAAAGTCGATTTTCCAGTCTAAAGATTGTTCTTATCGCCATTTATCGGCGTGTCGTCCACAGTTTGTGGATTATCGACCTGATGCCACCCCGGTTATCTGGGAATCACCTGGCAGTTAAGAAAAGCACTGGCTCTGGTTGTTCTGTGCTAGTAGAGTTAGTGCATGGAAGCGAATCGGGGGATCCGCTCAGGGGGACACACCACCTCAGGGGA
>NZ_JALAGT010000010.1 GCF_022712295.1 Galactobacter sp.
CAGAAGATCTTGAATATGTCGCGAATGAATTGAATGGTCGGCCGCGGAAGCGGCTAGAATGGTTTACGCCCGCGGAGTGCTTGCGGGAGGCCTTGCAGGCCTGATCGACAACCGTGTTGCAACCACCGGTTGAGACCGCCCGCTGAAGTTGAGAATTCGGCTGAAGTTGAGTGCGGGATTCGAGTTGTGGTCAGCGGTCAGTCGACGGCGAAGGCGGCCAGGCGCAGCATGAGGGCGGCAGCGGATCTACCCTCCGTCTCCTGATTCTGGCGGGCACGGATGAGGGTCTGGGACACCGCTTGAACCGTGATCCCGAGGGCATCTGCGATGGCCTTCTGCTGCCCCCTGACTCCGGGAACCACCAGGTCCACTACCTCCCAGTCGGCCTTGGACCGGGAGGCAACCAGATCTCCCAACAGGCGCAGGACGCCCTGCGCCGCCCCTGCAGATTCTGGCGCCGGTGGGACGCCGTCGAACGTCACGCCCGCAGGTCCGCCCTCCACGCACACAGGTATGGTGGCGCGCAGCGCCGACTCGGAGGCCCGACGGGAGCGGGACGGACCCGCTCCGGCCAGAGCCTCGCCGTCTGGCACCACGGGGCCGACACCGATCCCGACCGCCCAGATCCGCTTGCCACGGCCATCGGCTCCGGATCCGAAGCGCACAGCCTTCAGCGAGGCATCCACGGCCGCCTCAGGGGAATCCACCACGCCCACGGCCTGGGAACCGAAGGTGCGGCGAAAGGGGTGGCCGGCCTCGCCGATGGGGACCGATTCCAGGGCGCCTAGCAGCTCCGGAACACGATCCTGGTCGCCAGCGCGCTGGGTGAGAGTCAGGGTGAACACGTCACCAGTGTCTCAGGTGCCGGTGTCTCGGGCGGCGGAGAAGCGAATCAGGCTCCGAGTTCGCGTTCGCCGCCCAGCGAGGCCTGCTCCGCCGCATCCTGCCCGGCTAGTGCCGTGCCCGGCGCCTTGTAGACGGCGTCCGACGGCTGTCGCCAGCTGCGCCGGATCCGTCTGGCCTCCACCATGGCCTTGAACGCGTCCGTCACAGCGACCTCACGATCTCGCAGCGCCAGCTCCACGCCGGCCACGGAACCGAGTCCGCCTGGGTCACGGGTCAGCGGCGGGTCGTCAGACCTCCGGCTGAGGTGTAAGGTGCCGCCCTCCGACTCGGGATCGTCCGGGTCGGCCTGCACGCCAGACATGGGGACGCCCAGAACCGTGGCCCACGGCGTCCCGTCGTAGGACTCGTCCCATTCGTCATCGTCGTCCCACGAGGCGTCCTCATCTTGGGCGCTCATTGCCGCAGCATCCAGGATTTCCTGCTCCAGGGCCTCGTCCCTGACCTGGATGAGCCGCCGGGTCATCTGGTTCCCGAACTCCCCGAAGAACGCGTTCTTCCGTGTGATCGTTGCGATCTTCTTGCGTTGCCCGGAACGTCCCACATACGCGTACTCCACCGGATTGAGAGCCAGATGCTGTTCCCAGGCCGCCTGCATCTGACGGGAGAGTGAGTAGAAGAGCTGTTTGGCCATGTCGATGTCCTCGCGGAATCCCAGCATGGTCATCGAGGTGTTCCCGTAGGCCACCGTGCCCTTGAGATTGTTGGCGTGCATGATGCCCGTCATCAGGTTCACGTGGCACCACAGGCTGCGCTGTCCCGGCTCGCCGATCTGCAGGGTCTCCTCGACCGGGCCTGCAGAGAACTCCTGATCCGTGGTCCGCGCCCGCAACACTGCAAGGGCAACCTGGTGCCGGGTGGCGAGTCGTTGGACGCGTTCCATGCAGATGTCGCGCTCGGCCTCGGAATCGGTGGCCTCCGCCTGGGCCAGGAGCCTCCGCATGGTCTCAAGCGTGCGCTCGTCCACGCTGAACCCGACCACGCTCAGGCCACGGCTCTCGTAGGCGCGCAGCAACATTCCCGCGATCTCGGGGACGTCGATGGCCTCAAGCAGCCGCAGGAACGTGGCACGGAACGTGGCCCCGTGGTCCCCGCCCTTGGTGTCCCCGGCCAAGTGATGGGCCAGCTCGTGCCACACCACGGAAGCGCGCAGGGCCCATCCGCCCGCGGCAAGATCGTCCGGGATGGCGATCGTCATGTTCTCGGGTTCGTAGTGGGCCGCACGGTCGCCGCGCCGTGTCCGAACTCGGGGAACCTGGTGCTGCCGACCGGCGAAATCGGTGCTTGTCGAGACGAGGTGCGCGCAGATCCGTTCCACGTAAACGCCCACTTCATCGGGTGAGGAGAAACGCGGTTCGATCTCAGGTCGATAACCGCCACCGAGGAACTCGACGGCCTCGGGCTGCCCATATGTTCCGGGATCGAGGCCGTCCAGGCAGAGCCTCACGTCCGCCTCCGCCGCATACACCGCGGTCTGGTCCGGATCCTGCCGTGTTCCCATGATCTCCACCCTTCGTGTTCCGACTCAGCGCCCCGCGACGTCCTGGCGGGAGCGCCCCCAGCGCCGTTCCAGAACCCTATCGCTACGGTGGGCGTCGTCGCAGACGTTATCCACAGGTGAGGGTCGGGGCGGACCGGCGATCAAGCCGGGCATGCGTCGTCGGCGCTCGCGATGCCTGGCTACGCGACGTCGAGCATTCCGGATCCGTCCCAGACACATCGCCCCAGGCTTTCCGTCACAGCAGCACAGGGAACCTAGGAGGCGGTGACGGAAAGCCTGGGGAAGCCGCAGGGTTGCCCGTGCTCACGTGGAGGCGGACGCAGAGATGCCCGTGCCCCAGCGGAGGCGGATGCGCAGACGCCCGCGCCCCTACGAAAGTGGGGGACGCGGGCGTCGGGCAGTGGAAGAGACTCAGTGGCCTTCGGTCTTGAAACGCTCGATGGAGTCGGCGAGTTCCTTCTCGGCGGCCTCGCGGCCGGCCCAACCCTCGGCCTTGACCCACTTGCCGGGCTCCAGGTCCTTGTAGCGGGTGAAGAAGTGCTCGATCTCCTTCTTGGTCCACTCGTCCACGTCCTCGATCTCCTGGATGTGGTCGTAGCGCTTGTCGGCGGGGACGCAGAGCACCTTGGCGTCCGGGCCTCCGTCGTCGGTCATGTTGAACACGCCCACCGGACGAGCCTCGACGATGACGCCGGGGACGAGGTCAACGCCGGGGATCCAGACCATGGCGTCCAGCGGATCGCCGTCCAGGCCCAGGGTGTCATCGAAGTAGCCGTATGCAGTGGGGTACTGCATCGGGGTGAACAGAACGCGGTCCAGGCGCAGGCGCCCGGTCTCGTGGTCGATCTCGTACTTGACGCGGGATCCGGCAGGGATCTCGATGGTGACGTCGTGCTCCATGTGTCCTCTTCCTGTCCGCGCAGCCCTCCGAAGGACCGCGCTCGTGTGATGCTTCGGCGCGTTGGAATGCGCACTAGGCTTATGGTTCGCAGATCAGTCTACTTTTTAAGCTTGGATTGTGACGGACACGTGGTTGGACAAGGAGCCGGGATGCGCAAGGGCGTAGGGATCACCTATGGGGTCCTGGTCGGCGCGCTCGGAGCGGGCCTGGTGGGCTGGCATTTCGTCGCGCCGGAGAACTCTGACGCTCAGGCGCAGGTGCAGGTCTCGCCATTGCCCAGCCCAGCGAAGGCGCCATGGGGCGCCTCAGGTTCCGACGCGC
>NZ_JALAGT010000084.1 GCF_022712295.1 Galactobacter sp.
CATCTCGACCCACCCTCGGCGGGCCTCACCACCGCGGGAACCGCAACTGACGTGCCCCGCCCCGAATACCCCCGCCCGCAATTCGTGCGCCAGGACTGGCTGAACCTCAACGGCGACTGGGGCTTTGAACTGGACCGCGGGGACTCCGGATGGGAACGCGGACTCGTGAACAACGAACTTGAGACCTCGATCGTGGTCCCCTTCGCCCCGGAGTCGCAGTTGTCCGGTATCGAGGACACCGACTTCATGGAGGCAGTCTGGTATCGCCGTGAGGTCACCATCCCCGCAGACTGGTCGCGCCACGGCGACGACCACCACGTCCTGCTGCACTTCGGCGCGGTGGACCACGACACCACCGTGTGGGCCAACGGAACCGAGGTGGCACGCCACCGCGGAGGTTTCACCCCCTTCACCGCGGACCTGCACGGGGTGGCGAAGGCCGGCGACAGCATCGTCATCGTGGTCCGCGCCCGCGACCACCGCTGGGGACCGCAGGCCAGGGGCAAGCAGGCCACCTGGTACCAGAACTCTCACTGCAACTACACCCGCACCACGGGCATCTGGCAGACCGTGTGGGTGGAACCCGTCGCGGCCACACACATGCGCCGCCCCCGGATCACGCCGAACCTCGCCTCGAACTCCTTCGAGGTCACGGTCCCGGTCAACGCCAACCGACCCGGCTCGAAGCTGCGGGTGACGGTCACCGACGAGTCCGGGCCCGTAGCCACGGACTCGGTCCGCGCCGACCTGGACCTGGCACCGAGCCTCACAGTCCGCCTCCCCGAGAACCGGGTTCGCACGTGGTCACCGCAGGATCCGTTCCTCTATGGCATGGACGTCGAACTACTGGATGCCGACGATTCAGCTCTGGACAGCATCCATTCCTACGCGGGTCTGCGCTCGGTGGCCTTGGAGGGGCGTGCCATCCGGCTCAACGGTGAGCCCGTATTCCAGCGGCTGGTGCTGGACCAAGGCTATTGGCCGGAATCGCTCATGACGGCCCCGACAGACGCCGCATTGGTCCACGACATCGAGTTGGGGATGCGTGCGGGATTCAATGGAGCCCGCCTGCACCAGAAGGTCTTCGAGGAGCGCTATCTCTTCCACGCAGACCGCCTGGGTTACCTCGTCTGGGGCGAGTTCGGCGATTGGGGTGTCAACGGTGAGGGCAATCCGGGCAACTACCAACACCCCACGCGGTCCTTCGTGTCCGAGTGGTTGGAAGCCGTGCAGCGGGACTACTCGCATCCGTCCATCATCGGGTGGTGCCCACTGAACGAGACCTTCCAGGACCTGCACGATCGCATCACCTCGTTGGACGACGTCACCACAGCGATGTTCCTTGCGACCAAACTGGCAGACCCGACCCGACCGGTCATCGACGCGTCCGGCTACTCGCACCGCGTGAGGGAGACCGACGTCTACGATTCCCACCTCTACGAGCAGGACCCCGAGCAGTTCCGGCGCCTGGTGGGTGGGCTGGCCCACGAGGACCCCTGGATCAACCGATCCGAACGCGCGCCGTGGTCCTACCCGTACCAGGGTCAGCCCTACTTCGTCTCGGAGTACGGCGGCATTTGGTGGAATCCTGAGACCGCTGCTCAGGCGCGCGCCGCGGCGGCCGAGACCAACGGTGAGAACACCATCGACGGCTCGTGGGGTTACGGCGACCGCGTGGTGGACGAGGACGAATTCCACGCCCGCTTTGCCGGACTCACCGACGCCCTGCTGCAGGACCCGGAGATGTTCGGCTACTGCTACACGCAGCTGACGGACGTGTTCCAGGAGGAGAACGGGATCTACCGCTTCGATCGCTCGGAGAAGTTGGACGTGGACCGCATCCGCGAGGTGCAGGTCAAGCCTGCTGCCTTCGAATCACGTCCTTCGACCGGGAGGCCTTGAGTCCGTCTCCCCCTGGCGGCGAGGCCCCTTCCGCCTGAGTTTCCCGACCACGCAACACACGGCTGACATGATCGGTGCAATGATCAGCATCCGTCCGAATCGGTTGGGTGAACAAATCGCAGAGACTCATGCCGCGCTCCCCTCGTTGTTTCTCTTGTGCCCGACGCCGCGTTCCGGCTCCCGTCGGGTCTTCGCCTGGCCGTCGACGCCGAGGTCCAGGCCGAAGGCCTGGTCCAGCCGCGGCCCCTGCAGGGCCTCGGCCACCGAACCTGGAACAGGACGTGGCGCAGGAGCAGGACCGCTTCGTCGGCCAGGTCGTGTAGGGCATGCAGATCGTGAGTGGAGACCAGGAGGGTGGCCCCGCCGGCCGCCAATTCCCTCAGCAGACCTACGGTCGTGGCCTCACTGCGCTTGTCCACACCGGCGAACCGTTCGTCAAGCAGCATGATGCGCGCGCCCTGGGCGATCCCCTGGCCACGAAGGCGCGCTGCTTCTGGCCTCCGGAGAGCTGCCCGATACGCCGATCGGCGTATTCCGTGAGTTCCACCCGCTCCAGGGACCAGAATGGAGGCGGACGGAACGCATCCGGACTCGTCCCGCTCGCCCCGAAGGAGATCTCGTGCCAGACGTCGCCGGCTGGTTACTGCTCGGCGCCACTCTGTCCTCGATGGTGCTGGTGGCTGCCGCCTTGCTGCGAGCTCAGCACGTCGGGCTGGACCTGCGCGTCTGGACCGCGGTGGGGAGGGCCGTCCTGCAGCTGTGCATGGTCGCGCTCCTGCTGCGAGCCGTACTGCAGTGGTGGTGGGCGCTGGTCCTGTTCGTGGCCTTGATGCTGACCACGGCGTCCCTCACCGGGGCGGGGCGGGCCAAGCGGCTTCCGCGCGGCCGGGTGGCCGCACTTCTCGGCATCCTGGCGGGTCCCGCAGTTTCGGTGTCCATCATCCTGGCCACCGGCATCGTGGACCGGACCTCGGAGCAGGTGATCGCCATCTGCGGCATCCTCATCGGCAATGCCATGACGGCCTCGACCCTCAGCCTTCGCCAATTCGGGAACCTACTGGACACCAGGCGCCCCGAGGTGGAGGCGTGGCTGGCGCTCGGGGCCACGCCGCCCCAATCCGTGGCGGAGCTGCGCGTCAAAGCGATTCACGAGGCCTTGGTGCCCAACCTGGACCAGACCCGTTCCACGGGACTCGTCACGCTGCCCGGCGCCTTCGTGGGAGCCCTCTTCGGCGGGGCCTCCCCCGTAGGGGCCGCGATCTTCCAGGTCATCGTGCTGGTGGGCATCCTGCTGACCCAAGTGGTCACGTCATCGGTGGCGACCTGGTGGGCGGCACGTTCGCCGCTGCTGCCCGTGCCGGAGGAAACGACCAAGGGCTGAACGTTGCATCGAGGCTCGTCACAGTTGGGGACCGCCGCCGCGTACATGCCAGACTCGGTCCCGGACACGGGGTGCGCTCGGCCGACATCGGATCGGCAACGCGCTGAGATCAAACCCGTGGAACCTGATCTAGTTCGTACTAGCGAAGGGATGTCCCAGTGACTCCTCATGCCCCCATGCCCACTCTCGCGCCCGTTGGCGTGCCCGAAACAAGGCCACGGGCGGGATCCGGCTCGGCTGCCGCTTCGTTGTCCGACGGTGTGGCTGCCAGTGCCGCGGACCGCGACGGCACCGCCGCGCGTGGTTCACTGCCCCGCGTTCTCTCCATCGCAGGCACCGACCCCACCGGTGGCGCCGGAATCCAGGCCGATCTGAAATCCATCACTGCCGCTGGCGGTTATGGGATGTCGGTGGTGACCGCACTCGTTGCCCAGAACACCCACGGGGTGCGCTCGATCCACACGCCGGACCCCGAGTTCCTCACCGAACAGCTGAACTCGGTTTCGGACGATGTGACCATCGATGCCGTCAAGACCGGGATGCTCGCCACCACGGAGATCATTGCTGCGGTGTCCGCTTGGGTGGAGGAGCAGCATCCTCGAGTCCTCGTGGTGGACCCGGTCATGGTCGCCAGTTCCGGTGATCGCCTCCTCGATACGGAAGCAGAGGAGGCCATGCGCACCTTCTGCGCTCGCGCCACCGTGATCACCCCCAATCTCCACGAGCTCGCAGTACTGACCCAGGAAGCCGTGGCCACGGATGCTGCGAGCGCAGTGGCGCAGGCCCAACGTTGGGCCGAGCGCACCGGCGTGAGCGTCATCGTGAAGACCGGCCATCTGGAGTCGGCGGCCACGAACAACCTCTGGGTGTCCCCGGACGGGACTATCATCGATGTGCCAAGCACGCGAGTGAACACCACCAATACCCATGGCACTGGCTGTTCGCTCTCCTCCGCCCTGGCCACGCTCCTCGGCTCGGGCAATACTCCGGAGTCGGCGCTGACCTGGGCGACCCGCTGGCTGCGTGAGGCCATAGGCCACGGATCCGCGCTGCGGGTCGGGTCCGGAAACGGTCCAGTGGACCATGGGCATCGCCTTCGGCGGTTGGGCGCGGCGGGCACCGTGAGCGCCCGGACGGCGGCGGATGTTGTGCCACCGATGCTCGACGATCCGGCAGAGCTAGCCGCAGGCGTGACCCCTGCGGCGTTCAGCATCGCGCCCGCCGGGCCATGGACGGCCGCACTGTGGCGTGCGGGGAGCAACATCACGCGGCAGGTCCATGACGGTGACTTCGTGGCGCAGCTGGTCTCCGGCACGCTGCCGCAGGAGTCCTTCTCCTTCTATTTGGCGCAGGACGCCCTGTACCTTGCCACGTATTCGCGGGCGTTGGCGCTCGTGGCCGCCACCGCGCAGGATCCTGCGGAGGGCGCGTTCTGGGCCTCCGGTTCCGCTGAGGCCCATCTGACCGAGGCCGAGCTGCATCGGTCGTGGCTCGGCGGCACCGGCGCTCCTGGTGCCGAGCCGAACGCCGTGGGCGCGCCGTCCGCGTCCGAGGTCACCAGCGCCTACGTGGACTTCCTCCTGGCCAGGGCGGCCACCGACGGCCATGTGGTTGGCGCCGCCGCGGTGCTTCCCTGCTATTGGCTCTACGCGGAGGTCGGTGCGGCGATCCCAACGGTTTCTGAGGATCACCCGTACGCCGCCTGGCTGGGCACCTATGCGGACCCCGCGTTCATGGAGTCCACCCGCACCGCGGTGGAGCACGTGGAGCGCCTCCTGGACTCCGCGAGCCCGTCGGAACGCGCGGCGGCCGCCCGCGCCTATTTGACAGCATGCTGGCACGAGGCTGAGTTCTTCGACCAAGCACTGCGGGTGGATTCCACACTCGACACCGCTGAACCGGAGGCCGCCCGATGAGCACCCCAAACACCATGCCCCGTTCCGGCCGCGCGGCCCTCCGCGCCGGTGTGGTGGGCAACTGGATCGACAACATCCACGTCTTCCTTCCGCTGACCGCCCTTTCTCCCGCGTTGGCGGTGGTGGCCGGCCCCGGTGTCGCGGCGAGCGCAGGTGCGGTCATCGTCATCGCCATGATGCTTGGACGTCCGCTGGGTGGGGTGATCTTCGGCCGGATCGCGGACAGGCTCGGCCGAACCGCAACCACCAGGATCGCCATCGCGGGCACCGCACTGTGTGCCCTGCTCATCGCGGCCATGCCCACGCATGAACTGCTGGGCGGAGGCACCATCGCCTGCATCCTTGTACTGCGTTTCCTCGGCGGCATCTTCGTGGCCGGGGAGTACTCGGCCGCGATCCCCCTGGCCATGGAATGGTCCAAGCCGCGCAAGCGCGGACTCATGAGCGGACTCATCCTCTCCATGGCCGCATGGGCTCAGGCCGCCATCGCCTTCTGCACCGCCGCGATGATCCTCTGGCTGGGACCCGACACCTACGCACTGTGGGGTTGGCGGGCCATGTTCGTCTTCGGCGCCCTGCTCTCCCTCGGCATGCTGGTCTACTACAGCCGCAACGTCACGGACGCGCCGAACTTCCATCGGGCCCACGCCGAGGCTGACCAAGAAGCCCGCGCCGAGGTCGCCCCGGACTCCGTCTCGACCACGAACGCACGTGCCCGGAGCACGGCAGGGACCACGACTCACCCGCGCAAGGTCAGCCTCCGGGACCTGCTCGCCGGACGCTGGGCCAAGCCGTTCTGGACGGCCTTCATCCTCATGACCGGCCTCTGGCTGCTGACCAACTCCACGGTCATCATCCTCACATCGAGACTCGCCTCCGACGCGGGCCTTCCCCCAACGGGCGTCGGCATCGCCATGGGGTGCGCCTCGGTGGCTCAGGCCGTGTTCATGGCCGTGGCCGGGCACCTCTCCTCCTTCACGGGGCGCCGCAAGCTCTTTGTCCTCTGGGGAGCGTCGGCCTCCGTGTTGGGCCCGGTACTCTGGTGGACCGCCATCAACTCGACCTCGCTGTGGACGGCGGCACTGCTGGCCGCGGTGCTGCAGGTGGCCACGGTCGCGGCCTACGGGCCGGTGGCCTCGTACCTCTCGGAACTCTTCCCTGCCCGGCTGCGCTCAACCGGCTACGGCTCCGCCTACAGCCTCTCCCTCATCCTGCCGGCCCTCTATCCCTTCTACCTTCCATGGCTGGAAAGTTGGATGGGACCCAGGGCCGCCGTGATGGGCTTCGTGGCCTTGGGAGGGATCCTCGTGATCGTCGGCGCGCTGTGCGGGCCTCGACTCTCCCCTGCGGACCAGGACGCGGACATCGACACCGTGGCCCACCGGGTCGTGGAATCGCGCACCTCAACCGGTGCGCCCAGCACGGCCGAGACCGACGAGGCAGCACTGCCCGACGCGGGGTCCCAGGCTTCCCTGCAACCCGTCGCCTCGGCCGGGACCGGCGCCGAAGGCGCCGGGAATGCGGACGGCGGGCACGCGTCGTCGGGCATTGGAAGCGTTGAGGAGACACGATGAATTCTGGCGATCCTGACCTGAACCGAGCCGCGCCGATCATCGCGGCAGTTCGGCAGCGCGCGCCGATGGTGCACTGCGTGAGTGCGACGGTGTCGATGAGCATCGTGGCGGACGGGTTGTTGGCCGCCGGTGTACGCCCCATGATGACGGAGACCGCCCAGGAAGCGCCCGTGGTCACCAGCGTCGCGGACGCGTTGAGCGTGAACTTCGGGACGCTCAGCACCGACGCGATGGACGGGATCCCGCAGACGGTCAAGGCCGCACGCAAGGCCGGACATCCGTGGGTGCTGGACCCGACCGCCATCGGAGTGGCGCCGATCCGGACCGCCATGGCGCGAGACCTGGTGGCGTCCGCACCCTCCGTGGTGCGCGGGAATGCCTCGGAGATCCTGGCCCTTCTGGGTGCGGGCGGTGGGCGCGGCGCGGACACATCCGACTCCCCCGATACGGCCCGGAGGGCGGCGGAGGAGATCGCCGCGCGAACTCACGGCACGGTGGCCGTGTCCGGCGCCGTGGACCTGCTGGTTGACGGATCCTCCCCCGGGCATGTGGTGCGCATTCAGCGCGGCGACCCCATGCTCACCCGGGTCACCGGAACCGGCTGCCTGCTCGGGGCTCTGACGGCCGCATGTGCCGTGGTGTCCCACCCGTTCGACGCCGCCGTGGCGGCAACGATCTGGCTGAACGTGGCGGGCGAACGCGCCGCAGCCCGAGCCACAGGGCCCGGGAGTTTCCGGGTGGAACTACTGGACGCACTGGACCACGTGGGCTCGGAGGCCCAGACTTTGGCGGAACGGGGGCAGGACTCATGAGTGATCTCGTCGAGGCAGAGGTGGATTACCGCTGCTACCTGGTGACGTCCGGCAGTGACCGGCACACGGTGTCCGCGGCTGCTGCGGCGGCCGCTGCGGGCGCCGGCGTGGTGCAGGTGCGCGCCAAGGATCTCTCGGCTGCGGCCTTGTTGGACCTGGTGACCGAGGTGGCCGCTGCGGTCGCCGCCGTGGCCCCGTCCACGCGGGTGCTGGTGGATGACCGTGCGGATGTGGCCTTCGCGGCTCGGCGCGCCGGGGCTGCCGTGCACGGTGCACATCTGGGGCAGACGGATCTGCCGGTTGCGGCGGCTCGGGAGATGTTGGGGTCTGACGCGATCATCGGGTTGACCACGGGGACGCGGGAACTGGTCCAGCGGGCCAACGAGGTTGCCGACGTGATCGACTACATCGGCTGCGGTCCGTTCCGCCCCACCCCCACCAAGGCCTCCGCACGGGTGGCCCTGGGCCTGGAGGGTTACCCGGACCTGGTGGGGCTGTCGCAGGTTCCGCTGGTCGCGATCGGGGACGTGCAACCGGCCGACGTGCCTGCGTTGGCCGCGACCGGAGTGGCTGGTGTCGCCTTGGTGCGAGCCATCATGGAGGCTCCCGCCCCGGGCGCGGTGGTGACTCAGGTGTTGGCCGGTTTCTCCGACTGACCGCTCCGGGAGCTGCTGCATGGAGATTCTTGCGCCGGCTCTGCTCCTGCGTGCACTGGCTCTGTTCCTGCACTGGGCATACGAATGGCCCCGACCGGCATCGGTCGGGGCCATTCGCTGTCATCACTCGCACCCTTTGAGGTGTCTTCGACAGTACAGAGCGCACCTGGCCAGAAACTGTGCCCTGGTTGCCAGATCCCGGAACACTCGGTGAACGCTGCCTGAACGTCAGGACCGTTTCGTGGCCTTGGCCGCCTCCTTGGCCACGATCTTTGCCTTGTCCCGTGCCGCGCGGGCCTTGGCTTCTCGTTTCTCCAGGTCCTTCAGCGTGCGCTGGGTCCGCTTGCGCAGCGCGATGAGCCTGGCCAGTTCCTCCTCAGCGAGCTGCCACTCGTCCTGTGCATCGCGTTCCAGCTGCGGCGGCAGCGGTTCCCCATCGCCATGGCGCTTGCCGAGCCCGTCCACGATGAGGGACAGCGCGGCCCGCAGCGTTGCGTTCATATTGTCCGATGTCGATGGGTCAACGCCGACAGGACCCGCCGCGTGCGTGGTCCCGGTGCTCGCCGGGCCGGCAGGGTCCGCCAACCAAACGTCCTGAACCAGGGCTTCGACATCCATCAGGTGCGCATCAACCAGGCCTGATCCGAGCGCACTCTCAGGGGTGCCCGCCTGCATCCGGACATGCGAGGAGCCCCCGAACCATTCGGTTCGGGGGCTCCTCGTTGTCATCACTCGCACCCTTTGAGGTGTCTTCGACATTACAGAGCGGACCTTGTCAGAACCTGTGCTCAAGGTGCCAATCGGCAAAAGGAAAAGTGAACGCAACCTGGATCCCGGACCGGACGTGGTTCTCGCCTCGTCCACCTGACAGACCACGTCGAATCCCGCTACGCTGGTCCACATGCATTTGTTCTTCCTCTGAGACGGGATCGCGACCCGCAGCGCCTGACACATTCGTCGGCGCAGGGTCAAGCGCACTCATCCCCCGGTGATTCCGGGCGGATCCCGTCCAGCACGCCTCAATCCCGCGGCTTTTTCGCGCCCGGATGCGCGTGCCAACACGTTGAAGAAGAACCAAACATGCATACCTCCTTTCCCCTGTCCAAGCGCGCCCACGTCCAGACCGACCAGGCCCAACTGGCGCTCTCCGACGTGGATGTTCTCCTCGGCGGAAGCCGCATCCTCCACGGCGTTGACCTGACGGTCGTCCCCACCTCGCGCATCGGAATCGTCGGTGAGAACGGCCGCGGCAAGTCGACGCTGCTGAAGGTCCTTGCCGGGTCCCTCCCACCCTCCTCCGGAACCGTCCGCGCGCATGGTTCCATGGCCGTCGTGGATCAGGAACTGCCGACCTCCGCAGACACGGTGGCCGACGTCGTGGATCAAGCCATTGCGCCCGAACGGTCCGCCTTGGCACGCTTCGAGGCCGCCACCGCGGCCCTCGCCGAAGGCGAGACGACAACGCACCACGGGCACGCGCCGTCGGGCATTTCGGCCGAGGACGAGTACGCGGCCGCTCTGGAGGAGGCCACAGCGCTGGACGCCTGGGACGCGCAACGCCGTGTGCAGGTGGCACTCGAATCGCTCAGCGCGATCACCGACCGCGAGCGCACGCTGGCGACCATGTCCGTGGGGCAGCGTCACCGTGTGCGGCTGGCGTGTCTGCTCGGCGCGAGCCACAACTTCCTGCTGCTGGACGAGCCGACCAATCACCTCGACGCAGCCGGCCTGGATTTCCTGACATCGCAGCTGCGGGCGCGTCGGGGCGGCGTGGTGGTGGTCAGTCACGATCGCGCGCTGCTGCAGGACATCGTCGAGACGTTCGTGGATCTGGATCCCACGCCAGATGCTCGGCCGCGGATCCACGGCGGCGGCTACGCGGAGTATCGAGCGGCTCGCACCGCTGACCTGGCCCGGTGGGAGCAGGAGTATCGCACCCAGCAGGCCGAACACACCCGGCTGCAACAGGACCTTGCTGCCGCGCAGAATCGTCTCGTCTCCGGATGGCGGCCAGAGAAGGGTTCGCCGAAACACGGCAGGGCCACGCGGGCGGACGGTACGGTGCGCAGCGTGCATCGCCGGCAGGCCGCACTCGAGGCCCACGCCATCACGACTCCCGAGCCTCCACAAGTGCTGCACTTCCCCGATCTGCCCGGCCGCTCCGGGACGGTGCTCGAGGTCGCCGACGTTTCCGCGCCGGGGCGCCTGAGCAAGCCAGTGTCCTTCGCGCTGGCTTCCGGCGAGCGCCTGCTCGTGACCGGCCCCAACGGGGCAGGCAAGTCCACGCTGCTCGGCCTCGCAGCCGGGGACGTCGCCCCGGCCTCCGGCCGTGTCCACATGCCCGACGGCGTTCGGCTGGGTTGGCTGCGTCAGGAGAGTTCACTGCCGCGTGGGAGGCGGGCGGCCCAGGTGTACTCGGAGTACGTGGAGTCGCTGGTCTCTCGTGGCGTTTTGGCCGCCGGCGACGCAGTCGGGTTGTCCCAGTTGGGGCTGCTGCGTTCCCGCGAGGCCGGGCTCCCGGTGGAGCATCTGTCCGTGGGGCAGCGGCGACGGCTGGATCTGGCCATGACGTTGGCCGGGCGTCCGCACGTGGTGCTGCTGGACGAACCGACGAACCACCTGTCCATGGCGCTGGTGGATGAACTCACCGAGGCGCTGCAGGCCACTGCGGCAGCGGTAGTGGTCTCCTCCCACGATCGGCAGTTCCTGCGGGACGCCGCCGCCTGGCCCCGGTTGGGTTTGGGAGTTGTGAGCGAGGGCTGAGTCCTCTGGCCGCGCTGGTGGACGTGCCTACCGGTCGGGACCAGGCTTTCGTGGGATTCGCTCCGAGTCGGCGCGAATCCCATGGAAGCGGGGTCCCCGGCCACGAGTCAAAGGCCAGAGAGACGTGACCCGGACATACGAGAGGCCCCAGATCGGCGAACCGGTCTGGGGCCTTCCGTTGTCATCACTCGCACCCTTTGAGGTGTCTACGACACTACGCAGCCTCCCTGTCCGCGGGCTGTGGTGAAGTTGCCAGTCGACTGTCAGTCTTCCGCCCCGAAGTCAGCCGTATCGGCGTAGCCTGTTCGGCACCTACCGCCACCAACCCGTTGGAGATCCGATGGCCAGCGAATCCAACAAGATGACGTGCGACTTCACCGACAAGCCAACGACGCAGTCGTATTTCGGCTCCATCGCGGACTTCACGCAGAGCCTCGGACCGGTGAACACCGAGCACAAGGCGCAAGTGAGCTACTCCGTGAAACGGAAGTTCCTCTGGATGTGGGCTTACGAGAAAACCGCCGATGGCACCCTGTACCTCAACGTGACGCTCGACAAGGAAATCAACGATCCCCACGTCCACAATGTCACCCAGGTCAGCACCAACCGTTGGAACCACCACGTCGAGGTGAAGTCCCAGGAGACCGCTGCAAGCGCCTGGCTCCACGACCTGATTCGCGAGGGATACGACTTCGCCCAGAAGTGAACCGGCGCACGCTGCGCACCCCGTCACCATACGAAAGGTGCCGAGTCCCGTGGCGCCGTCGACCGTCGGCAAGTCATTGACGGCAAGCACCGCCCACGGCGCGTCCTCAGCACACTTCGACGTGATGGATACTCAAGTCGGTACGTCCGGGGAGGATGTCCTCATGCAGCGCTCTCGTGCCCCGATACTCGCCGTCGCCCAGTCGGCGGAAGCGTCGCGGTTCCTCGGCGGCAAGACTGCGCAGGCGGGTACGCAGTCGGTCGAGTTCGGACTCGATGCCGCACTCGTCGAGACCGTCTGTGTCGTAGACGACATGCAAGTCCAGAGCCTCGATGCCGGTGAACCAGAGGATCCCGTGCGTGAGCGGAAAGAGCAGGGACTCCAGATCACCGCTGATCCCCCGCAGCCCCAGGGAGCGCTCGTCCTCTCCCACAGTGACGATGATGAGCGCCTTGCGCCCAGCGAACGCGCCGTCACCGTATCGTCTGGGCACTCCGAGGACAGGGTCAAGGTCACCGTGAGCGAACCCGCCGGTCAGGACCCGGTCGAACCAGCCTTTCAGCATCGCGGGCATGCCGTACCACCACAGGGGAACTGGATGACGAGCAACTCCGCGCGTGCGAGCTTGTCCTGCTCAACCCGCACATCCGCGGGGAGGGCGCCCTGTTCGTACGCTGCGGTGGACAGGTCAACGATATTGCCTGGCCAATCACCCTCGGGCCGAGCCAGGTCGGCCTCGCCTAGGGCAGGATCGAAGCCCTGCGCATAGAGGTCCGAGACCTGCACCTCCCTCGTCTGGGACAGCGCCTCCGTCCCGGCGCGCAGTAGACGGTCATTGAAGGATCCACGACGCGGGTGGGCGTAGAGCCAGAGCACAGTGCCCGGGATCGGTTCATGGAAGATCGTCAACGTGGGGTTCCTTTCGTCATTTCAGCGGAAACCACCATGGCGGTGGCGCTGCGGGCGAGGCCTGCAGACGCGTCGACGTCGATCTGATGATCGATGCGCCCTCTCAAGATTGCTTCACCGTGTCGTCAACAGCGCGCACCGTGGGGATGAACGCCGCGATGACGATGCTGATCACAGCGGCGCCCAAGGCGATCGCAAGCGTGAGGAGGAAGCCATTCTCGCTCGGCCCTGCCACGCCTCCAGTTGTGGTGACAGACTGGGCAAGGATCGCGCCTGTCACCGCGGCAGCGATCGTGGTCCCCAACGAACGCATCAGAGCGTTGAGTCCGTTCGCCGCCCCTGTCTCATGCACGGGCACAGCCTGCATGATCAGTGCCGGCATGGCCGCATATCCGAGGCCGACCCCGATGCCCAACACGATACTGACCATCAGGATCTGCCACACTGCCGCATGCCAGAACAGGGCAAGGCCATAGGCCAACGCGAGGATCACGCCGCCGAGGATGAGCAGCGCCTTGGCTCCCCACCTCTGTTGGATCCGGCCGGCCACAGGAGCAACAATCATCATCGCCAGCCCGGAAGGAGCAATGACAAGTGCGGCCGCCGTGAGCGTCAGGCCCAGGCCCGTCCCGGTCACCTGCGGCAGCGTCAGAAGCTGGGGTAGCACCACGTTGGAAGCGAAGAGCGCGAAACCCATGACGACCGAAGCGAGGTTGGTCAGTAGCACTGGCCGCCGTGCACTGACACGTAGATCGACGAGCGGTTCATTGATCCTCAGCTCGATCTCTCCCCAGATCA
>NZ_JALAGT010000085.1 GCF_022712295.1 Galactobacter sp.
ATCAACGGCAGGTAGTTGTAGACCACGCCGATCTGCACCGCCGCGTGCGTGAAGAGGATCTCGAAGGGTTCCCCACCCAGGTTCTTCCACCATTTGGAGGCGAAGCCGTCTGTGGAGAGGATGATCTGCCACCCAAGTGTGCGGACCAGGAAGTTGGTCCAGTAGGGGACCATGACCACGGCCAGGAGCACGCCGCGCCACTTCGCGGGAACCTTGATGGCGAGCCAGTACGCGAACGGGACGGCGATGAGCAGGCACAGCAGGGTGCCGACCACGGAGATCTGCACGGTGACTCCGAAGGTCCTCATGAAGGTCCCGGACAGGGCCTCGCCGAAGCGGTCAAGCGACAGGTGATCCATGCTGACGGTGGTGAACTCGTCTGGTTTGCGGCCGAAGGAATAGACCAGCACCATCACCACGGGGATGACGAAGAAGAAGAGGGTGTACGCCCAGGTCGGGAACGACAGTGCCGCGGGACCCAGAATCTTGGATGCGAACTTTTTCATGATGGGTTGGGTCCTTGTCTCACGCGCCGCTTTTGGCCTGAGCGGCCGTCAGGATGTCGGTTCGGGGCTCCATGCCCTTGAACTCGCTCGGCGTCAGTCGTTCCAGGACCTCCGGGGACGGGAACACGATCTCCGGGTAGACGAACTCCTTTTCCACCTCCGGGTCCAGGAAGGCCTTGGAACCGGTGGCGTATCCCGTGTAGTCGCACTCGACCTTGGCCTGGGCCGGCGCGATGATCCAGTCGATGAACTTGTGCGAGGCATCGGGGTGTGGGGCGCCGGTGGCCAGGCACCAGTTGTCTCCCCACCAGTTGCCGCCCTCTGTGGGGAAGACGAACTTCCACCGCTCCGGGTCATCGGCGTCGATCATGCCCTGCCTGGCATCACCGTTGTAGGCGTGGATGAGGGTGAAGCTGCCCTGCGCCATCGCGGTGGCGGCCTGACCCATGTACGCCTTGGTGTGCGGTGCGAGTTCGTTCACGACGAGCTTCTTGGCGTAGGCCAGTTCGGCCTTGTCCGTGGTGTTGAGGTCGTAGCCCTTCACAGCCAGGGCAATGGCGGTGACCTCCCATGCGTCCTCCAACAGCGCGACCTTGCCGGAGGCGGTCGTCTTGGCTGCCTCGATGAAATCGGCCCAGGTCGTCAGGTCCTGCTTGATCTTGGTGACGTCGTAGACGAACCCCGTGGATCCGTAGGCCTTGGGGGCCGAGTACTTGTTTCCCTTGTCGAAGAACTGGTCGAGGTAGGCGGGGTCGAGGGTGGAGAAGTTCGGGATCAGCGAACGGTCAAGCGGCTGGATCAGGTCGTGCTCCACCATCTGCGGGATGTAGAGGGAGGTCGGGACCACGATGTCGTAGCCCGAGGTGCCGCGGGTCGCGGAGAGCTTCGCCATCAGCTCCTCGTTGGAGCCGAAGGCATCGGCCTGAACCACGGCGTGGAACTTCTTCTTGAACTTCTTCAGCAGCCCGGGCTCGTCGTAGTCGCCCCAGGAGTACATGTTGACGCGATCCTCGAGCTTGCCGTTCGGTGCGATGTTGGAGGCGACCTTCTTGCTTCCCTGACCGCAGCCGGCCAACAGGGCCACGCCTGCCGCCGCCATGCCGCCGAGCACGCTCCGCCTGGTCAGGTTGTTCAGCGTGGTGCCGGATCCCAGGACCTTGATGTCGTCGTCGATCACGTCAGGCCTCCGAGGAATCCGCGAAGATCTGGACGGCGGTGCCCGGCCATTCGATGAGGGCCGTGTCGCCCTCGTGGACATCCGGTGCCTTGGTGCTGGAGATCCGCACGATCGCGGTGTGGTCCTCGCCCACACGGACCAGGTACTGCACCACGTCCCCCAGGAAGGACTCACCGATGATCTCCACCAGCTCCTGATTGGCTGCGACTCGAATGGTGGGATCCGCCGGCGGCGCCGAGATGGTGATGGCCTCCGGGCGGATGGCGGACTGGACGGTGTCTCCCACAGCGAACCCGGCCACGGCGGCGGCGGGGATCTCCAGGGTGAGCCGGTCATTGGAGAGGGTCGCGGTCTCGCCGGCCACTGCGTCCAGAGTGACCGAGTTGAAGTTCTGCTTCCCGATGAAACCGGCGACGAAGGCATTGCTGGGCTTCTCGTAGATGTCCTCGGCCTCGCCGAGCTGTTGCACCACGCCGTCGTACATGACCACGATGCGGTCGCTCATGGCCAGCGCCTCCTCCTGATCGTGGGTGACGAAGATGAAGGTCAGTCCCAGGTCGGTGTGGAGACGGATGAGTTCTAGTTGCATCTCCTCCCGCAATTTGCGATCCAACGCAGACATGGGCTCGTCCAGGAGCAGCACTCGAGGCCGATTGACGAGGGCGCGGGCCAGAGCGACGCGCTGCTGCTGGCCGCCGGAGAGCATGTCCGGCTTGCGTTGCGCGAAGTCCTCCATGCGGACCAACCGCAACGCCTCCATGACCCGTGGTCCGATCTCCTTCCTCGGCACCTTGGCTCGTTTGAGGCCGTAACCGACGTTCTCCGCCACGGACATGTGGGGGAAGAGGGCATAGGACTGGAACACCGTGTTGACGGGGCGTTTGTGAGCGGGGAGGGCCAGGAGGTCCTTCCCGTCCAGCAGGATCTCTCCGTCGGTGGGATC
>NZ_JALAGT010000086.1 GCF_022712295.1 Galactobacter sp.
ACGCCGAGAAACCGGGGAACGTCAGCCCCGCTTCAAGGATGACATGGTCATGATTAACGAACGGCCGGCCGAAGTTGAAGACCGATCTGTACCCGGTCACTGGGAAGGTGATCTCATCATGGGAGCGGGAAACAAGTCGGCAATCGGGACCCTGGTGGAACGTCAAAACGGTTTCACCATGCTTCTGCACCTTCCTGATGATCACGCTGCACCAACCGTCCGTGATGCGATCGTCAAGAAGATGCTGACTCTTCCTGAGTCCGTTCGTGCATCCTTGACCTGGGATCAGGGCGTCGAAATGGCCGAGCACGTTGCAGTCAAAATGGCGACAAACATGGACGTCTACTTCTGTGACCCGCATTCTCCGTGGCAACGAGGGACCAACGAGAACACCAACGGCCTGCTGCGCCAATACTTCGCAAAAGGAACCGACCTCTCGAAATACGGTCCAGAAGACCTTGAATACGTCGAGAACGAACTCAATGGCCGGCCCCGCAAACGGTTAGGATGGCATACGCCCGCGGAACACATGCGGGAGCTCATAGGATCCTGAACACCACCGGTGTTGCAACAACCGCTAGAAACCGCCTACCGACGTTGTGTGGTTCGACCGACGTTGTGTTGTTTGACGGACACTGTGCCGCTGGAGAAGCGGCAGTGCCGTCGAGACGGTTGGTCTGTCTGGGATCAGGCGTCCGCGATGATCGCGATGGTCTCGCCCGCGCCGACCGTTCCTCCAGCCGAGGCGTGTAGCTTCTTGATGACGCCGGACTTGTGGGCGGTCAGCGGCTGCTCCATCTTCATGGCCTCGAGGACCACGATGAGGTCGCCCTCCGCCACGGTGGCGCCCTGCTTCACGGCGACCTTGACGATGGTTCCCTGCATGGGCGAGGTGAGGTCGTCACCGGAGGCCGCGCCGGCCTTTCCGCCGGAGCGCTTGCGCTTGGGGGTCGAGTGGTTGCGCGCCTTGCCGTTGCCGGAGCCGAAGGACAGGGAGCCGGGGAGGCGAACCTCGAGGCGCTTGCCGCCCACCTCGACGGTGATCTGCTGGCTCTCCTCGTCCTCTTCCTCGTCAGGGGTGGAACCGGAGTATGGCTCGATCTTGTTGTCGAACTCCGTCTCGATCCAGCGGGTGTGGACGTGGAAGGCCTCGTCCGGGTTCTCGGGAACGAAGGCGGGATCCGCCATGACCACGCGGTGGAAGGGGACCACGGAGGGCATGCCGTCAATGGTCAGTTCCGCCAGCGCACGGCGGGCCCGCTGTGCGGCCTGCGCACGGTCGGAGCCGGTGACGATCAGCTTGGCGATCATGGAGTCGAAGTTGCCGGAGACCTTCTCGCCCTGCTCCACACCGGAGTCGACGCGCACGCCGGGGCCGGAGGGGAACTTCAGGGTGGTGAGGGTACCGGGGACGGGCATGAAGTTACGTCCCGGGTCCTCGCCGTTCAGGCGGAACTCGAAGGAGTGGCCGCGCAGTTCCGGGTCGTCGTAGCCCAGCTCCTCGCCACGGGCGATGCGGAACTGTTCGCGGACCAGATCAAGGCCGGAGACCTCTTCGGAGACGGGGTGCTCCACCTGCAGGCGGGTGTTGACCTCGAGGAAGGAGATAACACCGTCGCGGCCCACCAGGAACTCGCACGTTCCGGCGCCGCTGTAGCCGGCCTCCTTCAGGATGGCCTTGGAGGAGGAGTAGAGGCGATCCAGCTGGTCCTCGCTCAGGTAGGGGGCCGGGGCCTCCTCCACGAGCTTCTGGTTGCGGCGCTGCAGGGAGCAGTCGCGGGTGGAAACCACCACGACGTTGCCGTGCACATCCGCGAGGCACTGGGTCTCCACGTGGCGGGGAGCGTCGAGGAAACGCTCCACGAAGCATTCGCCTCGACCGAAGGCCGCGGTGGCCTCACGGACGGCGGATTCGTAGAGCTCGGTGATGTCCGCGCGGTCCCGAACCACCTTGATGCCGCGTCCGCCACCGCCGAAGGCTGCCTTGATGGCGATGGGCAGGCCGTGGGTGTCCGCGAACTCGAGGACCTCCTCGGCGCTGGTCACGGGGTCCTTGGTGCCGGGCACCTGGGGGGCTCCCACCTTGGCGGCGATATGGCGCGCCTGGACCTTGTCACCCAGCTGCTCGATGGCCTGTGGGGAGGGGCCGATCCAGGTCAGGCCCGCCTCGATCACCTTGGAGGCGAACTCTGCGTTCTCGGAGAGGAAGCCGTAGCCGGGGTGCACGGCATCGGCGCCTGCCTTTTTGGCGGCGTCCAGGATCTTGTCCATGTCGAGGTAGGACTCGGCTGCGGAATTGCCGCCGAGTGCATATGCCTCGTCGGCCATACGTACGTGTAGTGCGTCTCGGTCGGGATCCGCGTACACGGCAACAGAGGCGATGCCCTCATCCTTCGCGGCGCGGATCACGCGGACGGCGATCTCGCCTCGGTTGGCGATGAGAACCTTGGTCAGTGACGGCATGGGATTGCCTGCTCCTTCACAACGGGTGCGCACGTGAGCCTATCCGAATTGTGGGTTTCCCACGTAAACGGCGCGCGGAGAGGCTCGTCACCCCGCCCCGGGTTTAGAGGATTCCTACAAAGAATCCTGGTTGCGATCGGCTGGGCTGACAGCGTCAGCTCCACAGCTCGGTGACGGCCACGCCGAGCTGGGCGCAAAGCTCACGTAACGCGTTGGGGGAGATGCCGACAACCGCATGGAAGTCGCCGTCGATGCGCTCCACGAGCGCGGCCGCCTTGCCGTCCACCGTGAACCCGCCGGCGCACCCCAGCGGTTCACCGGTGGCGACGTAGGCCGCGATCTCTTCGTCGCTCGCGTCGGCGAACGTGACCGACGTCGAGACGGTGACGGACGCGCCGGCCGACTCCGCTCCGTCGCGCAGATCCACCAGCGTGTGTCCCGTGTGCAGCACCCCGGTGCGTCCCCGCATCTGCCGCCAGCGCTCAATCGCCACCTCGGGTACGTGGGGTTTGCCGTAGGCCGCGCCGTCCAGCTCGAACACCGAATCGCACCCCAGGACCAGGTGCCCAGCCGAGCCCGGCCGAGCGGCGACGTCCTGCGCCTTGGCCTGCGCCAGCAGGCCCGCCTCGCGGGCCGGGGAGATGTCCTCCCCGGCTGAGCGATGCTCCGCGATCAGGGCACGCTCGTCCACGTCCGGCGCATCCGTGGCATACGCGAAGCCCGTGGCGTCCAGCACGCTGCGACGCGAACCGGAGGTGGAGGCCAGCAGCAGCAAGGGGGAAGTCATGCTCACCACGCTAGTCCACACAGACGGCCGGGCCGGGATCAGTGGGCACTCATGCCCGACGACCCGTGGTCGCCTCAGGCGTTGGACGTCGCCTTGGAATCCTCGATCGCCTCGGCTTCCGCCTCGGCCTCGCGGTCCACGAACAGGTCGCCCTCGCGCTTGGCGTTGTAGACGTCCAGGTTCAGGATGCCCTCGTGCTTGGAGACCAAGGTGGGGACCAGCGCCTGACCTGCCACGTTCACGGCGGTGCGGCCCATGTCGATGATCGGATCGATGGAGAGCAGCAGGCCCACGCCGTCCAGCGGCAGACCCAGCGTGGACAGGGTCAGCGTCAGCATCACCGTGGCGCCGGTGGTGCCTGCGGTCGCGGCCGAACCCAGGACGGAGACCACCATGATCAGCAGGTAGTGGACGAAGTTCAGGTCGATGCCGTAGAACTGCGCCACGAAGATGGCGGCGACGGCCGGGTAGATCGCGGCGCAACCGTCCATCTTGGTGGTGGAGCCCAGCGGCACGGCGAAGGAGGCGTAGGCACGCGGCACGCCCAGGTTGGACTCGGTCACGCGCTGGGTCACGGGCATGGTGCCCATGGAGGAGCGGGACACGAAGCCGATCTGCACGGCCGGCCACACACCGGAGAAGTACTGCTTGATGGAGAGGCCGTGCAGCTTCACGAGGATCGGGTAGACCACGAAGAGCACCAGGGCCAGGCCGATGTAGATGGTGACGACGAACTTCACCAGCGTGCCCATGGAGGTCCAGCCGTAGGTGGCCACGGCGTTACCGATGAGGCCCAGGGTGCCGAGCGGGGCCAGGCGGATGATCCACCACAGCACCTTCTGGACCACCTTGAGGGCGGACTTGCAGAAGTTCACGAAACCGTCGGCGGCCTTGCCGACCTTCAGCGCGGCGATGCCGATGGCGATGGAGATGACCAGGATCTGCAGCACGTTGAAGGAGACGGACGTGGTGGTCTCGCCGCCGTCGGTGGAGGTGTCTGCGGCCAGACCCAGGAAGTTGGACGGGATCAGGCCCTCCAGGAAGGCCCACCAGGAGCCGGTGTGCCCGCTGGTCTCTTGCGCTTGGAGGTGCCCGGTGCCCTCACCGGGCTTGACGATGACGCCGAGCAGGATGCCGATCACCACGGCGATGGCTGCCGTGATGGCGAACCACATGAGGGTCTTCCATGCCAAGCGGGCGGCGTTGGTGACCTTGGCCAGATTGGAGATCGAGGCGACCACGGCCAGGAAGACCAGCGGTGGGACGGCCGCGATCAGCAGCTTGACGTAGTTGGAGCCGATCACCTGGAGGGTGGCGCCGAGGCCGTTGGGGTTGTCCTTGGTGGATCCCGTGGCGACGGCGATCAGGCCGAGGATGATGCCGAGGACGAGGCCTGCGATGATCTGGAAACCGAAATTGGTCAGCCAGCTCGGCAGGCGATGGGTGCGGGTGCTGTCTGTGGTGCTCACCGGTCCAGGGTAAGGATGTACCTTAAACCATTCCAAGGGTTTGTGTCCCTTTATGAAGCCCACGTGACGTGGCTCGCGTCATCCGGTGCCCGACGGCATGTGGCTGGGACCCAGCCCTACGCCGTCGGGCAGTGTAATGAGCGGCTGCGCCGCTCAGCTGATCAGGCCAGATCAGCCGAGGATGGCTGTTCAGCCGCGGAGGACCGCCTTGGTCAGGGAGTCCAGGCCCATGCCGCCCAGGCGCAGGGCGCGGGTGTGGAAGGCCTTCTCGTCGAAGTCGTCGCCCTCCTGTTCGCGGACCTGTTCACGTAGCTGCTCCCAGAGTCGCTGGCCGATCTTGTAGGACGGTGCCTGCCCCGGCCAGCCGAGGTAGCGCATGAACTCGAAGCGGATGCGGCCCTCGGACTCGAACATATTGGCCTTGAGGAACTCCCAGCCCTTGTCCGCATCCCAGGTCTCGGGTTCGGAACTCGAGCGCCAGCGCTCGGGGACCTCGAGGCCCAGGTGCACACCGATGTCGAAGACCACGCGGGCGGCGCGCAGTCGCTGGCCGTCCAGCATGCCCATGCGGTCGCCAGGGTCGGCGAGGTAGCCCAGTTCCTCCATGAGGCGCTCGGCGTAGAGCGCCCAGCCCTCGCCGAAGCCGGAAGTCCAGACGATCTCGCTGCGGTAGCGGTTCAGATCTGCACCGGCCAGCAGGGCGGTGGCGATCTGCAGGTGATGGCCGGGGACGCCCTCGTGGTACACCGTGGAGGTCTCGGCCCAGGTCTGGAAGGTATCCTCACCCTCCGGGACGGACCACCACATGCGGCCGGGGCGGGAGAAGTCGGAGGAGGGCCCCGTGTAGTAGATGCCGCCCTCGTGGGTGGGGGCGATGCAGCACTCGAGGCGGTCCATGGGCGCCTCGATGTCGAAGTGTGTGCCGGCCAGATCCTTCAGCGCCTGGTCCGATTTCTGCTGCATCCAGGCCTGCAGGGCGTCGGTGCCGTGCAGTGTGCGGGACTCGTCGGCCTCCAGCACCTCGCGGGCTCGGGCGATCGAGGCGCCTGGCTCGATCTCGTTGGCCACGGCCTCCTGCTCGGCGATGATCCGGTCGAGTTCGGCCACGCCCCAGGCGTAGGTCTCGTCCAGGTCCACGGTTGCGCCAAGGAAGAGGCGGGACATGAGCTGGTAGTACTCGCGGCCCACGGCGTCCTCGTCCGGGGCGTCCGGGGCCAGGTCCTTCTCCAGGAAGTCGGCGAGCTGGGCGTAAGCGGCCTTGGCCCGGGCCACGCCCGTGATCATGGCGGAGGTCAGGTCTGCGTCGGTGTCGGGTGCGCGATCCAGCAGCTCGTCGAAGTAGCCGCCGTCTGCCACATACGCCTCACACTGGGCTGCCACCTCCCGTACCTGGCGTACCGCGGAGACGTGGCCCGCGTCGCGGGAGGCGGAAAGGGACTCGACGAAGCCGTCCAAGGCGCCGGGCAGGTTGGAGAGGCGGCCTGCGATGTTGACCCAGTCCTCCACCGTGTCGGTGGGCATCAGGTCGAAGAGGTTGCGGGCGGACTGCGCCACGCACTCCAGGTTGTTGAGTTGGGTGACGCCGGTGTCGATGATCTCCACGTCAAGGCCCAGGCGTTCACGCATGATGTCCAGCGTGACCACGTCGACCTCGTCGAGCTCACCGGTCGAGGCCTCGTCCAGGGCCGCCAGGGTCTTCACCAGCAGGGCGCGATAGGCGGCGGTGCCTGCGGGGGAGTGGTCGTCGTAGGCCTGCTCACTGCCGGGGATGCCGAGCGACATGGCGGTCTCCGGGCTGAGCTCCAGGAGCTGCTCCACGAAGGAATCCGCGATGCGGTCGATTGCTGACGGTGTGCGATTCGAGTTCTGGGTCACACCAACACCCTAACGTGCCGCCGGGGGCGTCAGCGTCCGCGCATCCTCCATGCGCCGGGTACGGCCATGATGCGGTTGCGCAGACGGGCGGCGCGACGCAGCACGTCGGTGCGGGTGGCCGGGGCGGGCTCCGGCTCCTGCGCGGAGGACGCTGCTGCGGCCAGAACGGCGGTGAGTGCGGCGAGCTCCTCGGCGCTGGGGGTGCCGCGCACCACCCGGAAAGCGGGCGCCTCCGGAACGACGGCTTCCTCCGGCTGAGCCCACGGCTCGCGGGCCGAGCGGTGGCCGGTGGACGGGCTGGTTGCAGGACTCACAGCGGGATGTTCCCATGCTTCTTGGCGGGCAGGTTGGCGTGCTTGTCACGCAGGGCGCGCAGGCCCTGGACGATCTGCAGGCGGGTGTCGCTCGGGGCGATGACGGCGTCCAGATAACCCAGCTCGGCGGCCTGGTACGGGTTGAGCAGTTCGGCCTCGTAGTCCGCCACGATCTCCGCACGGCGGGCGTCCACGTCCCCACCCTCGGCCTGCACGGCGGCGAGGTCGCGGCGGTAGAGGATGTTGACCGCACCCTCGGCGCCCATGACGCCGATCTGGGCGGTGGGCCAGGCCAGGTTCAGGTCCGCGCCGAGCTTCTTGGAGCCCATCACGATGTAGGCGCCGCCGAAGGCCTTGCGGGTGATCACGGTCAGCTTGGGCACGGTGGCCTCGGCGTAGGCGAAGAGCAGCTTGGCGCCGCGGCGGATGATGCCCTGGTCCTCCTGGTCCTTGCCGGGCAGGAAGCCGGGGACGTCCACGAAGGTCAGCACGGGGATGTTGAAGGCGTCGCAATTGCGGACGAAGCGTGCGGCCTTCTCGGAGGCCTTGATGTCCAGGGTGCCCGCGAACTGCATGGGCTGGTTGGCCACGATGCCCACCGTGGCACCTTCGACGCGGCCGTAGCCGATGAGCACGTTGGGTGCGTAGAGCGCCTGGACCTCGAAGAACTCGCCCTCGTCCAGGACGTGCTCGATGACGGTGCGCATGTCATAAGGCTGTGCGGGGGAGTCGGGGATGAGTGTGTCGAGTTCCTCGTCCTCCTCCGTGACGGTGAGGGGCTGTTCCGCCAGGTCGAGCGGCGGCTCCGCGAGGTTGTTGGAGGGGAGGTAGGAGAGCAGCTCTCGGGTGAAGTCGAGGGCGTCCTCCTCGTCCGCAGCCAGGTAGGTGGAGGTGCCGGTGTCCTGGTTGTGGTGGCGGGCGCCACCCAGGGTCTCCATGTCCACGTCCTCGCCGGTGACGGTCTTGATCACGTCGGGGCCGGTGATGAACATGTGGGAGGTCTGGTCCACCATCACGATGTAGTCGGTAAGGGCTGGGGAGTAGGCCGCGCCGCCCGCGCAGGGGCCCATGATCACGGAGATCTGAGGGACCACGCCGGAGGAGTGGACGTTGGCGCGGAAGATGTCGGCGAACATGGCCAGGGACGCCACGCCCTCCTGGATGCGCGCTCCGCCGCCGTCGTTGATGCCCACCACGGGGCAACCGTTGCGCAGCGCGAATTCCTGCACCTTGACGATCTTCTGGCCGTTGACCTCGGAGAGCGAGCCGCCGTAGACGGTGAAGTCCTGGGAGTAGACGGCCACGAGGCGCCCGTCCACGGTGCCGTAACCGGAGACCAGGCCGTCACCCAGGGGCTTCTTCTTCTCCATGCCGAACGCGTGGGTGCGGTGGGTGCGCAGGGCGTCGAACTCGACGAAGGACCCGGGATCCAGGAACATGTCCACGCGTTCGCGGGCGGTGTGCTTGCCGCGCGCGTGCTGCTTCTCGATGGCCGCCTCGCCGCTGGGGGTCAGCGAGCGTTCCTGGCGGGATCGGAATTCAGCGAGCTTGCCTGCCGTGGTGGTCAGGTCGAAGCCGCTGTCCTGGCTCTCGGTCATGTTGCTTCTGGCTCCTCGATCGGTCCCTGCGTGAACGGCCGCGGGTTGCCCGGCCGCAGGCCAGTCTAGGCCGTGTGGTCGAGTGGCGACATTCCTGCTGCATCATACGTTCCCGGAGCGGGTCTGCACGGGCTGTGCATATGCCGTGCCGGGAATACGTTGGCTTCAATACCCGACGGGGTGTGGTCGTTCGGTTGCCCAAGGCGCCTTGGGTGCCGCGAGGCACCTACGGCCCTCCCCGCCGTCGGGCATGCCACCTTGCTGGCAGTATCCGGAAATGTGAGCACGGTCCGTGCTCACATTTACGGATACTGCCTTCAGGGGTGTCGAGAGAGAAGTTACCGATGAGTAGCAAAATGGTGGGGGAATCGCTACGCTCTTCAACCATGAGCCACGAATCGTCTGCGAACCCCTCGCCGCTGTCCACTACCGGGGCCCTCAAGGGCCGCACCATCCTGATGTCCGGCGGCAGTCGTGGCATCGGCCTGGCCATTGCCCTGAAGGCCGCCCGCGACGGCGCCAACCTGGTGCTGCTGGCCAAGACGGACAAGCCTCACCCCGCACTTCCCGGCACCGTTCACACCGCGGCCGAGGAGATCGAGGCCGCCGGTGGCCGCGCACTGGCGATCGTGGGCGACGTCCGCAACGACGACGACGTCGCGGGCGCTGTGAACCAGGCCGTCGCCAAGTTCGGTGGCATCGACGCCGTGGTGAACAACGCCTCAGCGATCGACCTCTCCGACACCGCCAGCGTGTCCATGAAGCGCTACGACCTGATGCAAGACATCAACGCCCGCGGTACGTTCCTGCTCTCCAAGACCGCGCTGCCGTACCTGCGCAAGTCAGAGGCCGTACACATTCTGACGCTTTCCCCGCCCCTTAACCTGGATCCGCGCTGGGCCGGCGACCACCTGGCCTACAC
>NZ_JALAGT010000087.1 GCF_022712295.1 Galactobacter sp.
CGAGTACCACCCGTTCAGGCCCCCCCCCCCAGAGATCACGGACCAGAGCTGCTCCACCGTTGCGGTGGTGTTCATCCGACGCTGATCCACATAGACGGTTCTTCCTGCCCAATCGGGATCGCTGGGCAGCGGAGCACTCGGGGCTCCCAGCACTGCGACATCCTGCCAACTGGTCTCCACAAGGTCCTTCTGCACCCTGCCCAGGGCCAGGCGGATGGACTCCAGGTAGGGGGTCAGACCCTGTGGCGGCGGTGGGATGATGCCGTTGATCTCAGTGCTGTGCATGATGCACTCGTTCTCTAGCGAGGCCACCAGCGGGCGGGCAATGGACCGGGGGACAGGGGTGACCAAACCGACCCAGTGCGATGCCAGCCCGGGTGTGAGTACGGGCAACGCGACGATGAAGCGGCGGGGTAGTCCGGCTGCCTCCGCGTAGCCGTTCATCATCTGTGCGTAGGTCAGGACGTCCGGTCCGCCGATGTCCACGGCTTGGTCGATCTCTTTCGGGACGCGAGCTGCACCGAGCAGATAATGCATCACATCCCTCACGGCTATGGGTTGGATCCGGTTGCGGACCCATTTGGGGGCAGGCATGTAAGGCAGGACCTCCGTCAGGTGCCGGATCATCTCGAAGGATGCGGACCCGGAACCGATGATGACCCCGGCCTGCAGCACCAGGGCAGGAACCGTGCAGTCCAGGAACACCTGCCCCACGTCACGGCGGGAGCGTAGATGAGACGAGAGCCGCGTCCGTTCCGGATGCAGCCCGCCCAGGTAGATGATCCTCCCTACGCCGGCTCTGGCGGCTGCATGGGCCACGACATGTGCTGCGCACAGATCGGTCTGTTCAAAATCTCTCCCGGAGGCCAGGGAGTGAACCAGGTAGTAGATCATGCTGACCGAATCCATGGCGGCTCGGACGGACACCGGGTCCAGGACATCCCCCTTGACCACGTCGCACTCCTCTCCCCAGGGGAACGCTCTGACCCGTGCTGGACTCCTGGCCAAGATCCTGACCCGGTAGCCGGCCTTGAGCAGCCGGGGTGTCAGACGTCCACCGATGTAGCCGGTGGCTCCGAGTACCAGAACCGTGGGTGGCTTCCCCGTAGGACCCGTGACTGCTGCCAGGTGTTCCTCGCGGCCGGTCGGGTAGTTCATTCGGTCCATGAGGGCAGCCCTTCCTGTTTGCGGATGAGGCAGGTGCAACGATGCGGGCCCGCCCGCTGCCTGTGTGGCGTTCGGGACGCGGTTGATGCACGTCGGGGAGGATGTGGTCAACTACGATGATAGTCTCCTAGGGGATACTATATCTCATCGTCGATCGAAGGGTGGTGTGGAAGGTGAAAGGAATCGAGGCCTCATTGAAAATGCATCACGATATGGATGACGAGATTCAGGCCACGATTTCAAGCATTCTGACCACCCGCACGGCAGCCGCTCACCTTCATGGTGCGGATTTCTCCGCCCTCTGGAAAACCACTGTCGAATGCGTCAGTGGCGGTAAGCTCCTGCGTCCACGCATACTGGTCGGGGCCTTCGATGCCTTCTGCGCCGATGCCCAGCCGGGCCTACAGACCAGGGAGCCGGTTCTGCAAATGGCCGCTGCCCTGGAGATTCTCCACTTCTCCTTCTTGCTGCATGACGACATCATCGACGATGATCTGATGCGCCGAGGCGAAGCGAACCTGATGGGCAGGCTGCTCGTGGAGGCCCGGACCAGCCCCTGGTCCGTCGTAGTGGGTGACGAGCTGCCCGCCCGCCGCTTGCACTGGGCACGCAACGCCGGGCTGCTCGTCGGTGACCTGATGCTCACGCTGGCGCATCAGCTCTTCGCCAGAGTCCAGGTGGACCGACCCTCCCGTCTGAGGATCCTGGATCTGTTGGACGCAACAGTCACGGAGACCGTGGCAGGGGAATATTGCGATGTCAGTCTTGCCGACGGCTATCTGGGCTCGGATCCGGACCTGGTGTTGAAGATGACGTGTATGAAGACTGCTGCCTACACGTTTGAGCTTCCCCTGCGTCTTGCCGCAGTGCTGGCCGGTGCACAACGAAGTGCGGAAGACCAGCTCGGTCAGGTCGGAAGACGGCTCGGAGTGGCTTTCCAGCTACAAGATGACTTGCGCTCCGCCTTCGAATCCAGCAACGTTCACGGTAAGGATGATCATTCTGACTTCCGTGAGGGCAAGGAAACGGCGCTGATCGCGTACGCGCGCTCCACGAGTGCCTGGGAACAGCTGCGCCCACTGCTGGGAACCCAGGACTTCCTCCCTTCCTCAGCGCCGACGATTCAGTGTCTGTTGACCGAATGCGGGGCCAGGAAGTTCGTCGAATCCAAGGTTGCTGATCAGGTCGAGGCAGCGATGCAGGTTCTGATGGACGGCGATGGGGAACTGCCCGCTGCCGTTCGTGACTTCTGCCACGAGATCATCGGCAAACTCGAGAGCGGAGCCTTATGAGCTCCGCGATCAAGCCTGATGAAGCGTTGCGGAAATACACGCGTGCGGCAGAACGCGCTGCAGACCGGATCATCGGCACCTATTCCACCTCGTTCGGGGCGGCGACGCGGCTGCTGGAAGCACGTCATCGAGTCCACGTTCGCAATATCTATGGTTTGGTCCGGGTTGCTGACGAGCTCGTGGACGGGGCGGCCGCGCAAGCCGGCGTGAGCACGGACCAGCAACTTGAACTCCTCGATCTGTTGGAGCGTGAGACCGCAGAGGCCGTCGGCACAGGGTACAGCGCCAATCCGATTGTCCATGCCTTTGCTGTCACTGCCGTCCAATCCGGTATCGACACCTCCCTCACGGCTCCTTTCTTTGCATCCATGCGGATGGATCTGAGGCGATCCGTGGACACGGAGTTGTTTAACGGGAAACCGGCCGGTGGTTACAGCACCATGGTTGGTTACGACCGTGACGAACATGCCGTCTATGTCTACGGCTCGGCCGAGGTCATCGGACTGATGTGCCTCATGGTCTTCAGGCGGGACGAGCATTATTCGGACCAAGAACTACAGCTTCTGGAACGCGGTGCACGCAGCCTGGGCGCGGCGTTCCAGAACGTGAACTTCCTCCGCGACCTTGCCGAGGACACCGAGCGACTTGAACGAAGTTACCTCAGTAAGGCCGCTTCACTCACAGAGACGGCCAAGAGCGAATGGATTGCGCTGATCCGGGCCCAGCTTGCCGACGCGCAGGCAGTGCTGCCGTTGTTGCCCAACGATGCCCGTGCAGCGGTGGACTGCGCCAGGAGACTCTTCTCCCGGCTGACGGAGAAGATTTCGAGAACTCCGCTGGAGCAGTTGCTGGTTGAACGCGTCCGGATCTCCGACCCGGCCAAGGCTGGGCTGATTGTGCAGTCTCTGCTGGCCGCAACCCTGAAGAAACCGACATCCAGTCTCCGAACACCCCGAACACCCGGGATGCGGATTCGCACGGATCGGAAATGAGGTCAGCACCCATGACTCGTACCATCGTCATCGGGGGTGGCGTTGCAGGACTGGCCACCTCGGCATTACTGGCCCGTGAAGGTCATGAAGTGTTGCTGTTGGAACGGCATGACCGCGTCGGTGGGCGGGCCGGAACGCTGGCACGTGACGGCTTTCGTTTCGACACCGGACCATCCTGGTATCTGATGCCCAGCGTCTACGATCATTTCTTCGATCTGCTGGGCACATCAACAGCGCAACAGCTGGACCTGGTGAGCCTGGACCCAGGATATGGGGTTTTCTCCGAACCTGAATCCTGTGGCTGCTCCGCCAGCGTGGAGATCCCTCACGGTATCGATCGCGTGAGGCAGGTCTTCGAGAAGCTGGAACCGGGAAGCGGGCAGCGTGTCCGGGACTACGTGGACTCGGCGCGGGATGCCATGGTCATGGCTGAGCGGTACTTCCTCTACAACCCCTTCACCTCGTGGAGATCCGTTCTGAAGCCTGAAGTGCTGCTGCGCCTGCCGAAGCTCTTGCGGTTGCTGGGGGAGTCGCTGCAGAAGTTTGTCAGCCGTCGCTTCTCGCACCCGGTGCTTCGCCAGATTCTGGGATATCCTGCAGTTTTCCTGGGTACGGACCCACGCCGGGCACCGGCCATCTATCACCTCATGAGCGCTCTGGACCTGGATGAGGGGGTGATGTACCCGGTGGGTGGTTTCTGGCGGGTGGTTGAGCGGTTGGAGGCGCTGGCTCGCAGCAACGGCGTGGAGATCGTGACCGGAGCAGAGGCGAGCCGCATCCTCACCACGGAGGACGGCGGCAGGCCGCGTGCAACAGGAGTGCTCTGGACAGATCGCAACGGTGTGGAGCGAAAGGAACAGGCTGACTACGTGGTCTCAGCCGCAGACCTGCACCACACGGAGACCCAACTCTTGCCCGGTGAGGCCCGTAGTTATCCGGAAAGCTGGTGGAAGCGGCGGCAGAGCGGACCGGGCGCGGTGCTTGTCATGCTCGGAGTTCAAGGAGCCCTCCCCGAGTTGAGGCATCATTCGTTGTTCTTCTCCAGCGACTGGGACGCCAACTTCGATGCGATCTTCGGCACTGAGCAGAAAGTGCCTGATCCCGCCTCGATCTACGTGTGCAAGCCCAGCGCAACGGACCCGGACGTTGCTCCGGATGGAACCGAGAATCTCTTTGTCCTGGTACCGGTCCCCGCGGATGTCACGCTCGGTTCCGGTGGGGTAGCAGGGCAGGGAGATACGGATGTGGAACAGATTGCGGATCGCGTCATCGACCAGCTGGCCACCTGGGCTGGTATCGCTGATCTGCGGCAGCGAATTGTGGTGCGTGAGACGCTGGGGCCAGAGGACTTTGCCCGGGATTACTCCTCGTGGCAGGGCGGGATGCTGGGCCCGTCCCATATTCTGCGTCAGAGTGCCATGTTCCGTGCGCAGAACGCGTCCAAACGAGTTGATGGGCTCTTCTATGCCGGGGCCACCACCGCGCCCGGAGTCGGCGTACCCATGTGTCTGATCAGTGCGGAACTCGTGGTGAAACGTATACGAGGAGACCGCAGCGCCGGCCCGCTGAAATCCGTCGGCGAGAGGCCCCGCGGGGCGGATCGGATCAGTGATCATCATGCCTGATTCGACGCAGTACATCCTGCTGATGCTCGGATGCCTGGTGTTGACGCTTCCTTTGGAGTTCCTTTTCAAGGCGCGGGTGTATCGAAGACCCGTGCAGTTGATCCAGGCCATCTTGGCCACGGTGATCGTTTTCTCGGTTTGGGACGTGGTGGCCATCGGCGCGGAGCTGTGGACCTACAGCACTGAGTTCACGAGTGGCTTGGCCGTGGTGCTGGGCTTGCCCCTGGAAGAAGTGCTCTTCTTCGTCGCCATCCCGATCTCTGCCTTGCTGACCTATGAGGCGGTGGGCCACGTCCTGAGTTTCTTCGGTGCTCTGCGCAGTACCCGCCGCGCACACCCGGGGGAGAAAGAAGATGGCTGAATACACGGTAGCCACCATTGTCACGATGCTGGTGGTCATTCTGTTGGAGGCGCTCTGGGCTCGCACCGGGATTTTCAGCTCGGTGCAGTACTGGGTCTCCATGGCTATAATGCTCTCGTTCCAGGTGCTGGTGGACGGGTGGCTGACCAAATTGTCCAATCCCATTGTGATCTATCGCGAGTCCGCAATGAGCGGTGTGAGGTTTCCCTGGGACATCCCCATAGAAGACTTCGGGTTCGGTTTTGCGATGATCACCTTCACGATTCTGATCTGGAAGAAGGCTTGCGAGGTTGCTTGGCGCAGGAAGAATCGTGTGGGGCAATCGATGGATGAGCGGCAGGAGGGCTGAGATGCACAGACGACCTGGTCGTGATCGGAAAGCGGTGTTGATTCCGGCCCCTACCGGGTCGCCGCGGACAGCGCAGCCGCACAGGGTCATCGTTGTGGGTGGCGGTATTGCCGGACTGGCGGCAGCGTGTGGTCTGGTGGAACGTGGTGTGGCCGTGGACCTGGTCGAGCCGGAGGGCCAGTTGGGCGGACGGGTGCGTGCCTGGCAGACGGAATCGGCAGCCGGATCGGTGTCCATGAGCCGTGGCTTTCACGCGTTCTTCCGGCAGTATTACAACCTCAGAGCGCTTCTGGGCAGGGCCGGGGACCTGACGAAGCTGCTGCGGCCTGTGGAGGACTACCCGGTGGTCAGTGCCCGGGGAGACCGTGATTCTTTTGCCCGGATCCTGCGGGTGCCGCCGTGGAACTTCATCTCCTTTGTTCTGCGTAGCCCTACCTTCACTGCACGGGACCTGATCCGGGTGGATACCGATATGGCACTGTCCTTGTTGGATGTGGATTTCCCTGACACCTACCGTCAGCTCGACGGAATCAGCGCCCACGAATTCCTTGACCGTCTGAAGTTTCCAGACCGGGCCAGACATCTGGCCTTGGAGGTCTTTGCCCGGAGTTTCTTCGCTGATCCGCGGGAGTTCTCAGCGGGTGAACTGGTAGCGATGTTCCACACCTATTTCATCGGGTCTGCGGAAGGTCTTTTGTTCGATGTCCCGCGGGATGACTTCGACACCTCGCTGTGGGCTCCGCTGGGTGCGGCACTGCAGGAGCAAGGAATACGGCGCGTCAGCGGCAGCGTGACGAGCGTGGCACACCCAAGCCCGGCGGGACGTTGGAGTGTTGTCCTCGATGATGGGCAACGCCTCGAAGCGGATGCGGTGGTGTTGGCGGCGGGCCCGGAGCAGACGAGAACCATTGTTCAGAGCTCTTCTGCCTCCCTGGTCGCGGACGGCGGAGAAAAATGGTGTGAGAGTGTTGGGCGGATCAGGGTGGCGCCGCCTTTCGCGGTGCTGCGGTTGTGGTTCGATTCCTTGGTGCAGGCGGACCGCCCCGCCTTCCTCGGTACGGCAGAGTTCGGGATCCTGGACAACATCACGGTGCTGGAGCGTTTCGAGGCCGGCGCTCGTCGGTGGTCGGCGGAGCACGGTGGTTCCGTGGTGGAACTTCATGCCTATGCGTTGAGCAGTGATCCGCGAGGGGATGTGGCGCAACAGGAGACTCTAGTGGATGTGCTGCGGGCCGAGCTCGCGCGCGTCTACCCGGAGACGGCCCACCTGGGCGTGGTGGCACAAGAGCTGTTGATCGAGAGTGATTGCGCTTTGATCGGTCTGGATTCCTGGGAGGATCGCCCGGGCGTTTCAACGCCTTGGCCCGGCCTGGTGTTGGCTGGTGACTGGGTGCGTTGTGAGCTGCCGATCGCTTTGATGGAGCGTGCCGCGACCACTGGTTGGATGGCCGCCAACCAGTTGCTTCAGGACTGGGGAATTGCCGGTCATGAACTCTGGAGTCCACCTATGAAGGGCCGCCATCGGTGGCCTGGGCCGCTGCGGAGGCTGGTCAGGAGGTTTGCTCGCTCGGCGCGGTCGTACCGTAGTTGAGGGTAGTCCGGAGCGTGTTGGTGTATATTGGGGCCGCTGGAAGATGCCCGACGACACGTGGCGCGACTGTGCTGTGCATCGTCGCCGTGAGCTGATGCTTCCTTGATGCTCGGCGCGCAGGCGCGCCCGGATATGTCCGGAACGGTTCAGCGGGCGGCGAGTGAGCGTTGAGCCCCTTGTTGGATCTTCTCCAGTATGTCCGCGCTTTGAGGGACGACGATGTCGGCGTCGGTAGGTGAGAGGACCGTGCTCAGTTCACCGTCGGCGTCAGGCCCGATGATCCCTGCCTTGGAGGCGGCGTACATGATGCCTTTTCCTTCGCTGGGAACCATGAAGAGGAGATACTCGTCTGCCGGGAGGTTGGCTTTCAGTCCGTTGTAGTCGGTCGGGGAGTCCTTGGCCACCCACACCTTCACGGTCTTCGAGTTGGTGTTTGACACGTTGTCCGTGATACGGAAGGTCAGCAGTGATGTTTCGCCGGGGTCCGTGGTCCCGTCATCGAGCTGGGTGGGATAGGACGTATACGGCTCAACGCTCACGAGTTTTCCCCCGGGCGATCTGTTTGGAACGCGTGGTCAGGTCTTCCAGGTCGACGGCCGGCTGCACCTCTTCGGCCGAATCGTTTGAGAAGGCAGACCAGAAGCCGTCACTCGCCGTGACGGTGTCCGGGGTGGGAGTCGAGGTTTCAGCACCTTTGGCGCATCCCGTCAGGAGAGCAAGGAAACTGCAGGTGACCGCGATCGGCAAGATCGGGGAACGGGCTGTCATTGCGGTCTCCTGCGTTCAGTCATGGTCGCTCTCCGCCTCCTGCCAGGGGAGCAGAGGCTGGGTGCCTGCATCCTCCCATGCGGGGTCGTGGAGGGATACCCCGACGGAGCCGACTGCGATCTGCAGGCCCCACGGTTGTTCACGCTGCGCGGGCCAACAGGTACCCGAGACGACGAGCTCCGTACCCACACCTCCATCTTCTCTCCGGGACACGATGATGGCCGGGGCATGAGCCTTCCGCGTTCGGTAGATGCCGAGACGGGGGTGGTCAGGGTCGTGGTTCAGGCGCATCATGTACAGCATCAGTCGGCGCAGAATTGGATGTGAGGGGATCACGATGCGGACAACGGTGGCTTTGGATGACGACTTGATGGAGGAAGCCTCCCGATTGACCGGTGTCGAGGAGAACGCCGTAATCATCCGGAACGCAGTCGCGGCCTTGGTTCGCCACGAGGACGCCAAACGGCTCTACCTTTTGGGCGATAGCGATCCAGAGGCAGAAGCGGCACCTCGCCGCCGACCGGCTGTTGCATGAGCTCGGATTGGCCATGGAGGAGACAAGCTGACTGCGCGCACGCTAGTTTGGTAACTGTACCGAGCGGACGGTTCGGTGCTTCTTACGTTCTGCGCGTCGTCGCGCCTTCAGGAGGATTTCCATGACCACCCCGTTCAGCACCGTGGACCTGCTGGATTTCGACGATGACCTGACTGCAGAAGAACTGGCCCTGCGCGGGCGTGTACGAGATTTCGTGGACTCCGCGATCCGCCCCAACATCGCCGACTGGTACGAGCGGGCCCACTTCCCCGTTGACCTGGTTCCCGAGATGGGCCGATTGGGGCTGCTCGGCATGCACTTGGAGGGCTACGGCTGTGCCGGACTCAGCGCGGTGGAGTACGGGCTGGCCGGTGCCGAATTGGAGGCAGGGGATTCCGGGCTGCGGACGTTCGTCTCCGTGCAGGGGTCGTTGGCGATGTCCGCCATCCACAAACACGGCTCCGAGGAACAGAAACAGGAATGGCTGCCGCGCATGGCCACCGGTGAGGCCATCGGCTGCTTCGGGTTGACAGAACCCTCGGCCGGATCGGACCCGGCCTCGATGAAGACCTTTGCCCGGCGCGACGGCGACGACTGGGTGTTGAACGGCTCCAAGCGCTGGATCGGGCTGGCTTCCCTGGCGCAAGTGGCCGTGATCTGGGCGCAGACCGACGCAGGCATCCGGGGGTTCGTGGTGCCGACCTCCACTCCGGGGTTCTCGGCTGAGGTGATCGAACCCAAGATGTCCATGCGTGCCTCCGTCCAGTGCGAGATCACCCTGGACGAGGTGCGGCTCCCGGCCGAGGCCGTCTTCCCCGAGGTGCGTGGGCTCAAGGGACCGTTCTCCTGCCTCAATGAGGCACGCTACGGGATCCTCTGGGGTGCCATGGGTGCCGCTCGCGACTCCCTGGAGACGGCGCTGGCGTACTCGTTGGAGCGGGAACAGTTCGGCAAGCCGATCGCCGGCTTCCAGCTGACCCAGAAGAAGCTCGTGGACATGGCGCTGGAGGTGAACAAGGGTTTCCAGCTCGCGCTGAACCTTGGGCGGAAGAAGGAAGCGGGCACGTTGAAGACCCACCAGATCAGCGTGGGCAAGCTCAACAACGTCCGCACAGCCATCGAGGTCTGTCGGGAGGCCCGGACCATCCTGGGTGGCAACGGCATCGAGGCCGCGCAGCCCATCATGCGCCACGCCGCCAATCTGGAATCGGTGCGCACCTACGAGGGAACCGACGAGGTCCACACCCTCATCCTGGGCCGCCAGCTGACGGGGATCCCTGCCTTCGCCTGACTCTGGTCACATCGCCAGAGGGTTGCTAGCATATTGCTAGCATTCGGCAGGTCCCAGGAGGACGTCATGGCAACTTTGACCATCCGCAATGTTTCTGAAGAGACCAAAAGGCGACTACAAGAACGGGCTGCGTCCAACGAACGGTCCATGGAGGCCGAGGCTCGTTCGATTCTCGACGACGCCACTGAGGAACCAGGCACAGGGATCTTGCGGTGGATACGCAATACGGAGGCCCTACGTGGGGATCTCGACCTCCCCGCGCGCAGTGCTCCGCGCAACGTTGACCTGCAGTGATCGTCCTCGACACCACCGTGGTCTCTGAGCCATTGCGACCCCGTCCGAATCTTGCGGTGGTGGAATGGGTCGCGGAGCGACGAGCCGAAGCCGAACTCACCAGCGTGACCATGGGCGAACTTCTCTACGGCGCGCAACGGCTCCCGGACGGGAAAAGGAAGCGCGGGCTGTTGGAGGCCATCGCAGACTTATCAGGGTCCGTGCCGATCCTCCCGTATGACGGGCCCGCTTCCGCCGCGTATTCCGACCTCAGAGCAGAACGGGAGTCAATCGGGCTCGCTGGCAGCATAGAGGACCTCATGATTGCCGGGATCTGCCTGGTCGGCGGGCATCAGCTGGCCACCAGAAACGTCAAGGACTTCGCAGGCACAGGAGTGGACATCATCAACCCGTGGAGTCGCGGGTGACGCACGCCAACGGCGCCGTCCCCCCACGAGAGTGGGGGACGGCCCCGTTTGGCATTTGGGGCCCCGCAAAGGGGTCAACGTACGACTCAGGCGCGCAGCTGCCGCTTCGAGGAGATCACCCCGGTGTCGAAGCCGGCCAGGTGCAGGCCGCCGTGGAAGCGGGCGTGTTCGATCTTCACGCAGCGGTCCATGACCACCTCGAGTCCGGCAGCCTCCGCCAGGTGCGCGGCCTCCTCGTTCCAGGAACCCAGCTGGAACCACACCGTCTTGGCGCCGATGTCGATGGCCTCCTGTGCCACGCCCGGCAGGTCGGCGTCCTTGCGGAAGACCTCAACCAGATCAGGAACCTCGGGGAGGTCGGCCAGGGACTTGTAGACCGGCTGGCCCAGGATCTCCGTTGCCGTCGGGTTGATGAAGTAGACCGTGTACGGCGAGGAGGAGAGCAGGTATGTCGCCACGAAGTATGACGCGCGCTCCGGCTTGGGGGAGGCTCCCACGATCGCGATGGACTTGGTGCGGCGCAGGATGTCCAGCCGCTCACCGGCGGAAGGGCCCACCCAGGTGCGCTCGGGCGTTGCAGTGCTCATCACTTGCCTCCGAAATCGATGGTGCAGGCGTCATACGTGGGCGCCGCGAATTCAGGCTCTGCGTCGGTGGACTGTGCGGCATCCAAGGCCTGATCCAGGTCCCAGATGATGTCCTCCACGTCTTCCAAGCCCACGGACAAGCGGATGAGGTCGTCCGGGATGCCCGCGGCGACCAGCTGCTCCGCGGACAGTTGCTGGTGCGTCGTGGAGCCGGGGTGCAACACCAGAGTGCGTGCATCGCCGATGTTGGCCAGGTGGGAGGCCAGCTGCAGCGCCTCGATGAACTTGGCGCCGGCCTCGCGTCCGCCGGCCACACCGAAGCTGAACACGCTCGGTGCGCCGTTGGGCAGCAGCTCCTTAGCGCGATCGTGCTGCGGGTGCGATTCCAGCGACGGGTGGGAAACCCAGGAGACGCGCGGATCTGCATCCAGCCAGGCCGCGATCTTCTCGGCGTTGGCCACGTGCTCATCCATGCGCTGCGGCAACGTCTCGATGCCCTGCAGCAGCTGGAAGGCGGCCTGCGCCGAGAGAGTGGGACCGATGTCGCGCAACTGCTCGTTGCGCAGCTTCGTGAGGAAGCCGTACTCGCCGAAGTTACCCTGCCAGGTCACCCCGCCGTAGCTGGGGACCGGCTCAGTCATCAGTGGGAACTTGCCGTTGGCCCAGTTGAATCGGCCGGACTCGATGACCACGCCACCCAACGTGGTGCCGTGCCCTCCCAGGAATTTCGTGGCCGAGTGGATCACGATGTCCGCGCCGTGCTCCAGCGGACGGAGCAGGTAAGGGGGAGTCAGAGTGGAGTCCACGACCAGCGGGATGTCGTGCTTGTGGGCAACCTCCGCCAGACCCTCAAGGTCCACGATGGTGGTGGAGGGATTCGCGACGATCTCCGTGTAGACGGCCTTGGTGTTCTCCTGGATGGCCGCCTCGAAGTCCGCGGCCTCGGAGGAATCCACGAAGGTGGTCTCCACGCCCAGGCGGCGGAGGGTCACGTCGAGCTGCGTGACGGTGCCGCCGTAGAGGCGGGAGGACGCCACGATGTGGTCGCCCTGCCCGGCCAGCGCCAGGAAGGTCACGAACTCGGCCGCCATGCCCGACGCCGTGGCGACGGCCCCGATCCCACCCTCCAGGGACGCCATGCGTTCTTCGAACGCGGCGACCGTGGGGTTGGCGATGCGGGAGTAGATGTTGCCGTACTTCTGCAGCGCGAACAGGTTCGCGGCGTCGTCCGTGTCCTGGAAGACGAAGGACGTGGACTGGTAGATCGGCACAGCGCGGGCGCCGTGCTCTGCATCGGGGGTACCCCCGGCGTGGAGCGCCCGGGTGCGGAACCCGAAGCGGTGGTCGTTCTGGCCCTGAGCCATGAGGTGAATTCCTTTCCATCGAATCCCGGCTGGAGCACCTGGCGTGAGGCCCCTTGGTCCAAGGGGTGGCTGGTTGCTGCGGTGTCACGGGGCCGGGTCCCTGGTACCGCTCGAGATGGTCCTCTTGTATCCAGGTTCCCACGATCGCCCGGGCCGGGGAAAACACGTGTCGTCATGTGAGTCTTGGGTAGGGTGCTGAGGCATGAGTGCTGCAGCGTCGTCGTCGCCCGCCATCTTCTTTGTCCGCCACGGGCAGACCGACTGGAACAAAGCGGGAAAACTGCAGGGACAGGTGGATATCCCGCTCAACGAGACCGGTAAGGCCCAGGCACAGACGGCGGCTGAACAGCTGGATGGTCGCGGCATTACCCGGGTGGTCACCTCCACCCTCGGGCGTGCCATGGAAACGGGCGGCATCATTGCCGCTCACCTGGGGCTGGACGCTCCCTCTCAGGATGAGGGATTGCTGGAACGCGCCTACGGCGAATTCGAGGGAGTGCGGGACGGGGACCTGCCGGACGATGTTCGTGAAACCCTGCACCCCGGGCACGAGCGAGATCCGCGTGACGCGGAGGAGGCCGGATTCGCCGCCGGGATCATGCCCGGCGTGGAGCGCTCCTATGATTGTGGCGTGCGCGGTGCAGAGACCGTGAAGCGGTTGCGGTCCCAGTACCCGGAGGACACGCTGCTCCTGGTCTCCCATGGGACGCTGATCCGGCTGACACTGAATGCGCTGGATGACTGGAAGCGCTACCACCCGGGGCTGGACAATCTCGAGGTCCGCGAGCTGACGTCTGCGCAACTGGCGGCCGCGTCCAGCTGATGACGTCGTGCCCGCACTCACCGGCAATACTTGGTCAAAATAACGCCAGATCATAGTCTTATGAGCGCATCACAGTCGGAATCACCGCAAGACGTTCGAGGGCTTCGGTAGGCGCGGTGCGGAAAGAGGTGTGTGATGACCGAGCAGTACCCTAACAACGGCGTCCCGGGCGTTCCGGAGCAGCAGCCCCAGTACGGGCAGCCGCAATATGGTCAGCCTCAGTATGGACAGCAGCAGTATGCCCAGCAGCAGTACGTTCAGCCGCAGTATGTCCAACGGCCCACGAACACACTGGCCATCGTGGCCCTGATCCTGTCCTTCTTCGTCAGCCTTGGTGGCATCATCTGTGGCCACATCGCCTTGAAGCAGTGCAAGGAGCGTAACGAGGCTGGATCAGGCATGGCCATTGCAGGCCTGGTCATCGGCTACGTCAGCCTGGCGATCACCGTCATCTGGATCATCGTGGCGGCATCATTCGTCGGCGCCGTGAGCAGCTACGACTACTGAGTCGTAACGTCGGCCTCAGCGCAGGTGGGAGCCGCCGTCCACGTTGAGAACCTGCCCGGTGATGAACCCGGCCTCGTCTGAGAGCAGGAAGGCGACCGCTGCCGCAACCTCTGACGGTTCGGCGAGCCGACGCAGCGGAACCTCAGTGGCGTAGTCGGCCTGCTCGCGCTCGTTCATGGCGAGCACCCCGCCGGTTCTCGTGGCTGCGGTGGCCACCGTATTGACCCTGACTCCGCGAGGTGCGGCCTCCAGTGCAGCGGAGGCACCGAGGCCCACCACACCCTGCGTGGCCGCGGAGAAGGCCGCCAACCCCGGCGCCGGACGCAGGCCGGCAGCATTCGTCACATTCACGATGGCACCCTTGCCGGAGCGAATCATGGATGCGAGCTCCGCGCGGAGGAAGCCGAAGACCTCGTCAAGGTTCGTGGAGAGCGTGAGGCGGTACGCGCCGTCGAGCATTTTGTGCAGCGGCGAAGGCCGCGAGGAGCCGGCCAGGTTCACGGCCACGTCCACGTCGCCTGCAGCGCGCACCACGGCGGCGTAGTCCTCGGACGTGCCTTGCGAGGGCCAGTCCAGGACCGTCGCCGACTCGCCGCCGCAGGCGTCTGCGGTGGCGTGGGCGGCCTCCGCGTCGGGGTCCAGCAGGACCACGAACGCGCCGTCGGCCACCAATTTCTCTGCGACGGCTCGACCCAGATCGGAACCGGCATGGGTGACGATCGCCCTCATGCCTTGCGCAACTTCACTGCCGCGACGATGGACGCGATGCCCAGGACCACGCCGTAGATGCCGCCGACCCACACCAGGCCCAGCAGCGTGCCGCCCGGGTTCAGCAGGGTCATGACGGCCAGGAAGATGCCGAAGAGCAGGTTGATGATGCCCAGGGCGATGCTCCAGCCGCCCAGGCGGGTGTCGCCGAGTTCCAGGACGCCGCGGACCATCATGCCGATGGCCATGAACCACAGCACCATGAGTCCACCAAGGGAACCCAGGATGGCCGGGAAGATCAACGCGAGGGCGCCGGCGATGACGGCGGCGACGCCGCCGACCAAGGTCCAACCCCATTTGGACCCGGCTTGTCTCTCCCGGAAGGCCAGAGCGCAGGAGGAACCGCCGTCCAGGATCAGCCAGATGCCGATGATCACGCCGATGGCGGTCGCGATGCCGGTGCCGGAGGCCAGCGGGAAGAAGAAGAGCAACAGGCCGAGCAGGACGCCCAGGATGCCGCGGGTCAGCAGCCAGGCGAAGGCACCCTTGCGCAGGTGATCCCGGAATTCCTTGAGATCCTCGAACAGTGGTGATGAAGTCATGTGGTCGAGTCTATGTCGCTGGCGGTATATGGGTCGATGCGGCAGCTGCGCTGGATATCCTGGAATGGATCGTGTCTCTCACCGCCAACTTCCGAGGAGCCTGCGTGCCCATCCCCTCCGACCTCGCCGCTGACGTCATCGAGTTCCGCCGCGAACTGCACACACATCCCGAGGTGGACTTGCGGTTGCCCCGGACCCAGGCCGCGGTCCTGGCCCGCCTGACCCGCGTACAGGAATCGCTGCCGGAGGGCGCCATGGAGATCACCACCGGATCTGCCCTGGATTCGGTGGTGGTGGTGTTGCGCGGTTCTGCATCGGTCCCCGAGGGACATGCGCGGCCAGTGGTCCTGTTGCGCGGTGACATGGATGCGCTTCCCGTGGCGGAGGAGACGGGCCTGCCTTTTGCCTCCACGAACGGTGCCATGCACGCCTGCGGTCACGATCTGCACACGGCCGGCCTGTACGGCGCGTTGGCCTACCTCGCCTCGCGGCGTGACGAACTGGTCGCGGACGTGGTCGGCATGTTCCAGCCCGCCGAGGAGACCGACGGCGGGGCGCACCTGATGATCCAGGAGGGCTTGTTGGAGGCCGCCGGCCGACGAGTGGACCACGCCTACGCTTTGCACGTCGCCTCGTCTCGCCTGCCGGGCGGCGTGTTCGAGTCCCGTGCCGGGACCCACTCCGCTGGTTGCGACGACTTCATCGTCACGGTCCAGGGTCGTGGTGGGCACGGGTCCCGCCCGCAGGATGCCGCCGATCCCGTTCCGGTGGCCGCGGAGATGGTCCTGGCGCTGCAGACCTTCGTGACCCGCAACTTCGCGGTGCGCGAGGACCCGGTAGTGGTGACGGTCGGCCGGATCACCGCAGGCACGGCGGCGAACATCATCCCCGACACTGCGGAGATCGCCATCACCATGCGGTCCTTCTCCCGTGCTGCCCGGTCGAAGCTGGTTCCGGGCGTTGAGCAGCTGGTGCGGGGGATCGCCTCCGCCCACGGCATGGACGTGTCCATCAAGCACGACTGCCAGTTCCCGGTCACCGTGAACGAGGCCTCTGAGGTGGACTTCGTGGAGTCGGTGGTTCGCGACCTGTTCGGTGACGATTCCTGGCAGGAGATGGAGGGGCCGGGCGCGGGCAGCGAGGACTTCTCCTGCGTGTTGGACGAGGTCTCAGGGGCTTACTTCGATCTCGGTGCCGTACCGGTGGGCGTGGATCCGGCGACAGCGCCGAGCGGGCACAGCGCCAACGCTGTCTTCGATGATTCCGTGATTCCGCGCGGCGTGGAGGTCTTCGCCGAGCTGGCGCTGCGCACGCCGGCTGTTGCTGTCTGAGCCCTGATTCGCCGCAGCGATCTGGACGGGGTTCTGCTGGGTTTCTGCCGCAATTCGTGGCAGAAACCCGTCCAGCCAGATCGTTCCCGTTGCTGCAGGAACCGTCGATCGCGGCTGGTCGGGCTGTAACTCAGAGTGTGGTCGTGAGTACCCCGCCGTCGGCCCGAATGGCTGCGCCGTTCGTTGCGGAGGCCAGAGGGCTGACGAGGTAGGCGGCCAAGGTCGCGATCTCCTTGGGGTCCAGGAAGCGCCCGAGCAAGGACTCCGGCCGGGTCGCTTCGATGCCCCGTTTCACGTTGGAGCTGTCGACGCCCTGTACCTGAGCGATCCCCTCAACGACCTCCGCGACGCCGTCCGAGTAGGTGGGGCCGCCCAGGATCGTATTGACCGTGACCTCGGTTCCGCGCGTGAGTTTCGCCAGGCCGTTGCTGAGCGCGATCAGGCCGGCCTTGGCCACGCCGTAGGGGATCATGTCCGCAGGAACGTTGACGCCGGACTCGCTGGCGATCGACAGGATGCGCCCGGATCCACGTTCCAACATGCGTGGCAAGACGGCACGGCTGAGCCGAACAGCACTCATGAGGTCCACCTGCAGGTAGTGGTCCCAGGCCGCATCGTCGGTGGTCGCGAAGTCGACGAGGTCGAAGACGCCCACGTTGTTGATGAGGATGTCCACCTCACCGAGGCGTGCCACGAGGTCGGTGACCTGGTCCGGTTCGGCAAAGTCTGCCGCGATGACCTCGACGGAGGCCCCCGGAACCATCCCGCGCAGTCGTTGGGCGGCACTGTCGCATCCGTCGGCGGTGCGGCCGTTGAGGATGACGTCGGCCCCTTCGGTGGCCAGTTCCTTGGCGATGGCGAAGCCGATTCCCTGCGTCGATCCGCTGATGAAGGCTCGGCTTCCCAGTAGTCGAAGATCCCTGGTGCGCCCTCACTTTCACTTGTCTGAGCACGATTTAACTTGTCTGGGCAAGTAAAAGGGTAGCCTATTCACTTGCTCAGTCAAGTGAATACCGGGGTACACTCGGTGCATGAGCGGTGAAGAGAGCGACGCCCTGGAGGGCGACGACTTGGTGGCGTGGTCGTCCCTGGCAACCGTCCTCGAATGGCTACCAGCCGCCTTGGACGCCCAATTGACGCGCGATTCGCAGCTCACACACTTCGAGTTCGGTGTCCTCTATGCTCTCAACTCGGCACCGGCGCAGACGTTGAAGATGAGCACCCTCGCGGACTATGCCAACAGCACGCTCTCGAGGCTCTCACGGGCGGTTGCCCGGTTGGAGAGGAGAGGCCTGGTGGTCCGCCGCCCGGACCCGGACGACGGGCGCACCACCTTGGCGCAACTCACCGATTCCGGGGTCCAGGAGACCCGGAAGGCACTTCCGGGGCACGTGGCGTTGGTGAGACGAACCGTTCTCGATCCACTCACAGCGGCCCAACGTCGCCAACTGACCGAGATCAGCCGCCGCATTCAACAGGCGCTGCGGGAACAGCCGGGGTGGAGCCCCCCGGCTCACTGAAAGGCTCAGGCGCGTGAGCCCTCCCGGCAGATGGTGTTGATGCCAGGAATGCAGGGCTCGTTCTGCAGGCTGGTGGTGTCGCCCAGCTTGGTGCCTTCGAAGAGCTGCGTCAGCAGCCGCCGCATGATCTTGCCTGAGCGGGTCTTGGGGACGTCCTCCACGAAGACGATGTCGCGGGGTTTGGCGATGGGGCCGATGTGCTGGCGGATCCCGGCACGCAACTGCGCAGCGTAGGCGTCACGCCGCAGCGTCCACTCCTCCAGGGATTCGTCGAGGGACCCCTCGAGGCCGCCGTGGTACCGGATCAAGGACTTGTCCAGGGGGACCACGAAGGCCACCGCAGCGTGCCCGGTCTTGGCGTCGTAGGACGGGCAGACTCCTGCCTCCACGACGCCCTGGTCCACCACCAGGGCGGATTCGATCTCGATGGTGGAGAGTCGATGTCCGGAGATGTTGATGACGTCGTCCGTGCGGCCCAGGATCCAGACATCGCCGTCCGCATCGAAGCGGGCGCCGTCGCCGGCCAGGAACCAGCCCTGGTCAACGTACTTCTCCCAGTAGGAGGTGTAGAAGCGCTCAGGGTTGCCCCAGACGGTCCGGGCCTGACCCGGACCGATCTTGGTGACCACGATGTTGCCTTGGATATTGGCGGGAACGCGTTCCCCGGCATCGTCCACGATGTCCACGGCCAGCCCGGGGAAGGCCCGCGTGGCGCACCCCGGCTTGAAAGTCGGATCGGTCTGCCGCGGCGAGAGAACGGTGGCGCCGGTCTCCGACTGCCACCAGGTGTCCACCATCGGAATCCCGGACGAGGTGTCCCGACCCACCTGCGTGCGCAGCCAGTTCCAGGCCTCGGGGTTCACGGCCTCGCCCACGGTGCCGCCCAACCGGATGGAGGACAGATCGTAGGAGTCCGGAATCCCATCCGGGAACCAGCCCATCAGCGAACGCACCAGCGTGGGCGCCGTGTAGTAGGAGGTCACGCGGTAGCGCTCGATGATCTCGAAGTGGCGGCCCGGGTGAGGAGCGTTCGGCACGCCCTCGTACAGAACCTGCGTCACGCCATTGGAGAGCGGCCCGTAGATCTCGTACGTGTGCGCGGTGACCCAGGCCAGGTCCGCCGTGCACCAATGCACATCGGCGTCCCGCAGAGCGGGGTCCGGGTTGGAGTAGAGGAACTCGTAGCTCCAGCACGCCTGCGTCAGGTACCCGCCGGTGGTGTGCACCAGGCCCTTGGGCTTACCGGTGGTGCCGGAGGTGTACATGATGAACAGGGGCGTCTCGGCGTCGAACGTCTCCGCGACATGCGTACGGGGCTGGGTGTCCACGACGTCGTGCCACCACACGTCCCGTCCGGGCGTCCAGTCGATCTCGTCGCCGGTGCGCTTGAGCACCAGCACGTGCTCGATCTCGTTGTCCCCCGACACGGCCTGATCCGCGTTGGCCTTGACCGGGACCGAGGTCCCGCGGCGGAACTGGCCGTCCGTGGTGACGAGCAGCTTGGCGCGGGTGTCCTCCACGCGGAACTGCAGCGCCTCCGCGGAGAAGCCGCCGAACACCAGGGAATGCACCGCACCGATGCGTGCGCAGGCCAGCGTGATGACGATGGTCTCCACGAGCACGGGCAGGTAGATGACCACGCGGTCGCCCTTGCCGACGCCCAGGGATTCCAGCGCGTTGGCCGCCTGGCAGATGCGCTCGGTGAGGTCGCGGTAGGTGACGGCCTCGCGATCACCGGGCTCGCCCTCGAAGTAGATGGCGACCTTGTCCCCGTTGCCTGCCGCCACGTGGCGGTCGGCGCAGTTCACCGCGGCGTTGAGCTTGCCGCCCGCATACCAGGTGAACTCCGGACCGCGACGGGTCTCTGCGCTGGGCGCCTTCCACGTGTGGACGGTGTCCCACTCGCGCTCCCAGGTGAGCTTGCGCGCGGCCTGGTCCCAGAACGCCAGGCGCTCCTCCTCGGTCCAGAGCCGTTCCTCGCGCTCGGCCTCGGAACGAGCCACGGTGAGGTTCACGCCGTTCACGAATTCGTGGCCTGCCGAAGGCAGGTCGCCTGTGCCCGACGCCGTGGTCTCGGCTCCAGCGGGACCCGGCACCGATGCGTCGGGCAGGGTGGCGCCTGCGGCGCCGTCGGCGACATGAGAATGGGTGTTGCTCAAGAGAGTGCTCCTCCATCGACTCCTGGCGTGAGCACCGTCCTCGGGTTCCGTGGGGATCGTGTCCCACAAGGATGCGCAAGGCGGTTGCTGCGGCGTCGTCGAGCCAGGTCTCTCAAGCCGCTCTGGATGGTTACCACCTCCATTGAGCACCGGGGGCCGGGTCCGGGCCAAATTGTGTTGCGCTGCTGTTTCGGTGGCTGGGTCACTGCGGGATCGGTCCAAAACGGGAGGTCGGCACCCGCAACCACGAGGACGAACATGCCAACGATCCCAGCGGAGCCACCTTCCCACCACGGAGCCGGTGCACCACCAGCTCCACCGTGGAAACCCGGCTCTCAGGGGCGCAAACGGGGGGCTGGGGTGGCCGACCAACCAACAATGTGGCGGGCGTCATATAGGGAAGTCTTGGGTGTCACGCTTCGTCACAAACGCAGCAATGTGACGCCGGGGACTCCAAACTGGTTGAGTCCGCTTCCGCTTCGGAGGCAGACAAACCATCAAGAGCGACCGAGAGACCTGGCTCGTAGACGTCGCAGCAACCATCGGCCCCGTGACACGGGCAGAGGGTGCTTCCGCCAGGACCGATGGAAGACATCAGTCGCCTCCTCTCGGTCCGTGCAGCGCACAGTGCTGCCACGTGCCCCTGCGGAGGGTCACGAAAACCCTTCCACCGGTATGAACCGGTAGGCCGCACGGCCTGCACACGGTAAGGAGGCGGAACGCATGACCACCCTGAAATACGTCGGGTCACGCCTGATCCAGGCCATCGTGGTGATCTGGCTGGCCTACACCCTGGTGTTCTTCGCCATCCAACTGTTGCCGAGCGACCCGGTCACGATCTTCCTCTCGCAGGACTCCACCCCGGATCCGGCCACCGTGGCCGCCATGCAGAAGCAGTACGGCTACGACCTGCCCGTCCTGGCCCAGTACTTCCACCACCTGGGCGGCCTGTTCACGGGCGACGTCGGCTATTCGTTGGCCTCCGGGCAGCCGGCCGCGCAGCGGATCGGTTCCGTCATCGGCTCCACGCTGCAGCTGGCCTCCGGCGCCTTCGTGCTGGCCGTGGTGTTCGCGCTCGCCGTGAGCATCGCCGCAACCCTGGCCCCCACCGACCGTGGCGGTTTCCTGCGGCGGCTGAAGGCCTTCCTGGTGGGCCTGCCCCCGTTCTTCGCGGCCGTCCCTGTCTTCTGGCTCGGCCTGATTATTCTGCAACTGTTGGCGGTGCAGTTGGGCGTCATGTCCCTGTTCCCTGACGGCTCCGCGTTGGCGCTGCTTGTACCCATGGTGGTGCTTGCACTCCACGTCTCCGCCCCGCTGGCACAGGGGGTGCTGAAGTCGCTTGACACGGTTTACGCCCAGCCCTACATCGAGGCGCTGCGGGCCCGAGGAGTGGGGGAGGGGCGCATCCTCTTCTCCCACGCCCTGAAGAACGCCGCGGCCCCTGCCCTCACGGTCGCCGGTGTCACGGTCGGCACGTTGCTGGCCGGTTCCATCATCACGGAGACCGTGTTCGCCCGCGCCGGTCTGGGGCAGCTGGTGCTGCAGGCGGTCACCAACCAGGACGTCCCGCTGATCCAGGGCCTCGTCCTGCTGACGTCCGTGGTCTTCGTGGTGGTGAACCTCATCGTGGATCTCATCCATCCGCTCCTGGATCCACGGGTGCTCAAGGCCTCCGCCAAACGTCGTGGCGGAGCCGCCGGTGCCAACGGCAAACCCGGCTCGGACGCCACCGCACCGCAGACCGTGGAAACTCTCGAGACCAAGGCGGCAACGGCATGACCTCGACATTGACTCGCCCCACCGCGGAAACACCCAACACCGCGCGGCCGGAAGCTCCCAAGGAACGGGCAACGGCCAAAACCGTGTTGCGGTTCCTGGCCCACAACTGGGGCCCCACACTGAGCGTCGTGGTCCTGGTCCTGGTGCTCGGATGGGCCCTGCTCCCCGGAGTCTTCAGTGGCCAGGATCCGCTGGAGGGAGTCCCGCAGGACAAGCTGCGCTCACCCTCCGGCGCTCACCTCTTCGGCACCGATCACCTGGGTAGGGACGTTTTTGCCCGCACGGTCCACGGAACCGCACGCACCCTCATCACCGCGGGTCTCGCGGTGGGACTCGGCGTGGTGATCGGCACCCTTCTTGGCCTGGTGGCCGGCACCTGCGGGCGCATCGTGGACGCCATCGCCATGCGTCTCGCGGATGTCCTTCTGGCCATCCCCGCCGTGTTGATCGCCCTGGTGATCGTGTCCGCCTACGAACCCGGACCCATCTCCCTCGGTATCGGCGTGGGCCTGGCCTCCATCGCGACCTTCGCGCGGCTGACACGGGCCGAGGTGGCCCGCGTCCGCAACACGGAATATGTCGAGGCAGCACGGCTGGCCGGCGCCAACGGGATCTCCGTGGTCTTCTCCCATATTTTCCCGCACGTGCTCGGCCCCGTCCTTGCCCTGCTGGTCGTGGAGCTCGGCGCAGCCATCCTGGCGATCTCCGGCCTGGGCTTCCTGGGTTTCGGTACTCCGCCGCCCACCCCGGAATGGGGCCTGCTGGTCTCCGAAGGACGCCAGTACCTGGGCCCCGCCTGGTGGATGTCCACCCTGCCCGGCCTCGTCATCGTCGCCACCGTCCTGTCCCTGGCCTCCGCAGGCCGCGCACTCCAGAAGAAGGTGCGGATCTGATGTCCACCATCCTGAACGTCACCGACCTCAAGGTCCACCACGGCCCCGTCCGTGCGCTGGCCGGCGTGAATCTCAGCCTGGAACGCGGCGAAATCCTCGCCGTGGTCGGCGAGTCCGGCTCCGGAAAATCCACCCTGACCCGCGCGTTGCTCGGCCTGACGCCGCCCACGGCGACGGTATCGGGCTCCGTGGTGCTCGACGACGTTGAGGTCACTTCCCGCTCCGCCCGCGCCCTGCGCGGCGAAACCATCTCCCTGGTCCCGCAGGACCCGGGAGCGTCCCTTGATCCGGTGCGCACCATCGGTGCGCAGCTCTTCGAGACCCTCAAACTGCACCGGTCCGCGGAACTGAAGGGGGCAGCGGAAGCTGAGACCAGCCCGTCGGGCATTGCGTCCGAGAAGCCGCAGGCGAGCCTGCGCGAGCGCGCGATTCAGCTGCTGGACAGCGTCGGAATCGACCGCCCGGCCGCGCGGCTGAAACAGTACCCGCACGAGCTGTCAGGCGGACTCAAGCAGCGGGTGCTGATCGCGCTGGCCTTCTCCCGCGAGCCCACCGTGCTGGTAGCGGACGAACCCACGTCCGCTCTGGACGTCACCGTGCAGAAGTTGGTGCTCAGCACCTTCACCGCCCTCGCCAGAAGCCACGGAACCTCGGTGGTCTTCGTGACCCACGACATCGCCGTCGCCACCGACCTGGCCGACCGTGTGGTGGTGCTCAAGGCGGGTCAGATCGTGGAGACGGGGTCCGTGAAGCAGCTGGCCACGGATGCCCAGGCGGAATACACGCGTGCGCTGCTGGGCCAGGCGCTCCCCTCCACCACCGACGCGGATGCCAAGCGGATTACCGAGCGCGAAGACGCGGCGTTGGAGGTACATGACCTCGTGAAGAGTTTCGGTGATCGCACCGTGGTTGATTCGGTGAACCTCACGGTCCCGCGCGGAACCACCTTCGCGCTGGTGGGTGAATCCGGATCGGGCAAGTCCACCACCGCCCGCATGATCCTGGGGCTGGAGACCCCGGACTCGGGTTCCGTGAAGGTCCTTGGCCAGGAGACGGTGGGACTCGGTGGCGCGGCTCGACGGGAGCTGTGGAGCAAGTTGCAGCTGGTCCACCAGAACCCGGACACCTCGCTCGACCCTCGCTGGAGCGTCGCCAAGATCATCGCGGAGCCGCTCCGACACCACTCCAAACTGGCCCGCGCCGACCGCGAGCTGCGCGTCCGGGAGGCGCTGGAGCACGTCCATCTGCCGCAGAGCCTGTTCACCTCGCGTCCGGGGGAACTCTCAGGCGGGCAGCGTCAGCGCGTCGCGATCGCCCGCACTCTGGCCGTCGGGGCCCAGGTACTGGTGTTGGACGAGGCCCTCTCAGCACTGGACGTCGTGACCCAGGAACGAGTGCTCGAACTGCTGGACGAACTCCAGGCGGACCTGGGCCTGACCTACTTGTTCATCTCTCACGACCTGGCCGTGGTGGAGCGCTTCAGTCACCACGTGGGTGTGCTCAGTGGTGGTCGGCTCGTGGAAACCGGGCCCACCACCCAGGTCTTCGCTGCCCCAACCGCGGACGCCACCCGAATGCTGTTGGACGCCCGACCCGGGGAGCGGTTGCGCACCCTGGTCGCCGCGTCCTGACCCCTGACGTATTTCATACTTCCGACCTTTGAAGGAACACACCATGAACAACCATCCTGCTGCCGACCGCCGCTCCGCCTTCGATCCCGGACCGCCCGGTGGCCGCCGCGGAAAGTCCGCACGCACCAAGTTGGGTCTGCGCCTGGCCGCCCTCGCCGGTGCCGCGACCCTGGCCCTGACCGCCTGCGGAGGGGGATCCGACGCGTCCACCGGGGGGACCACGGCCGGAGGTGATCCGGTCAAGGGCGGCAACTTCGTTTTCGCCGAGGTCACGCCCATCAACCAGTGGCAGACCCAGAACGCCCGCTTCTACGAGAAGGCCAACGTCCTCAACTCCGTGCTGGACCGCCTCACCTACTTCGATCCCGAGACCAAGAAGCTGGTGGGCTGGATCGCCTCGGACTTCCAGTCCAACGAGGACCGCACCGAGTACACCTTCACCATCCGCGATGGGGTGACCTTCTCCGACGGTTCGGCTCTCGACTCTGAGGCCGTCAAGGCCAACCTGGACGCCTTCGGCAAGGGGATCGAATCCGCCAAGATCCAGCCCAACGTGGACTTCGCCAACTACGACTCCGCGAGCGTGGACGGGAACAAGGTCACCGTCAAGCTGAAGAAGCCGGATGCCAACTTCCTGCGCGCCACCTCCTCCGTCACCGCCGGCCTCGTCTCTCCGAAGACCCTGAAACTGAACACCGCAGGGCAGTCGGACATCTCCAAGATCGTGGGTTCCGGACCGTTCGTCTACGAGTCCCAGATCCCGGATCAGGAGGTCAAGTTCAAGGCTCGCAAGGAGTACAAGTGGGCGCCAGAGACCGCAGAGAACCAGGGCGCCCCGTACCTTGACTCCTTCACCGTGAAGTACCTGGCGGAGGTCGGCAATCGCGCCGGCGCCGTGCAGACCGGACAGGTGGATCTGGCCCGCGGCCTGCAGCCCGTCGACGAGGAAGCCGTGAAGGGCTCCGGCAACCAGGTGCTGGCCGTCCCCGGCCTGGACCTCACCGCCAACGTCGCGGCCCTGCGCATCGGTTCCGGCAAGCTGGAGGACGTGAAGGTCCGCCAGGCCCTCAACGCCGCGATCGACCGCAAGACCATCAAGGACACCGTCCTCTCCGACTCCTACACCGTGGCCGCCTCCGTGCTGAACCACGACGCCCCCGGCTTTGTGGACCTGTCCAAGGATCTGTCTTACGACCCGGACAAGGCCAACAAGCTTCTCGACGAGGCCGGATGGAAGAAGGGCTCCGACGGCATCCGCGCCAAGGACGGCAAGAAGCTGGAGATCACCGTCTCCACCTCCTCCAACTCCGTGGTCATCAAGCCCGCCTTCGAACTGATCGAGCAGCAGTGGAAGGACGTGGGCGTCAAGCTGGTCAACCGCGCAGCCGACAACACGTTCGTTGTCCAAGCCCAGACCAACGATCAGGTGGAGATCTTCGGAACCCGCCAGTTCGCCTATGGGGGTCTCGGCCCCGTGTTCGGGCCGGCCAACAACACCCAGACGCTGCACAACACGGCCGACCGCGATGAGCTCTTCGCCAAGGAACAGGCCGCCACGGACGACGCCGAACACGAGAAGCTCGTGGCCGACGAGCAGAAGAAGATCGCCGTGGACGACGCCATCGCCCTGCCCCTGTGGGACGAGGTCCAGGTCTACGGTGCCCACTCCGGCGCCCACGTCGAATTCACCACCGGAACCGCGCCCATCCTCCAGGGCGCCTGGAAGGAGAACTGAGCATGACCACCCAACCCGAGGCCGCATCGTCGAGCATTGACGCCCCCGCGCAGCGGGGCCGCAAACGCCTGCTGCTCTCCGCGTTCCTCATGAACACTCCCGGGCACATCCTGGGAGGCGGGTGGCGCCACCCGGACGGGCGTGCGGCACAGTTCAACGACCTCTCCGTCTGGACGGACCTGGCGAAGCGGCTCGAGGCAGCCAAGTTCGACTCGATCTTCCTGGCGGACGTGGTGGGACTCTACGGTGAACACGAGGGCGGCTGGGCCTCCCACGTGCGCCGCGGACTGCAGATCCCCTCCAACGACCCGCTGGTGCTGGCCTCCGCGCTCGCCGCGGTCACGGACAAGATCGGCCTCGCGTTCACGTCCTCCATCATCCAGGCGCACCCGTACCAGCTGGCCAGGCAGCTCTCCACCCTGGACCATCTCTCCGGCGGACGCGCGGCGTGGAACATCGTGACCTCCGTGCTGCCCAACGCGCACCGCAACTTCGGTGCCGTCGGACTGCCCGAGCACGACGACCGCTACGAGTGGGCCGAGGAATACGTGGACGTGGCCTACCGGCTCTGGGAAGGCTCCTGGGACCGCGACGCACTGCAGGCGGACCCCGCAGGCGACTTCGCCGATCCCGCGAAGGTCTCCAAGATCCACTACCAGGGTCAGCGCTACAACGTGGAGGGGCCGCACCTGCCCACGCCGTCCCCGCAGGGCACCCCGTACCTGTTCCAGGCGGGCTCGTCGGACCGTGGGCGTCGCTTCGCCGCGACGCATGCGGAATCCACGTTCCTCTTCGCCCCGAGCCCGCAGTACGTGGCAGACCAGGTCGCCAAGCTGCGGTCTTTGGAGGCGTCCGTGGGCAGGGCACCCGGCTCCGTGAAGGTCTTCGCCGGCCTGCACGTGGTGGTGGGTTCCACCGAGGCGGAGGTGGCCCGCAAGCTCTCCGAATTCGACGAGTACCTGGACCTCGACCATATGATCGCCCACATCGGCGGCGGGATCGGCGTGGACCTGGGCGGTCTGCCTCACGACGCCACCCTGGGTGACCTCGACACCGAGGGTGCCCGCGGAGTGCTCGAGGCGTTGTTTGCCTCCGTCCCGGGCAAGAATCCGACCGTGGGAGACGTGGCCCGCTACCGCGCACGCAACCAGCTCGTCGCGGGGACCCCGTCGCAGGTCGCGGACGAGCTGGAACGCTGGCAGGACGCGGGCATGGATGGGCTGAACCTCATCAACTTCACCCTGCCAGGGACCTACGTGGACTTCATCGAAGGGGCCCTGCCGGAACTGCAAGCCCGCGGTCTGGCCCAGACCTCCTACGGCACGGGTGCGACCTTGCGTGAGCGGGTGTCCGACGGCGCGTCAGGGCCCACCATCGCCACGGACCACCCCGCCGCGCAGTACCGCGGAGCGTTCCACGAGTTCTCCGCAGCGGCCACCGAGAAGTCGCCGCTGCAAGTTTGAGCGCCGCACGCACAACAACATCTTGGGGTTTGAGTTCCTTGAACGCGGCTGCCGGTGAAACGGCAGCGCGCGGCACTCGAACTTCGCCATTCATCACGATTCGACACCAGTCAAGAACCGAGGAGTCATGACCACCACACTCACCGCCACCAGTACCGACCCCGCCTCCTACGAGGCTCTCTCCCTGCGTTTCGCCCCACTGTTCGCCCAGATCGGCGCCGGGGCCCTGAAGCGGGACCTGGATCGTGAACTGCCCTTCGAGGAGGTCGAGGCTCTGGACGCAGCAGGCTTCGGTGCGCTCCTTGTCCCTGCCTCAGCAGGTGGTATCGGCGTGAGCATCGAGACTTTCATCCGTTTGCTGATCGACCTCGCCGAGGCCGACTCCAACGTGGCCCATCTCTACCGCGGCCACGTGGGCTTCGTGACGAGCCTGAAGTACCAGCCTGAGCACATCCAGCAGCGGTGGTACCGCGAGGTGCTCAACGGCAAGACCGTCGGAAACGCGTCCACAGAGCGCGGCGGCAACGCCCTCGGCACCCTGAACACGGTGTTGACCAAGGGCAACAACGGCTGGGAGATCAACGGCACCAAGTACTACTCGACCGGAACCATCTTCTCCGACTACACCCGCGTCTCCGCTTCCCAGGAGGGTGGCGGTCGTCGTTTCGCCGTGGTGAACCTCTCCGCTCCTGGCGTCTCGATCGAGGATGACTGGGACGGGTTCGGCCAGAAGCTCACCGGTACCGGCACCACGGTGCTGAAGGGAGTCCCGGTGGACGAGGACGCCGTTCTCGAGCGAGTCCCGGGCGGCTCCGACGCCATCTTCGAGGCGTCCTTCTTCCAGCTGGTGCTGCTGGCCGTCCTGGCCGGCATCGCCCGTGCGGCCCGTCGGGATGCGGTGTCCACCATCGCCGCTCGAAAGCGCACGTTCAACACCGGATCGGGGTTGCCCTTCCGTGAGGATCCGTTGATCCAGGAGGCCGTCGGCCGCCTCTCCGCCAAGGCCTTCGCGGCCGAGGCCACGGTGCTGCAGGCAGCTCGTGCCCTCGATGTGGCTGACGAGGCGTCTTACGAGTCCGGTGCCTACTCGCCCGAGTTCGACGGCCAACCGCCCTATGAGCTCTCCCTCGGCGAGATCGCCGTGGAACAGGCGCAGGTGATCGTCCCGGAGCTGGCCATGGCCGCTGCACAGCAGCTCTTCGAGACCGTTGGGGCCTCCGCGACCTCCACGTCCAAGGGCCTGGACCGGCACTGGCGCAACGCCCAGACCGTGGCCACACACAACCCGATCTCGTTCCGTGCCCGCGCCATCGGTGACTTCCATATCAACGGCACGCTGCCCGAGGGCCTCAACGCCATCGGCGATGCCACCAAGGGATCCGCAGCCAAGTGACTCGGTGTCCGTGAGAGCTGGGTCCTCCTAGCCGACTCTCGCGGACAAGGCGCTCAACCCATGAGGGATGTGCGCGCTTCCGAGTCATTTCCGCCCCTTCGCTCCGTCCGGACCTGTGCATGCCATGGGTCCGGACGGAGTGAAGGGGCACTTTCGTGTGGGTGCAGGCTGCACCGGGGCATCTCAGCGGATGAAAGGAGGAGATGAATTCATCCTGTAGGTGGATGTTCCTGTCACGATTCCTTGGTTGACTGGTGTGCATGACTTCAACCCGCATCCGTCCCGGTCCGGTCGCCGCCTCACCTCGTGGGACGGCCCTGCGCACGGCTGCGGTGGTCTGCAGCGTGGCCGGACTGGTGCTGATGGGTGTGGCGACGGGCATGACGGCTTACACACAATCCATTTGTCATGAGCTGTATGGCCGCTCCATCCAGGAAATACCCGTAGGTCAGTGGCCGCCGAGCACCTTGATCTACCTCTCAGTGGGCGCGCTGGGGGCGCTGACGACTCTGGTCGGACTGGTCTGCACGGGGCTGGTTCTGATCCGCAGGCGGCGCGGTTAGCTCTGGTTCATGCGCAGTGCCCCTATTTGCGGCCAGAATGGTGATCCGCGGCGCGATCTTTGTTTTGCGACCGTCGTACGACGGCCGCAAAACACGAAAGTTGCCGCAAATGCTCGACATAGAGCGGAACGCCGATAAGCCACCGAAACGTCGGGAAGCCCCCGTCGTAGGACGGGGGCTTCCTGACATTTCGGTTGTAAACCGGAGTATGCGGGGCGAACCGCGAATCGTGGGGTGAAGCGACGATCAGGTCCAGCGGCGTTCGGCCCAGCGTTCCACCAAACCGAGCAGAGCGTCGGTGATCTTACCGAGCACGGCCAGCAGGATGATCGCCAGGATCAGCCGGTCGGTGCGCCCGTTGTTCTGTGAATCCGTCAGAAGGAAGCCCAGTCCCATGGAGGCGCCGAGCAGCTCGGCTGCCACGAGGAACAGCCACGCCTGAGCCAGCGCGAGTCGGAGCCCGGAGAAGATGGAGGGCACCACGGCGGGCAGTTGCACGGTGCGCAGCAGCCGCAGCCCGGTGTATCCGAAGGCCCGGGCGGCCTCAACGAGATTCTTGTCCACGTGTCGCAGCCCGGAGGCCACGGTGGTGAACACGGGGAAGAATGCGCCGATGGCCACGAGGGTGACCTTGGAATTCTCGCCGTAGTGCAGCCAGATCAGCAGCAGCGGCACCCATGCCAGGGACGGCACGGCCCGCAGGGCGCCGATCAGCGGGGAGAACATTTCAGAGAAGACGCGGGAGAGCCCCACCAGGGAGCCGACCACGAGTCCCAGGACACCGCCGATCACGAAGCCGAGCAGCACACGCTGCACCGAGATGCCGATGTGCGTCATGAGCGTGCCGTCGGCAAACAGGCTGGTGCCTGCGGAGAACACCGACTGCGGCGTGGGCAGCTTGGATTGAGCAACCATCCCGGAGTTCGTGACGTAGGCCCAGATGATCAGCAGCACCACGGGGATGACGGCGCCCAGCGCCGCACGGCGCCAGCGGGATGAGCCTGTGCCCGACGACGTGTGCCCACCGCCCGCCGCTCCCGCGCCGACCTCGGCCGTCTCTGCGGCATCGGCGACGGAGTCTGTCTTGCTGCTCATGCTCATTCGCCCTTGATGTTGTCTGCGTCTGCCTTCTCGGCGAAGGTCGGGTCAAGGAGCGAGTCCAGGCCCTTCTTCACGGTGTCGGCATCCGGGACGTCGCCGGAGTCCACGAGGAACTGGCCCACGTTGGAGAGCACCTTGGTCTGGTCCTCACCGGGAACCACGGAGACATCCAGGTTGATGCGCTCGTCGATGACCTTCTTCGCGACGTCGGGGTCGATGGCGGCGTCGCGGGCCACGATGTCGACGACCTTCTCCGGGTTCTTCGAGGCCCACTGGCGGGCGTACTCGTAGGTGTCCAGGACGGTCTGGGCCGTTTCCGGGGAGTCCTTGATGAAGGATTCGGTGGCGGCGAGGGTGTCGTAGGTGTTGTAGTCCACGTTGCGGATGCGCAGTTCGTCGCCGTCGGCCTCGGCTGCACCCATGATCGGGTCCAGCCCCGCCCAGGCGTCCACGGACTTACCGTCCAGCGCCTGCCGACCGTCTGCGTGCTGCAAGTTCTCCACGGTGACGTCTGAGGGTTTCAGATCGGCGCTGCCGAGGGCCTGCAGAAGGAAGAAGTAGGGATCGGTGCCCTTGGTGGCTGCGATCTTCTTGCCCTTGAGATCGGCAGCGGTCTTGATGGAGGAATCGGAACGCGTCACGATCGCGGACCATTCGGGCTGATCAGCGATGCCGATGACCTTGATGGGGGAACCATTGGAGCGGTTGAGCAGGGCAGCAGAGCCCGCGGTGGAACCCACGTCCAGGGCGCCGGCGCGCAGTCCCTCGTTGGCCTTGTTGGAGCCAGCCGACTGCACCCACTCGACCTTGACGCCGTCCTCCTTCAGCTCGTCCTCGAGCCACCCCTGGTCCTTGATGACCATGGACAGGGGGTTGTAGGTGGCCCAGTCGATGGTGAGTGTGTCGCTGCCACCGCCCTTGGCCTCGTCTCCGCCGGAACCCTCGCCGGCGCAGGAGGCCAGGAGGGAGGTGGCTGCGATGAGGGCTACGCCTGTGGCGGCGAGGCGGGTGGCGGAACGGCGGGTCATGATGCTCCTCGTAAAAGATGCGGATGTGTGTGGGATGAATGCGGTGTCAGGCGTGGACGCCGAGTTGGGCCAGGAGGCGGTGGCGTAGGGCCAGGATCTCCGGATCGTCGTCCTGTCGCGGGCGGTCGCCGGGTACCTCGTGGATGCCGGTCACTGATGCGGGTGCGGTGGGGGAATCCCCGTCGCGGCCCAGCATGACGATGCGGTCGGAGAGTCGGAGCGCCTCATCCACGTCGTGGGTGACCAGGAGGACGGTGGACGGGTGCGCGGCGTGGACGTGCAGCAGTAGTTCCTGCATGTTCAAGCGGGTCAGGGCGTCCAGTGCGCCGAAAGGCTCGTCCAGCAGGAGCACTGAGGGGCGGCGCGCCAAGGCTCTGGCCAGCGAGGCGCGCTGGGCCATGCCGCCCGAGATCTCCCGGGGGCGGTTGTTGGCGTGGGAGGTGAGACCGACGAGGCGCAGTAATTCGGTGACTCGAGTGGCGCCGTCGGACTTGGCGGTGCCCCGCGGCAGCCCCAGCTCGACGTTGGCGCGGACCGTGCGCCAGGGGAGGAGCCGTGGTTCCTGGAAGCCGACGCCGCAGCGCGGATCGAGGCCGGAGACGGGCTGCTCGCCGATGGTCACGTTGCCGTTGGTGGGGGAGTCCAGGCCCGCCACCGCGCGCAGCAGGGTGGACTTGCCGCAGCCGGAGGGCCCCAGGATGGACACGATTTCTCCCGCAGGTACGGTGAGGTCCACATCGGTGAGTACCTGGTGGGTTCCGAAGCGCTGGCCCACACCGCTCAGGTGCACGTCGAGCGCTGATTCGGCGACGGGTCGTGAGCTGGTCAGGGTCATGCGAGGAGGTCCTTTTCGCGAAATGAGTGGGGGTC